>JBBIQJ010000020.1:0-22658 GCA_037442385.1 Armatimonadota bacterium
GCATCGGCAACGCCTTCGGCTCCACCGGGTCTAACCCGACGACCAGTTCGCCGGGCACAAACTCAACGGGTTGGTCAGAGGACGGCAGGGACTCGAAGCCGTCCTGAGGCAACGGGTTCGAGGGCTGGGCAAAAGCCCAGCTCGCCAGTAAACCAGCGAACAAAAGGCTCACCCATTCAGGAAAACGCTTTTTCATAATCTGCCTCCACCTACAACAAAATATACATTGGCTCCGCCTATATTCCTGCCGTTGTAGAAACAGTCAGGAGATAAGTGGACACCCACAGAGCAGAGGCACAGCACCGAAATCTGGGGGAAGAGCCCGATCTGTCGCAAGGATTCGCGCTCCACCTCGCGGCACGATTCATGTCGCCGCGTGAGGCGCGGCGACCGTGCCCCTCCTGATGCGCGTACGGACATGGTTCCCGCGTGCTGTTCTCGAATCCTCTCTTCTTTGCAACAGAGCAGCTTCAGCCGTCAGGCACAACACCGACATCCTCAAAACCCAATCCCTTGCACAAGGGCGGTCCTTCGGGACCCTACGCGCCAATTTTACCCCATTTTGAACCTGAATTGCAATCGCCAATTTCGAACCCCCCTGACTCATGAGTCAAATTTTGGCGATTCTGGGGGAGGTTCAGAATCGCTTCAGAGGGGGCATGGTTTGACAAGGGCATACTCAAGACAAATATCAGTTAAGGGCTCAGCAAACGGGAACTTTTTGCGTGCAAATCGGGTATACTCTGCACAGAAGCGTTCTGCGAAACCGAAAATCGAGCGACGGAGGGAACAACCTATGGGAAAAGTTGTGGGTATTGATCTGGGAACGACCAACTCGGTGATTGCGGTGCTGGAAGGTGGCGAGCCGGTGGTGATTCCGACCGCCGAGGGCGGGCGTTTATGCCCTTCGGTGGTGGGCTTCACCAAGACAGGCGAGCGTCTAGTCGGCGCGCCTGCCAAGCGTCAGGCAATCGTAAACCCCGAAAACACTATCTTCTCTATCAAGCGCTTTATGGGGCGACGCTACGATGAGGTCGAAGAAGAGCGCAAGCGCGTGCCCTACAAAGTGGTCGCCGACAGCAAAGGCGACGCCGCCGTGTATCTCCCCGCCACGGATAAGACCTATCGCCCCGAAGAGATTTCGGCAATGATCCTGCAAAAGCTCAAGGCAGACGCTGAGGCGTATCTGGGCGAACCCGTTACGGCGGCGGTGATTACCGTGCCTGCCTACTTCAACGACGCCCAGCGCACCGCCACCAAAAACGCGGGCGAGATTGCGGGGTTGAAAGTGTTGCGCATCATCAACGAGCCGACGGCTGCCGCGCTTGCTTATGGGCTGGACAAAAAGTCCAACGAGACGATTCTGGTGTTTGACCTAGGCGGCGGCACCTTCGATGTGTCAATTTTGGAAGTGGGCGATGGCGTGTTCGAGGTCAAGTCGACGGCAGGCGACACGCACCTCGGCGGTGACGACTTCGACCAGCGTATTGTGGACTATCTCGCCGACGAGTTCAAGCGTGAACACGGAATCGACCTGCGCCAGGACCGTCAGGCGTTGCAGCGCCTCAAGGAAGCCGCCGAACGCGCCAAAATCGAACTCTCCAGCGTAACGACCACCACCATCAACCTGCCCTTCATCACCGCCGATGCCAGCGGTCCCAAGCACCTCGATATGACGCTCACCCGCGCCAAGTTCGAGGAGCTGTGCGCCGATCTGTTCGAGCGCCTCAAAGGACCGATGTTCCGTGCGCTGGAAGACGCGGGGCTAAAACCCACCGATGTGGACGAGGTGGTGCTGGTGGGCGGCTCCACGCGCATCCCGAAGGTGCAGGAGATGGTGCGCCAGATTACGGGAAAAGAGCCGCACAAGGGGGTCAATCCCGACGAGGTGGTCGCGGTCGGCGCGGCGATTCAGGCAGGCGTGCTGTCGGGCGAAGTCAAGGATATCGTGCTGCTGGATGTGACTCCGCTCTCGCTGGGGATTGAGACCAAGGGCGGCATCTTCACGGTGTTGATTCCGCGCAACACCACGATTCCGACGCGCAAGTCGGAGATTTTCACCACCGCCGCCGACGGTCAGACCAGCGTGGAGGTGCGGGTCTATCAGGGCGAGCGCCCGATGGCGCGCGACAACAAGCTGCTCGGCGTGTTCCATCTGGACGGCATCCCGCCTGCGCCGGCTGGCGTGCCCCAGATCGAGGTGACCTTCGACATCGACGCGAACGGCATCCTGCAAGTGTCGGCGAAAGACCTCGGCACAGGGCGCCAGCAGAGCATCCGCATCACGGGTTCCACCAACCTCACGCGCGAGGAGGTGGAGCGCATGATTCGCGAGGCGGAGGCGCACGCTGAGGAGGACCGCCGCGCCCGTGAACGCGCCGAGATGCTCAACCGTGCAGACAAGCTCACCTACGATGTGGAGCGGCTGCTCAAAGAGCATCAGGACAAGGTTCCATCGAGCGACCGTGAGCGTGCTGAGACCCTCATTCGCGACCTGCGCTCGGCAATTCAGTCGCAAGACCACGAGCGCGTCGCCAGCCTGATGAGCGAACTGGAGAGCCTCTCCTATCGAATCACCGAGCAGCTCTATCAGCGCGTCGCCTCCGAAACGGGGAGCACCGCCACCACTACCAGCACGGACACAAACCCGCCCGGCGGCGACGATGTGATCGACGCGGAGTTCCGTGAGGAACGCTAAAACAGGAGGTGAAGCGGCGTGCGAGACTATAAGGACTACTACGCCATCTTAGGGGTTCCGCGCAACGCCACCGAGAAAGAGATTAAGGCGGCGTATCGTCGGCTCGCACGCCAGTACCACCCCGATGTCAACCCCGGCGACAAGCAAGCCGAGGAGAAGTTCAAAGAGATTAACGAGGCGTATCAGGTGCTTTCGGACCCGGAGAAGCGCGCCGCCTACGACCGCTACGGCGAGCAGTGGCAAGCCTATCAGCGCATGCGCGAGCAATATGGCGAGAACTTCCAGCCCGAGGGCGGTTTCGGCGGCATGCCTTTCGGGTTCGAAAGCTTTGCCGATTTTATTGAGCAGTTGCTACGCGGGGGCGGGAGCTTCCGAGCGACGGGGTTCCACGCCCCACCCCGCGATATCGAGCAGACTCTGGAGATTGACCTGCAGGACGCGATTCATGGCGCGACGCGCACCCTGCAGCTCAATCTGGAGGAGGTCTGCTCGCGATGCGGCGGGCTGGGGGAGCTACGCGACCACCAGCAGACCTGTCCAGCCTGCGGCGGACGCGGGCGCAAGCGGTTCAGCCTGCTGGGCGTGGAGATGCCCTGCGACGAGTGTGAGGGCACAGGGCGCGTGAGTGCGCTCTGCCCCACTTGCGGCGGCAGCGGCGTCGCACGACGCACGCGCACCATCACCGTCAAAATCCCGCCCGGCGTCGCCGAAGGGCAACGCCTGCGACTCGCAGGCGAGGGACTGCCCGGCAGCAACGGGCAACGGGGCGACCTCTACCTGCGCATCAAAATCAAGCCCGACAGTCGCTTCGAACGCAAGGGCAACGACCTCTATGTGGATGTGGATGTGGACTACTTGACGGCGATTCTGGGCGGCGAGGTCAGCGTGCCCACGCCCAACGGCTCCGTGACGATGAAAGTGCCCCCTGGCACGCAGAGCGGCACGCGCTTCCGCCTCGCAGGCAAGGGGATTCCACTGGGGCAGGGCAAACGGGGTGATTTGTATGCCCGCGTCCGAATCGTGGTGCCGCGCTCGCTCACCCCGCGCGAACGCGAACTGCTGGAGCAACTGCGCCAGCTACGTCAACAGGAGGTGAAAGCGTGAAAAATCGCAAAAATACCCCCTCTACGGAACCTGTCTATCTGATTAGCGTCGCCGCGCGCATGTCAGGGCTACACCCCCAAACCCTGCGTCTCTACGAGCGGCTGGGGCTGATTAAACCCCACCGCGTCGGCAGGAGCAAGCGCCTCTACTCGGAGGCGGATATCGAACGCCTGCGTCGCATTCAGCACTTCACGCAGGAACTGGGCGTGAACCTGGCAGGGGTGGACATCATCCTGCGCCTGCTGGAACGCATGGAACAGATCAACCGCGAAGTGGAAGAGATTATCGAGCAAACGAACGCCCGCATTATGCAGCTGATCGAGGAGTATAACCTGCCCGTAGACCCCGAAACGCTGCTAATCCGCTACGAGCCAACGGGCGAAGAGGGCTAAGGCGGGTAGAAAGCGTTTTCGTAATGTCGTACCTGAGGTGGGGAGTAGGTGAGGTCGATCACCACCACATCGAATCGGCAGGCGGTAAAATGGAGCGCAGGGTGTTCGTCGAGGTAGCGTTGGGCAAGGGCGGCGAGCTGGGCTTGCTTGCGGGCGTCCACACTCTCTTCTGCCTCACCGAACCGACGCGAGCGGCGCGTTTTGACCTCCACGAACACCAGCAGCGCCTCCTTCTGGGCGATTAAGTCGATTTCGCCCTCGCGTTTGCGCCAGTTGCGCTCCAGAATGTGGTAGCCATGGGTTTGTAAATATTCCAGAGCGCGCTCCTCGCCCCAGCGTCCCAGTTGAGAGTGCCTCATTCGCCAGTCTGTCCGAAGTTGAATAGCACGGTTAGCAGGTCGGCGTCGTCCACCGCGCCATCGCCGTTCACATCTTCAGCCAGGCTCGAACCCGTCTGTCCGAAGGCGAACAGCACCGCGAGCAGGTCTGCGTCGTCGATCACATTATCGCCGTTGATGTCGCCTGGGGTCAGAGTCAAGTTGAGATTGCTGATGCCGGGGTAGCGCATGCGCATGTTCGGCACGCGCTTTGTCAGCGTGCCCTGTGCGCGAATGGCTAAATCGCGATAGCCGAGCTGGTTCGGCTCCAGAAAGACGCCGATATCGAAGTTGCCCGTGCTGTCGGTGTTGCCTGTTGCAGAAGCCAGCGTCGTGCTGCTGTTCAGCGGGCGCACAAGGACCTCCACACTTTTGCCCGCGTACGAGCCAACATAGCCCGCGATGGTGATGCGCCCGCGCACAGGCACGGTCAGCGCCTTAAGAATGGAACCGCCCACATCGATGCGCCCATGCGTCACATAGTTGCCTGGCACGGGCACAGCGGTGCTTTCAATCAGTTCGCGCACGGCTTGCGCCCGCGCGACGGAGCGGTCTGTGGGAGAGTCCGCGACGAGGGGGTACAGCAGTAGCGCCTGTGCGGTTACGAACGGCGCGGCGTAGGAAGTATAACCGTTAGTACTGCGCGAGTACCCCCCGCTGCTAGTGGTGCTGGTTACATCCCCGCTGGGCGCCGCGACATCCACCCACGCGCCGTAGGTAGAAAGGCTGCTTTTCGTATCGTCCAGATTCGACGCCGCCACCGCGATACAAACAGTGTAGTACGCTGGATAAAAGGGATTCGTGTTATTGTTGTTCCCCGCCGCGGCGACCACCACAACCCCTGCGTTCCACGCATTCTGCAGGGCGGTCCCCAACGAAGGCATTGCGCTGTTGCTCCCCAGACTGAGGTTGATGACATGCGCACCCTGCGTCATCGCATAGCTCACCCCGTCCAGCAGGTCATTCAGGTATCCTTGCCCCGCGTCTGTGAACACCTTGATGGGCAGGATTTTGCCTTCGGGCGACACCGCCGCAATCCCGGTGCCGTTATTGGTAACAGCGCCTGCGATTCCCGTAACGAAAGTGCCGTGTCCAAAGGGGTCGCTGGGGTCGTTGTCGTCGTTGCCGAAGTCCCAGCCGTTCAGCAGGCGCGCCTGCAAATCGGAATGGGTGCGCAACACGCCGGTATCCAGAATGCCTGCGATGAAGTTGGGGTCGCCGCGCCAGTAGTCCCAGCCCAGCGGGCAGCGAATCACGCGCAGGGCGTCCTGTTGGCTCCAGCGCGTGTCGTTGGGTTCCCACGCCAGCTCCAGCCGATAGTTGGGGTCTGCCTGCAATACCCAGCCTGTGCGCTTGAGCTGCTCGCAAAGCGCGGGCACATTGGCGTAGGGACTGACCTGCCAGTATTCAAAGTCGAGCCGCTCGTTGTAGCCAACGAGTTGCGCACTGACCAGCGCACGAAGCATCGCGCGCTCACCCGGCGTGATTTCAGGACGGAACTGCACAATCAGCTGTCCCGGCGCATAGTCGGGTGTGAGTGTTCGCAAGGGTTCTTGTCCAAACAAGCTCACAAGCAGACCTGCCAGAACAATTACAAGCCATCCCTTTCGCATTCGTAAACCTCCACTCTATTATACACCAGTTTTCCGTCGTGGAGGGCTGGAAACGGTGCGGGTTTTGGGGCGAGGTATAATCCTTGCCGATGCCGCGTGTTTCGCTAGACTCGCTTGTAGAGGGCGTGCGTCGTCGGGAAACCCGCGCGATTGCGCGTGCCATCTCGCTGGTGGAAGATTCCTCGCCAGAGCGTCTGGAGCTGCTCGCGCAGTTATTCCCCTATACAGGGCATGCGTATAAACTGGGCATCACGGGAGCGCCCGGCGCAGGCAAAAGCACGCTCACCTATCAACTGATCCCGCGCCTGACCCAGCGGGGGTTCCGTGTGGCGGTGCTGGCGGTGGACCCGACCAGTCCCTTCAGTGGGGGCGCGATTCTGGGCGACCGCATCCGTTTTGACGAAGAGTTCAAAGAGGTCTACATTCGTAGCCTTGCCAGTCGGGGGAGTATAGGGGGATTGTCGCGCGGCGTGCCGCCAGCCGTGCGGGTGCTGGAAGCCGCGGGCTACGACCTGATTCTGATTGAGACTGTCGGCGCAGGGCAACTGCAGGTGGATGTGCGTTATGTCGCCGACACAGTGGTGCTGGTGCTGGTGCCCGAAGCGGGCGATGTGATTCAGGCGATGAAGGCAGGCATTATTGAGATTGCCGATGTGTATGTGATTAACAAGGCTGACCGCGAGGGGGCAGGGCGCATGCGGCTGGACCTGCGAAACGCGCTGGAGCTGGGGGGGCGCCCGAAAGGCTGGAATCCGCCCATTCTGCTCACGGAAGCGGTCAACGGCAAAGGCGTCGGCGAGGTTGTCGACCATGTGCTGGAGCATCGCCAGTACCAGCAGGAGACAGGGGGATGGCGCCAGCGGCGGCGCGAGCAACTGGAGTGGGAACTGCAGTCGCTCATTCACGACGCTCTGGAGCGTCAGGCGAAAACACTCACCCGCCAGCTGTTCGACTCCCAGATGCTGGAAAAAATTCTCGCCGGCGCGGAGAATCCCTTTCCCCGCATCATGGAGTGGTGGCAATAGGGTACAATTCCGGTGTTATGCGCGTTGCGCTATGGCTTGCCTGGCTGGGCATGCTGGCTCTGGTGGGGCTGGCGTACCTTTGGGTTCCCCCCGCGCAGGCGTTCAAAGAACCCGAAACCGCCCGCATTATCGTGTTCCATGTGCCTGCGGCGTTTATTTCGGTCGGTTGCTTTCTGCTGGGGGGCTTCTTCGGGTGGCGCTACCTGCGACGCCGCGACCCGATGGACGATGCGCGCTCCTGCGCGTGCAACGAGGTCGGTTTGCTGTTCGGCATTCTGACGACCGTGACGGGCATGGTGTTCGCCCAGCAGCAGTGGGGCAAGGCGTGGCACTGGGATCCCCGCCAGACCACCATCGCGATTCAGCTCCTGATTTACGCCGCTTATTTTGCCCTGCGTGCTTCGATTGAAGACGAGTCGCAGCGCCCTCTGCGGAGTGCAGGCTACACTGTGTTCGCGGCGCTGACCGTGCCGCTCTTGATCTTCATCGTTCCGCGCATTCCTGCCATCGCCGAGATGTCACTTCACCCCAGCAATGTGGTGGCGCAGAAGGGGGCACTGGACTTTCATTATCGTACGACATTTTACTTCGGCGTGCTGGTGTACGCGCTGATGGCGTTTGGCTTGTATCGCCTGAGAATGCAGGTGTTTGCGCTGGAGGGACAAATTCGTGAACTGGCAGAGCGTTCTGGCACTGGTGATCGGCATCGTGTGGGTTGGAATCTCAGGGTATCTCCTGTGGCAGAGGGTGCGGATAGCGAGCCTGCAGAAAAAGCTCCGTGAGCTTCAGGAGCGGGTATAGACTTCCCACCGGATGCGCGCCATCAGGTAGCTGATGACCGACTCCGCACCGCGGTTGAGGTTCACTCCTACAGGAGTCAAGCCGTCGTATACTGCGCCTGTTTCGGGGTCGTAGAGGGCAATCTGGTGGATGTTATCGCCGTGATACCACATCAGGGCGCGCTGGGCGTGCTGGAGGAACGGTTCGTAGCGCTCGAAACCCTGCCATGCGTCCAGAAACGCTTCCACCGTGGCGCCTGCGCAGATAGGTTGCTGGTCAAATAGCGCCCGAATCCTGCCGCGGAAGTACCAGCCGTCGCTGCCGATGGGGTTGAAGTAGCCCACATCTGAGAAGGTCGTCTCGGCAAGGAACTCGAACGCTTCGCGAGCGATGCGAATCCATATGGGGTTCTGCAGGCGCAATCCTGCTAACAGGAGCGCCTGCGGGATGCGGGGGTTATCGTAAGTCAAAAAGGGTTCGAACCAGCGCCAGTCGGGTTCGCGGGTTTGCTGGTAGCGTTCGGCGAGGGTGCGCCCCAGCGCGCGCAGGCGGGGCAGGTCCTCCTCTTCCATCAACAGGAAGGCGATGGAGCGCGTGGGCTGGATGGTGAGCGCGTGGGGCAGAGCGAGTTCCAGCAGTTTCTGGGCGCGAGACGCCCATTCCGTGTGAGGGAGCGCTTTCTGCAGGGTCTGGAGCGCCCACACCGTGCGCCCGAACGAGTCGTCACTGCCGATCTCATCGATCCAGCGCCCTTCGGCGTCGCGGAAGTTGTGGAAGCGTCCGCTTGGCAGCTGGGCTTGCTCGATATAGCGCAGGCAGATTTCTATCAGCTGTTCGGGGAATCTGGGGTCGTCGCAGACCAGCCAGTCGGGCTGTTTGGGGAGCAGCTGATAGAGCCACACGCCGACAATAAGCGCACGCGCCTGGTCGTCTATCGAGAAGCCGTGTTCCACCCACGGCTCAGCGTAGCGCGTATGTTGCCAGATGCCGAGCGGGGTGGTCAGACGAGCCAGATGCGTGAGCCGAACGGGCGGTAATGAGAACTTCTGAGCGCGACGCATGGTTTTATGAGAATGGTAGCGGCGGGCGGACTCGAACCGCCGACCTACCGGGTATGAGCCGGTCGCTCTCACCAGCTGAGCTACGCCGCCTCCAATGGTGCGGGCGGGGAGACTCGAACTCCCACGGGCTTTCGCCCACTAGAACCTGAATCTAGCGTGTCTACCAATTCCACCACGCCCGCACGAACATCTATAGTATACCCAAACCGACGCCTGCCTGTCAAGGGGTGAGCCTTTTCACCAGACCAGAATCTCCTCCTGATCCTTCGTCTGGGCGCGGCGGAGGTAGCCGCTTTCGTCGGGCGTCTCGCTCTTGTGGGCTACGATGGAAGAGCGCCCCTCTGCAATCACATCGAACAGTTGTCCCACGCCCATCGGGTTGATGCCGATCACGCCCCGATACTTCTGCACGCCTGCCCATAGCCCCGCTTCCCAGCCCTGCGCCTGCTCGGGCGTCCAGGGAAGGGGGTTAAACGAGGGCATCGCCACCAGTCTAACGCCCTGACGCACCAGCTGCGCCAGCAGCTCATGCTGAAAACCGTCCAGACAGATTAGCACTCCCAGTTTCCCCGCAGGCGTCTCCACAACGGGCAGCTCCTGAGGCGCCGCGCACAGGTTCAATCCCAGCTCCTGCTCCAGCGGCACGAGATTGATTTTGCGCTGAATCAGCGCTCGTTCGCCCCCAGGGTTATAGGTATAGCTCACATTATACACACACTCCCCCTGCGCAATCGGCGCACTTCCCGCCACCAACCACGCCTGAAACTGCTTCGCCGCCTCCGAGAAAACCTGATGATACACCCGCTCCACGAACGGGCTGAGCGTAATCAGCAAGCGGCGCACCATCGCTGGAAACGAAACGGTTTCTTCCGAATCGGGCGGCTGCGGGCGGTACTTTTCCATCAGGCGGAAACCCGCCTCCACCATCGTCTTGCTGGTACGCACGCGCTCGTAGTCCTGCGTGAACACCAGCCCTAACCCCACATCCTCCGGGAACACCACCAGCACGGGTTCTTTGGGCACGCGCTGGCGAACGGCGCGCATAATCCCCAACACGCGCTCACGAAACGCCTCCACCGAGCGGTAGTCGTGCGTCTTGATGCACATCTGCACCGCAACCAGGCGTGTGCGCCTCACAGTGCTTTCACCTCTCTGTTGTGTGTGACGCCGAAACATTCCAAAGGTTCCTCACAGGATGATTTCATGCACGCCTGCTGCATACTCGGCATCGCCGATAACGGCGCGAGCGCCTTCGGGCACAGTGAGCTTGAGATAGAGCCTTTCATCTCGCATCGCCATCGCATAATCGATTATTCCATACGGGGTGGGAAAGGCTCCATAAGCCCACTCCAGTCCGCAGAGGTCGGGCGCCAGCCGAAATCGTGCGAAGCCCGGCTCCAGCGGCGCAATACCCAGCAGGCAGGCGGGGAGAGCATACACAGGCGCGGCGCTCCATGCATGGCAGTGGCTTCGGGTGAACCAGCCCACTTCCTGGGCATGTAAGGGCGTTTTGGGACGCGAGCGCGGGAACACTTCCCAGCATGTAACGGCGCCCATTGCCACCATCATGCCCCATGCGTCGCGCATGCGGGCTAATGCTTCGCGCCGATGCCCTGCCCGAATCAGCGACTCCAGCAGGAACGCCATCATAAAGGGGCTGCCAATCTTGACAAAATGCTCAGGCGCCTGATGGAGATAGCCTTCAATAATCGGCTTGCGTTCCGGGGTGGGAATATCGCACAGGTAGGCGACAATCTGAGTCTGCTGACTGAACACGGAGCTGGGCTGTCCATCGGCGCGCAGGCAGTCGGTGTAGGCGTGCTGTGATTCCACCCAGAGGTGCTGATTGATGGCTTGACGCAGCTCCTGCGCCCACTGACGCCATGTTTGTGCCAGCAGGGTCTCGCCCACCACCTCCGCCAGCTTTGCAGTGTCTTCCCAGACCTTGACCAGCCACATGTTCTGGTGGCTCACCACACCTTCGCCAGGGGTGTCCATATCTGCCCAGTCCAGCATGTTCCACGCGCGAATCTCCAGCAACCCTGCGTTGTTGATGTAGCGCGTGTGCAGATTTTCGTTCTGCTGGCGGATGGCAGGGAAAATCGCTTCCACAAAGGCGCGGTCGCCTGTGAACAGGTAATGCTCATAGCAGGCGATTGCCCACAAGAGCGCCCACGCCGTGAGAATGTTCTCCCACGCGCTGGGCACCTGGCTCTCCACAAGGGGCGAACGATTCAGCGATTGTGCCGCCAGCAACAAGCACCGACGCGCCAGCACATAATCGCCGAACCCGGCGTAGGCGAAGAGCGCCTCATTGCGCGAATCCCCTACCCAGAAGGTCTGCTCGTAGGTCGGGCAGTCCACGAAGGTATCTTCAGAGCAGAGTTGTACGGTCTCGCGCGAAATCTCATAAATCCGATTCAGCAGTGGGTCGGAACACTGGAACGCCCCACGCGCTTCGTAGGGATACACATTCATCACGCAGTGAACTGCGCGCAGATGCACGGGGTCCTTCGCACCTTCGGGAAAACGGATAGTGAGCGTCGCATAGCGGAAGCCGCGCCGCACGGTGGAGCGGAACCGCTGCCAGCCCCGCCGCGCCACATAGCGAAAAGTGTTGTTCAAACCGTTCGTCCACTGCACGCGGTCGGGGTTTGTGGGATCCAGATACTCAAAGCCGTTGAAATCGAACACCGTGCCGTCGGGCGCTTCCAGCTCCAGCTCCACAAAGCCGACCACTTCGCGCCCAAAGTCGAGACACAGCTCCACATCGCCTGTTTCAGGGGGATAGATGACCGTTGCGTCGTCCACGCCCCGAATCCCCGCAAAGGAGTTTTCCGCGCGTGGAACCTCAGACAGGGGAGTGGCAAGCGTGGTCAAACCGAACACATTCGCCTGAGCGCTGTAGAAGGGGTCTACCGCATGCACCGCGCGGTGGCGATGGAGCGCCTCGGGCGTCGCCGCGCCCCACAGCGCCTGAAACTCCGAATCTTGCTCGCTTTCAAACGGACCCATCACCACCCAGGGGTAGTCTGCGCGCTCCATCAGGGGGTTGAAGAGCTGTATCTTCGCGCCCTCGTCCCAGTCCAGCACGGGGTAGTAGTACCAGTCGTGATACCAGCGCGATACATTAATGGTGAGCAGGTGTTCTCCTGGGGTGAGCATGAGCGTGGCGCGCCCCCCTTCTACAGGCACAGGGTGCCCGTTCAGGCGCACATCGTTCGGGCGTAAGCCGTGATGCACACTCCAGAGGCGCACCGTCGCGGGCGTCTCGGCGCGGAGGAGGGTGGCTATCATCCCTACCAGCGTGCGCGGGTTCGCCGTCAGGTCGCCTTCCGCCAGCAGGGGCTTGAGGTCAAACGCCCACGCGCTTCGAGGCGGTCGCACCACGCGGGTTCGCAGAATCCGCTGGGGGTAAACAGGCTCCAGAGTCAAAAACGGGACGGGGCGCGGATGGAGCTCGCCCCATGGCGGGCAGCCCGCCTCGCCAATCTCCACCGCCTCGTTCCATTCGTAGTCGTCGAAGCGGGGCATCGTCCAGTCGCCGATATGGCGCCGCGCGTCATAATGCTCGTCAAACCCCAGCTGGCACGACATCCGCACCGTCCTGCGCTCGAACGCGGGATGGGGCACATTCAGCCACGACGAGTCGCTCGCCGCAACCGTTTTGCCGTCGCAGTCCACCTGCGCAATCAGCCCCCCACGCCCCCTACCCCGCACAAAATCATACTGAAAAGTGCCTACCCCATAGTGATGCACCAGCACCGCGATTGCGTTTAAACCCGGTTGGGCATGCTCGGTAACATCGTGCAGGTCATAGTACCAGTGTCCATGAAATGCGCGCACGGGACCGTGCCCGATAAATCGCCCGTTGAACCAGAGCAGGTAGCGTGTATCGGCGCTGAGGGCGACCTGCACCTTGCGAAAGGCGCGCGGAAGCTCGAACTCCTTACGAACACACCAATAGAAATTGCGCGGTGCAGGCTCGCCCTGCGACCAGATCCAGCGCGCTCGCCACTGTAGCATGCCTTCCCAATTCCCGGCAGAACCTGAGATTCCTGCCAGTATCGACAGGCAGCTCCTTGAGAATACGATTTCTCGAAATGTGCTATAATATAATCACCCCTCCTGGGGGAAAGGAGGTAATCAACGATGAAACGCTCAATGATGATGACGGCTGTTTGGGCGCTGATGGCTGCGACGGCAATGGCGCAGACCATCGATGGACGCAATATTCCGCAGGAGTTCGGCACACCCCTCGCTTCGCAGACCAACTACACGGGCTTTGGCGACCACGTGGAAGGCGTTAATTACGGCTCGGAGCTGAACCAGCTTTTCATCCGCTGTGTGAACGGCGTACTGTATATCGGCATCACGGGCAACCTGGAAGGCAACGGGAATGCGATTCACCTCTACATCGACACGGGGCGCAACACCAGCAACACCTTCAGCCTGACCACCGGGTGTATCAACTGCTCGGTGCAGGGCATGAGCGGCGTGATTTTTGAGCATAAGCCCGACTGGGCTATCGGCATCAACCGCTACGATGACGGTCAGGGCAACGATAATATCTATATCGATTTCCATGACCTCGTGAACAACCAGTCCACCTATGTGGGCGCGGTGGCAGTCGGCACGGGCGCGAACGAGCCTCAGGGTGGCGACAATAGCATCAATTTGCGTGCGGCGTTCGATAACTCGAATGTGCTGGGTGTAACCAGCGACCCCGCCAACATCGGCGACCCCGCCACAGCCACCACCGGGCTGGAGGTGGCGATTCCGCTCAGCGCGCTGGGCAACCCCACAGGTACCATCAAGATTCTGGCGGTGCTGACAGGCGGTGCGTGGGATCAAGCCTGCGGCGACGGGCAGTTAGCCACCTACATGTCCAACCAGACCCTGCCTGCGCTGAATGTGGGCAGTCCCAGCCAGCAGTTCCCGAATGTCGCATGGTCGCGCTGCCCGAACCCACCGTTTGACCTGTTCCCGTTTGACTTCAGCAACGAGGCCTATGTGCCTGGTCAACAGTATGTGTCGGTGGAGCCGTGCCCTTCGGGACCTGAGGGCGATGTGAACGGCGACGGCTGTGTGGACGACGCCGATCTGCTGGCGGTGCTGTTCGCGTTTGGGCAGACGGGTTCGGGGCTGGCTGAAGATGTGAACGGCGACGGCGTGGTGGACGATGCCGACCTGCTGACGGTACTGTTCAACTTCGGCAGCGGGTGCTAACCCCTTCTTCGGAGTGCGGGAGCGCAGGCTTCCGCACTCCTGGTTTCACCCGCCCCCAAGGGCGGGTGTGGATTGAAACCTGAGTTGTCGCGGCTTACAAAATGGGCGCGTCGTTCTGGAGGGTTCGCTTGCCGATGGGCAGTCCACCCGCGCAGTTGCCTGTCTCTATAATCCGCTCGGCGTGTATCTCCTGCTGGCGTGCCCAGAGTTGAATTCGCTCCCCTGCCTGCGAAATATCCTGCGCCTTCACGAAAACCAGCAGCGTGGCGCTCTCTTTATCGGGAATAAGCCCTTTCGGGGGCTTCCAGTGGAACGCCGCCAGCATCCACCAGCCATCGTGCCAGAAAAGGGAGTCCTCTGTCGTTTCTGGCAGTAGCTCTGCCTTTCGGGGCGATACCGCCCACATCTTACACCCCTCCTGTTCCAATCGGCTGCGGCAAGGCGGTTATCTTATCCAGCAGTTTCCGGAGGTAGTCCGCTTTCTCCATGAAGAGGATATGGTGTGCTTCAAACTCCTCTTTGGAATGTTCCCCTGTGCCAAAAGTGCGCTGAATCTCCTTGAAGGGGCTGGTGGAGAGGATAAACGAGGTCAGGAATACGCGCTTGCCATCTGTTGTGGGCAGATTCGTGCCCATCCCCTCCAGCTCCTGATGGAGGCGAATCTTGGGGTCGTTGAAGCTGCCCCGCGCCATGCGCAACCCATGGGGGTCGATGAAGGCAATCCGTTGAGAGCAATCGTCAACAACCCACAGGATGAAGTCGGGATAGAACGCCTCGCCGTATCGCGAATCGAAAAAGCCAATACCCTTGCCTCGCGTCAGGTTCCGCAACAGAAAAGCCTGCGTTCCGCTGAAGCGAGTTGCGTTTTTTTGCAGATAGTCGCGCAGGTCGCGCACAAACTGCGCCTCGTTTGCGTCCAGTCCTGGGGGCGTCATGGAGTCGATTCGCCCGTCTGCCAGCAAGAGCGGGAGATAGAGATGCCTGTCAAAGTGGATATGTGGAAAGTCTTGCGCCTCTTGCTGGTAGAGCCGATCCGCCTGATTCAGAAGCTCCTGAATGCGCTCCAGAAACTCCTGACGGGTTTTCGCAATCCTGAGCGTATATTGCGGTGGGGCACTCCAGCAAAGGTTGGGGGCGTCCTCAGTAAGCGGGGCGAGCTCCAGGTTCTGGCGCTCCCACTCGCGGCGTTTGCGATCGTAAAAAGCGGCGAGATACTTTTTCAGCACGCTGAGAGCGATTTCCTCCACACGGCGCAGGTCAGCGAACTGTTTCGGATTCAGCATCCCCTCAGGGCAGAGAAGCGTATAGTTGCCCGTTTCCAGAATCGCGCGCAGGGCCGCCTGGGTGAAGCTGAGATTGGGCATGCCTTTCAGCCGACGGAATTCTAACATTTCCAGATAGATGCGCTCCCAATTGAGCAGGGGCGCCCATTTTTTGAGCGTGTCCGCCTGATTTGCGCCGCCTGCGCGTTCTATGCGCTCGCTCTCCTGACCCGACTGCAGGCTCTCGATGCGCGGGCGCAGGTCCAAGCTCACCGTGAGGGATTCGTCGCACGCCAGCACCACGATGCAATCGTCCTCGAAGCGTTTTCCCTGGGGCAGACGCGGCGCATGGAGATTGTGTTTGAGAAAGTCGGTCTGCACCCGAACGGGAATGCGAACCTCCTCAAAATCGGTTTCAATCCCCTCCTGTTTGAGGTATTCACGGAACTGCGCCATATAGTTGGCGCGGACGCCGAACACATTCAGCGTCTCCAGCAGGTGAATGTTGCGCGGGGCGTCGGCGGCGTTCAGCGCCTGACTGCGTTTGAGCGAGCGGTCTTTGCCCCACAGGCGAACCCCGCGCCCAAAGAGCTGGATAATCTGCGAACCCTCGCCCTTGCCGATGTTCATCAGCCCCATGCTGGACACACGAAAGCTATCCCATCCCTCCATGAACTTGCGTGAGCCAATCAGAATGTTCACAGGCGAATCGGGGTCGCTGATGCGTTCAAACAACGAGCGAGCGATGTTCTCTTCTGTGCAGGCAACCCCCTGAGCAGCGATTCGCTTCTTTAGCCCCGCCACATCGCCGATGTTAATCACGCCGAAGTAGGTCGCTCCTGCCCGCAAGCCAATCTCGCCGGGGGCGTTTTTCAGCTCCACCGCTTGCAGGGCATTGCCCGCCCGGGCATGGAACACGGTCTGCAGGATGGCGTTGTAAATCGCCTCGCCGTCGGCGCGATGTCTCTCGCGCAAAAGGGGAAACCGATCGTGAAACAGGTCTTTACCGTCGCTGTCTTTCAGCGCCGACTGCCCGTTCAGGATCTGTGTTATTCGCTGGCTCCAGGTGTTTTTGTCGCCGAGAAACCGATGCAAAAATCCCACTATCTCCTGCACATCGGTCAGGCTCTGTTCGTCGTCGCGGCGGCTTCCCCCCGTGACGCTGTGCCCGACAAACACCCACAGGGGCTTCTCGATGTGGAATGGGCGCAATGCCTCGCGATTCTCGTTGTAAGCCAGCAACTGCTCGTAAAACGAAAGCAAGTTGCCCACCAGCATCCAATCGTTGAAGGCGTTATCGAGCGTGCTGGACAGGTTGAGAATGAAGTAATCTTTGCCATAGCCGTCGTGGTAAAAGTGCGGGTAGGAATAGTCAAAGAGAATGGCTTTCGCGTATTCGTTGAGCAGGTTGCGATGTTTATTCTGGGCGGCGCCGTTGACAATCTGTCCGAAGGTGGCGCTGTATTCGAAGGTGAAGCCGTTTCGGGCGAGTTTCTCGCGCAGGGAACGCCACACCTCGCCGCTGGCGCCCCGATGCCCCTCGTCTACCAGCAGCAGGTTGTTCGCGCCGAACGATTCCACCGCCACGCTCAGCCCGCCGCCGCGCTTGCTCTCGGTTAGCTTGGTAATCTCTATTACCCGCACGACAGGCTCGCTGTTCGAGACTCCAAAAAGCCCGCCCTCGGACTCACTATGATGGCGCGCCACAATCCCGCTCTTGCGAAACTCCTCCAGATGTTGGCGTGAAAGCCCTTCGTTGGGAGTAATCAGCAGGATGTTATCGTGCGCGACTCTGCCCGTGCTGTAGTGCAGATACTGCCACAGGTTGAGATGCATCACCAGCGTCTTACCGCTGCCCGTCGCCATCCAGAAAGCCAGCTTGGTGAGGTCGTTTTCGGTGAAGGGGTCTATCTCGCGCCAGCCGTTTTCCTCCAGAAACCTGTTTAGTGCGTTGAGCAGGGCGTCCCGCTCGTTGAAAAACCTGTCCAGATAAATCTCGGTAAACAGCGCGGCGAGGTACTGGAAATATTTGAGTTGCACGGGGGGCGTGCGCGTGCGGTTCATTCGCTCCAGGTGCGCTTTGATGTTCAGGTCGTATTGCGCCAGGTTGTCTTCGGGGATTGGGGCGCCCTGAATGCCGCGCAGGGCGTAAAAGAAGTGGCTGTGCCCCTCTTCGGTCCAGCCTTCCTGCAGGTCGTGCAATTTCTCGCGCAGGGTTTTGAAGTCGTCAGCCCCCAGCAGGCGACACAGATAGCGGTTCAGAACCAGCCTGTGCTGGAGCAGAGGCGTGGAACCTGGCTGCCCCACTTTGCGAGATACCTGCGTCGTCCGCCTAGCCATCACGCTCGTGGCCTGATTATACCTGTCGGGGCGCGGGAAAACGCTCCCGCGCTTATTGCGCTGTGCCCGCAAACATCAACCGTTTGAACTCGGGCTCGATCGGCTGG
This sequence comes from Armatimonadota bacterium, assembly GCA_037442385.1. GTDB lineage: Bacteria > Armatimonadota > Fimbriimonadia > Fimbriimonadales > GBS-DC > LDYB01. Next base: position 17,989 of record JBBIQJ010000020.1, read on the forward strand.
GCGGTTTCTACGGCGCAGACGCCGTTCACATAGAGCTGGTCGGGGCGCACGCCCTCGCCCAGAAGCGCGGGCAGGATGGTTTTCTCGATATAGTCTTTATCCGCCTTCAGAGCGGCTTCGTTCTCCCTCAGTTCCTTCAGCGGGCGCCACACCACCACAATCCGCCTGCCCCCCTTCTCGCCCAGCACGGCGCGATAGGGACGACCGCCGTTTTCAAACGCCCGCATGCGCCTGACCTCCAGCCCCAGCAGGTAGTTGAAGGTCTCCGCCAGATCCACGGGGTGTTCCACCAGCGCGTCGCCCTGATAGACTTTCAGTTTGTATTCAAACGGCTCCTCGAACTGCTCTATATCGAGCAGGCTGGGGCTACCCTGCGTTTCGAACTCCAGCATATAGCGCAGGAGATACTCATCGCCGAAGGTTTTGAAGACTTGCTGTCCCTCCTGCTCGCGGCGCAGCTCGAGGTTGTTGAGCGCGTCTTCGTAGGATTCAAGGCGCAGGACTTTGAGGATTCGGGGCGTGCGCTCGATCTCTTCCTGCGTGGGCAGGCGTTTGGGCTTGCCGTCTTTCCATTCGGGCGCAAACACCACCTTTTTGAGGCGGGCAACCAGCACCGAATCGAAGTAGTCGCCCATCTCGACCAGAATGAACTTGCGCCGCCCGCCGTCCGCGCGATTGAGATTAATCACCGCGTGCCCCGTCGTGCCAGAGCCTGCGAAGAAGTCGAGGACGTAGTCGCATTCACTCACGTTGCTAACCTTTAGACTATGAAAAACTGTCCATATTGACTTGGGAAATGGAAAATCAATATCTCTTAAGATATTTTTCAGAAGCGTGCTACCATATTCTGCGGCGTTGAACTCGGAACCTGACCAGACAGTTCTATAGGACTCTTTTCCTTTCCCTAGATAAATTACGGGCGAACCTTCACGACCTGCCCTTACCTCAAGCTTATCGCGTACTGCTTCAATGGATTGGCGGGCATATCGCCACTTGCGCTCTTTGTTGTCTTGTGAGATTGGCCACACTTCGATTTCTCCTGTCTCTAACTTCCTCGCGGGTTGTCCTGGGTGATAGTCTTCTGGAGGGACATCGCCTATGCGCACAATATCATTCCCTCTCACATAGATTGGGTAAAAACAGTTCTTGGCAGTGTTCCTTTCGGACTCACGCCCTGTTTTCATTAGGGGCTTCGCTTTTTCGTTTACGAGAGAAAGCATTCCCAGTCTAAGTCCTTGTCGGTGTACAAAGTACGCAAACTCGTTTGTATATGAGAAACCTGTGCCTTGAATCCCTCGTGGGTTGTGAACGACCGTTACGCAAGTGCGTTCCATATGCGGGAAGCGATTCTCCAAAAGTAACCCCAAGCGCTCTTGCTCATTTTCATCTATAGCACAAACGAACACACCATCATGTACCAAAAGTGTCTTAGATAAATCTATACGATCGTACATTAGTGAAAGCCAAGATGCATGTTTATAATCATTCTTATAAAGAATTTCTGTTGTCTTTGAGTTATACGGCGGGTCTATGTAGATACACTTGACGCGCTCGCGGTACTTTTCCAGCAGCAGGTTCAGCGCCTGAAAGTTCTCGCTGTGAATCAGCACGCCGTCAATCGCGTCGTCCAGGTCGTCAAACGCTTCCAGCAAGCGCCATTTGAACTCTTCCGAGAAATGGCGGGTGTCCACCACGAGCGTCGGGTGCTGGCGAAGGAAGTCGCGGCTGATTCCCCCGTTGAAGAGTCCCTCATTGCGCAGGAGGTCGTCCAGCGCGTACAGTTCATGCCATTCGTCGATTTGCGCCTCGTTTTGCAGAATCTCGTCCCAGAAGCGTTCAGGAATCTGCCCAATTGTGATGCAGTAGTCTGTGCGCAGGACGAACTTCTTCTTCTCGAACAGTTTTTTCTGGAACTCCTCGATCTGGGCGAGGAAATCAATAATCTGGTTGCCAATGGTTTGCATTACGCGCCCGCGCTGGAGGTGTTGCTGGGCGAGCTGGGCGTCGGGGGCTTTCAGGAGCTCGTCTAACAGCAGGCATTCGCTTTTGATGGAGAACTCCAGTTCGCGCTGAAGGAATTCGCGCAGGTTTTTGTGGATAAAGAAGTCGCTGGTGTTGCGTCGGGTGAAGCGTGTGAGGTGTTTGAGCACTCGTGCTGGTTCGCCGTCGCGTTCCGCCTGTTGCAGGAGCGCGCGTAGCGTTGGGTCGGGAACCTGCTCTATAATGGTGCGCGCCATCTCCTCGTTGAGTTTCTCCTGCGGCTTTTGTTGTTCGGTGCTGCCATAGGTTTTTTGCTCGTCTTCTGTGAGCGGGCGGTACTCGAAGAAGCAGGTGAGGGTGCTGGCGCTGGCGTTCCAGACGACGGGCTGTTTGCTTGCAAGGATGAAGTAGCGTTTCTCGCCGCGGTTGTTGTTCTGCTCGGTGGAGGCGTTGCGCAGCTCAAAGGCAACCGCGTAGCCGTTGCAGGTGAACCGATAGTTTTTGAAGCGTTCGCCCGTTTTGATGTAATATTGGTCTTTCGTTGCCCAGTGGAGCATCACCTCTTCGCCGTTGTAGGGGACGGCGTAGGTTTCGTGGCGTCCGTAGCGGCGTTTGGAGATAAAGTCGCCGTCTTCGTAGTAGCGTGCGAAGAAGTTGTAGAGGTCGTTGTAGACGCGGGTTTTAAGGTCTTCGCTCACCCGATACTGAGCGCGTTGTTCCAGCAGGCGTGTGTATTGCTGACCCAGTTTCGTATTGTGGTAGTTGCGCAGGTTGCCCTGCTCATCGAGGGCGTGTTCGCCGAAAACCTTGCGGATTTCCTCTCGGGTGTTCTGGAGTTCCTGTTCCAGTCTATGGCGTTCTGTTTTGGCGTAGGAGGCGAACGCCTCGTCGACAATCTGGGGCAGGCGTTGGGTGATGAACTGTTCGATCTGCTCGCGTTTGTAGTTGAGGATGCGGTAGATGCCGAAGTCCAGCTCGGCGCCATCGAACTGGAACAGTCGGCGTAGCAGTTCCTGAAACCTGCTCAGGGCGTCTTGCATACGCCTCAGCTTCCGCCCTCCTTTTTCGCCTGTTCGAGGTTGACTAGCGTGCCCATGAGGGTTTTCTCGGCGGTGTTGGCGTCCTGTCCCTGCAGGGCGCGGATGGCTTGCGTCACCTGCTGGGCTTCCTGCAGGCGTCCTTGCTGGAGCAGCAGTGCCTGCGTGCGTTGCAGTTCCTGAAGCGCCTGGGTCTGGTTCAGTTGCTGGGCGCGGAGTCCCATGATGGTTTTCTCCAGCGCGCGCGAGGTAACCGCCACCTGCAGTTCGTTAGCCACGCGCGGGTCTTGCGGCACATTCGCTTTTGCTGGGTCGGTGGTGAACTCCATCACCACCTCGTTCGTCAGGCTCTCTGTGCGCCCCGTCACGATATCTTCCCATGTGAGTTTCACCTTCGCGATGCGGTAGATGCCGGCGGGGTGGTTGGGGAACTCCAGTTCGAACACGGGCGTGAGCGTGCTGCCGCGTTCGGCGTCTACGAGTTGCATCTCCACCGTGCGCCCCTGCAGTTTGTAGTCGCCTCCAAACGCCTGGCGCACCTGCACCCAGCGGGCGAGCTGAATCTCCAGCCGCGGATTACGGGCAACGACGGTCATCAGGCGCACCAGCTCCTGCTGGAACACTTCGGGGATTCGCTGGGGCTGGTCGATATAGTAATATTTCCCTCCACTGCGGCGGGCAATCCCGGCGAGTAGCTCCTCGTTGTAATCGGGACCGAAGCCGAGCGCGGTCATGTGGAACCCGAACTCTTTGGCACGGGCGGCGACGCTCACAATCGTGCTGAAATCTTTGATGCCCACGGTCGGTTCGCCGTCGGTGAGCAAGATGAGGTGCGCCTGATAGCCGGGCAGGTTCACAGAGGTGAGTTGTTGCGTGCCGACCACCAGCGCGTCATAGATGTTGGTGGTGTCGCCGACGGTGAGGCGCATGATATGGTCTTTGACGAGTTGCTTGTTGACGATTTTGCGCGGTGGCATTACCACATCCACCGTGTCGGAGAAGGTTACGATGGACAGCACATCCTGCTCGGTGAGCTGGTCTACGAGGTAGGTGCAGGCTTGCTTGGCGTATTCGAAGGGTGCGCCTTCCATCGAGCCGCTGCGGTCTAACACGAGGCAGAGGTTGAGCGGGGCGCGTCCTGTGGCGGTTTGCGAGGCGGTAATCTGGATCAGCAAGCCTTCGCGTGCGAGCGTTTGCGCCAGCGCGTACTTGCGTCCTGGCACGACTTCCATCGTGAGCGAGGGTTGCGGCGGCGCGCCCAGTCCGGGCACTGCCTGCGTGCGGTTCGGGTCCAGCACGGGCATCGAGAAGGCTTGGGTGCGCATCGGGTCGGAGGCGCCCATCGCCTGCGTGCGGTTCGGGTCTGGATTAAACTGCTGTGTTCGATCCATAGGCTCATTTCACCCTGTGTTTTAGATTCAGCATCGGGCGCGAAGTTCCTGCTGAAACCCAAAGCCCCCTGCGCTGGCTGAAGGTTTTCGCCAGACGGCTGAAGCCGTTCCTATGAGACGAAGTCGCCCTGCGTCGGCTCCATCCCCCGAATTATTTAGCCACGCTAAATACCCTGCGCGTACCCCTAGTGGGGTATAATTATGCAGGAGGTACGCGCAAACGGGTGAGTTCAAATCGCTCGCCCGAAACCGCCACCTGGCG
>JBBIQJ010000021.1:0-22021 GCA_037442385.1 Armatimonadota bacterium
AGCCGAGCGCCTCAGTTCGTTTTACCGATCGCATTGTCTTACCTCCGTTCGGTGTTGCGGCAACCACGCGTTTCAAGCGATGTTTCACTCCTTGGTCCGCAGTCCCTCGCGGAGGGCGGGAGCCAAAATCACTCTCACAACGCAGTTGACTACAGCCTGATGCAGCAACTTTTGTGCCAAAAGCGCAGAACTCATTGATCCTGTATGCGCCTGATGCGAATTTTGTAGCGCTCCTGTAGGGTGTGGACAGGTTCGGAGCGTGTTTTTTTCCTGTGCATTTTCCCAATCGCCTCTCAGGTACAATTCCAAACAGCCATGCCGTTTGTCAGCCGAAACCCGTATACCGAAGAGGTCTGGAAAGAGTACGAGACCGCCGAGGGCGCCTTTGTAGAGTCGCAGCTGCAGTCGCTCCATCAGTCGTTTTTGAAGTGGCGCGAGACGAGCTTCCGAGAGCGCGCGGATGCGCTTCGATGGGTCGCGCAGCACCTGCGGCGGGACAGGGACACCTACGCACAGCTGATTACCGCCGAGATGGGCAAGCCCATCACGCAGGCGCGCGCGGAGGTGGAAAAATGCGCCTGGGCATGTGAGTATTTCGCTGATAACGCCGAATCGATGCTCCGCCCAATGGAGGTGCTGACCGATGCCCGTAAAAGCTATGTGGCGTTCCAGCCATTGGGTGCGATTCTGGCGATTATGCCGTGGAACTTTCCGCTCTGGCAGGCGTTTCGGTTTGCGGTGCCTGCGCTCATGGCGGGCAACACGGTGCTACTCAAGCCTGCTCCCAACACCCCCGCATGTGGGCTGGCAGTTGCGGAGGCGTTTCGCCAGGCGGGGCTGCCGTTTGATCTCCTGCATGTGGTGCTGGTGGAGGTGGAGCAGATTCCTGACCTGATTCGCCATCCGCTGGTGGCGGGAGTCACGCTCACAGGTTCCACGCGGGCGGGGCGGGCGGTGGCGCAAATTGCGGGCGAGGCGCTCAAAAAGTGCGTGCTGGAGCTGGGCGGTAGCGACCCTGCAATTGTGCTTCGCGACGCCAATCTGGAGCTGGCAGTGACGCAATGTCTGCAGGGGCGGTATATCAACTCCGGTCAGAGCTGCATCGCCACCAAGCGCATTTTGGTCGAAACCCCCCTGTACGAGGTGTTTGTGGAGCGCTTTGTGGAGGGCAGCCGCCAGCAGGTGATGGGCGACCCCATGGACGAGGCGACCACGATTGGCCCGCTGGCGCGCGCCGACTTACGCGAGAACCTGCATCGTCAGGTGCGTCAGAGTATCGAGGCGGGCGCGCGCGTGCTGCTGGGCGGCGACGTCCCCGAAGGACGCGGCTATTTCTATCCTCCCACGGTGATGGTGGACATCACTTCCGACATGCCCGTGTGGAACGAGGAGACCTTCGGTCCCGTAGCCCCGATTGTGCCCGTTTCGAGCCGTTACGAGGCGGTTCAGCGGGCAAACGAATCGCGCTACGGACTGGGCGCGAGCGTCTTTACCGAGAACATTCGGCTGGGCGAGGAGATTGCCCGTGACAGGCTGGAGGCGGGCAACTGCTTCGTGAACCACTTCGTGTTTTCGGACCCGCGCCTGCCGTTTGGCGGTATCAAAGAGAGCGGCTTCGGGCGCGAACTGGGGCTGTTCGGGATTCACGAGTTTGTGAACATCAAGACGGTCTACATCGGGTGAGCGATGGCACGCGAGCAGGTGCTGGAAGGGGTGATTCTGCGACGGTGGACTTCGGGCGAATCGGACCGCGTGGTGAGCTTTCTGACCGCAGAGCGGGGCAAACTGCGCCTGAAGGTGCGGGGCACACAAAAGCCTAACAGCCGCATGGGATTGCTCACCGAACCCCTGAACCGTCTCAGCGCCCGTGTGATCGAGGGGCGCCATCAGCGCCTGCTGGTGCAGCCGCAACTTTTGCGAACCTATCTGCAGGTGCGCACCGATCTGGAACGCTTGAGCGCGGCGCTCGCGCTCTGTGAAACCCTGGATCGCTGGCTCGCGGAAGAGCATGCCGAACCGGAAGCCTATTTCACGCTTGTTCAGGCGCTGGAACGGCTGGAGCAGGGGAGCGATGTGGCGACGGTTGTCGGTTGGGCGCTCTGGCGCTGGCTGGCGCTGCTGGGCTATGCGCCTGACCTGAGCCGATGCCGTGAGTGCGGACATCCCGTTACAGGCGGCGACTGGCAACTCGACGCAGGCGGCTGCGTATGTGCGCGCTGTATGCCCTCGCGCTCGAATCTTGTTGCGCTCCCGGCAGATCAGATGCAGAGGATTCAGCAGTGGTTCCTGCAGGCACAGCCGCCTCAGGAGCCGATTTCGGGTGCAGAGCGTCTGGTGCGCACCGCGCTCCGTTACGCCGAGTCCGTGGTGGATGCGGAACCGCGCTGGTTAACTTTCTGGGAGCGATTGAACACCCTACGCGAGAGAGGGTAAAGCAAACCCAGCCCTGCTCCCAGCACGAGCAGACTGCCCGGCTCCGGAATGGGCGGCAGGGTATCGCCCTGGTCCCGAATGAGCAAGCCCCCGATGGGAATCAGCAGCCACCACGGCGCTCCCGAACGATTCACCACAGGCGGCACAGGCTCCGCAGGTGCTGGCATGGCTTCCGCCAGCACTTCGGTTGGCTCTGGCTCCAGTTCCGGCATCACCTCGGCAATCACTTCGGTGGGCAACACATCTGCCGCGACCACCTCTTCCAGCGGCAGCTCCACCAGCTCCACAGTGGGCACTTCAGGAAGCGTAACTTCCTGTGCCAGGTGGGGTGTGGGTCTGGTGACTAAAAGTGGCGCTTCGGCTGCCTGAACCTGCTGGCGCGGGACAGACACCACGGGGGTCAACGGGTTGCCGCAGTTCGCTTTCAGCACAGGCTTGCGGGTGGTTTTCTCCACAAACACGGGCGTGCCTTTGGGGAGGGTCTTACGTTCCACCAGCAGGCGATTGTCGGGCGGTGCGTAGTACACATTGAAAGTCTCTGCTTTCTCCAGTTTCGCCAGCACAAGGTTTTTCTCGAAGTAGTCAGCAAGCTCATAGGCGCTCCGTCCAAAGTGGCGGGCATAGCGCTGTGCCACGATCGGCTCGGTACGAATCTGGTTTGCCAGATCCTGTACGCTTGCGACAGGACGCACAATGTAGCTGTTGCGTGGCACCAGCCATGACGGCTCTGCACAAGCTAGTCCGACACTCCACAGGGCGAACACAGCAATCAATCCAAAACGCATCGTGATCCTCCTCTCGTATTGTACCACACTCCGCGCCCAGAGGCTAACACAAGGCTGGTTCTTTAGACGCAACCTGTCTGCCTGGTGTTCCGAAAAGGGGAAGGGGTTAAGGTAAAATTCAGCCGCGCGCAATCCCGACCGTGTGCGCCCCAATCGCATTGGGGCTGAAATATCGGGGGAAGTCCGGTGAGAGTCCGGCGCTGTGCCGCAACGGTAAGCCCCCTTTGAGGGGACAAGCCCGAATGCCCGGCCACGGTCGACCGCTTCCGCAATGGCGGAAGCCCTGCGAGCACAGGGTGCGGTCAGGATGGGAGCATAGGCTCTATGCTCGTACATCGCTGAACGCGCCTGACAGCCAGTCGGGCGCGATGTTTTTTAATCGCGCCCAGAAAGGAGGTTCTGCAACATGATACGAAGGGTGATACTATTCGGATGGAGTGCGCTGTTGAGCGCACAGGCTGTTCTGGCGCAAGTGTCGGGCTATACGCCCCCAACGGGTTTCAAAACATTCTCCCTGGAGTTGACCTCTGGCGCCGTTGCTGTCAGCCCCTCAGGCAAGATGGCAGTTGCCAGGGGGCGTTTCGGCGGCGGCGCGACCATCACCGTGTACGACCGTATCGCCCCGCAGGGACGTCAGGTGTTGACCACCCTCAGCGATGCGCAGTGGCAGTTCTTTGGCGGACTGGCATGGCGCGATGACAACACACTCGTGTTCGCCGAGAACGGCGAACTCGACACTGTGCTGGAGTGGAACACAACGACTGGCGCGGTGAACCTGCTGGCTCCGATGGGGTCCCTCCCGAATGTGGCGGATGTGGTGGTTGTGGGCAATCAGGTGCTGGCGCTTGGCGCCGATGGACCGAACGCCAACAAGCTCTATCGGGTCGCGAACGACGCGGCGACGGTGCTGGTGGACGCCTATGGCGCTGGCTACGCAGGAGGGCTGGGGTTCCAGAACGGCTTGATTTACGCAGGCGACACCAACGACCCCACCTTCATCGGCAACCCCGGGCAGGTGTTCCGCTTCCAGCCCGCTTTTGACGCGAACGGTCTCATCACAGGGGTTAGCCCTGTGGATGTGCTGCCGCTGGCGGGAGGCGGCGGTTCGGGCGTGGTCAGCTTCGTCTTTGACAGCGAGGGCGACCTGATTGCCACCACCCAACGCACGCTGACGATGCTACGGGGTACGCAGGCAACGCCCTTCGGACGGTTCGGCGGCAGCTATCCGTTCCCCACCAGCATCGCTTACTACGGCGAGGGCTTCGAGCCGTTTCAGGGCACGGGAATCCTGATTGTGAACGCCCAGTTTACCGAGGTGGGCGGCTTATTCGCGATTACGCCTGTGCCTGAACCTGCGAGCCTGCTAACGGTGTGCGTGGGGCTGGCAGGTCTCGCGATGTATCGGCGTCGGCGGTAATGCTTTTCGGTCGGCTCCTCCTGAAATCAGGAGGAACCGACTTTTCGCAAACCTGCAGGAGATTTCCCATCCCCGCTGAAAAGATTTCTACACGATGACGGGAGGCTGGCGTTGATTACGGTAAGCCTGCTCGCGGAGACCATCGAGCGCGTGCAGGCACAAATTCGGCGTGTGATTGTCGGGCAGGAGGCGACCCTGCAACAGGCTCTGTGCGCCCTGCTGGCAGATGGGCATGTGCTGCTGGAAGGGGTGCCAGGCATCGCTAAGACGCTTCTGGTGCGCGTGCTGGCGCAGACGCTGGGACTGGAGTTCCGCCGCGTGCAGTTCACGCCCGACCTGATGCCCTCCGACCTGATTGGCACAACGGTGTTCGATACACGCACGGGCGAGTTCCGCGTGCGCAAGGGTCCGATTTTTGCCAATATCGTGCTGGCCGATGAGGTCAACCGCACGCCGCCCAAGACCCAATCCGCCCTGCTGGAGGCGATGGAAGAGCGGCGCGTCACCATCGACGGCGTGCCCCATCCCCTCCCGCAGCCGTTTATGGTGTTCGCGACCCAGAACCCGATTGAGTACGAGGGCACTTACCCCCTCCCAGAGGCGCAGTTAGACCGCTTTCTGCTCAAGATTGTGATGGACTATCCCAGTGAGGATGAGGAGAGTGCAATTCTGCGCCTGCACGACGAAGGCTTCCGCTCCCACCGGCTGGAGGAAGTCGGGATTGAGACCGTGTGGGATGCCGGGACACTGGAGCGTTGTCGCGAGGTGGTGTGCCAGATTCAGGTCTCCGACGAGGTGCGCCACTACATTCTACAGATTGTTCGCCGCACGCGCCAGAATGAGTATCTGCTGGTGGGTGCCAGTCCGCGTGCAGGAATCGCGCTCCTGCTGGTGAGCAAAGCGCTTGCGGGGCTGCGGGGACGCGAGTTCGTGACTCCTGACGATGTGAAGCAAATGGCGCTTCCCGTGCTACGCCACCGCCTAATTCTCAAACCCGAAGCGGAAGTGGAAGGGCTTACAGCGGATAGAATTTTAATGACCCTTCTGGAGGCGATTCCTGTGCCACGATGAGCGCACCAACTTTGCTGGAGGCGCCGAGCCTTCTGACCGAGCCGAAATATCAAGACGGGCGCGAGCGTCCGCTGACGCCGATGCTGATTGTCGTGCGCCCCAGCAGCAGCGGCATGCTCCGCCATGTGCAGGGGCTGATTAAGTACCTGCCCGAACATGGATTCGCCCCCACGCTCACAGGACCCGACTTCATTCGCGACCGTCCGGGCCTCCTTGCCGACTCGCGGGCGGTGAAAACCCTGCGCCAGCAAGCCAGCGGTTTCCCGTTTGTGCATTGTCATGGAGTGCGGGCAGGCTGGGTGTGCGCGCTGGCGTTTCGAGACCGCTACCCCTGGATCTGGACGGTGCATCATCTGTTGCTCCATCGGAGCGCGCTGGTGCGGGCGCTCTGGCGCTGGATTGCACGCTATCCCCGCTTTGTGCTGGCGGTTTCCGAGAGTGTGCGGGACGGGCTCTTCCGTGGGGGCGTTCCCGCCGAGCGCATTGAGGTGGTTCACGGTGGGATTGATCTGGAGCGATTCGAGCGCCTGCCGAACCGCGAGGCGATGCGCCAGCAATTCTATGTGCCCCCAAACCGCCCTGTGGTGCTGTGCGTGGGGCGCTTCGTGCGCCATAAGGGCTTCGATATCGCGATTCGCGCCATGAATCGCGTCTGGCAAACATTCCCGGAGACGGACATCTGGCTGGCTGGCGACGGTCCCGACAACACGCGGCTGGTGAACCTGACCCTGCATAGCCATTATCCGCACCACATTCGCTTCTTCGGCTACTGGAGCGCGGTGGAGGAGCTGTATGTATCGGCGGATGTGCTGGTGGCGCCAGCACGCGATGCGGGGCTGGGGCTGGCGGTTATGGAAGCGATGGCGTGCGGGCTGCCCGTAATTGCGAGCCAGATTCCCCAGCTGCAACGGCTGGTGGAGCATGAGAAAACGGGGTTGCTGGTTCCTGTAGAGAACCCCGACGCGCTCGCCGAAGCGATTATTCGCCTGCTGAAAGATAAAGCGCTGGCGCAGTGGTTAGCGGAAAACGCCCACCAGTCAGCTGATAGGTTCCACATCCGCCACACGGTGGAGCATACCGTGCCGTTTTATAGGCAACTTGTTGCAGGAAGCTGAGGGGCGTTTGCAGGGCTTGCCCCACAAACGCCCGCAAGGGCTACGGCACGCGCTCCGCAGAGAGGTTAAAAGTCATCCCTATCGCGGAGATAGTGCCCGTCATGCGATTGCCCTCAATTGTGGCGTTCACCGTGAGGCTCATGCCCTGCACTTCCAGCGTGAACTGGATAGCGCCTGTGTTGGGGTCAAACGCCACGCCGCTGAAGCTCTGCGTGCCGAGCGGGGTCTCCAGCGTGCCGCTCAGCATGTTGTTCTCCTGACGCAGGGTGAGCGTGAAGGCAACTCCTTCGGCGGGGAGCGGGTCGGGACCGGTGATGGTGCCGCGCCATGTGCCTTCCACGGAAACTGCCTCACGTGCGGGACGGGCAGTCTCGCGTTCTGGGCGCTCCTCGCGCTGGGGACGGTCGAACAGCGAAACGGGGCGCAGCGCCTTCAGGTACTCCTGACGCTCTTTTTCCATCTGCTCGCGCCACGCACGGTCGCGCTCGATGTCAAAGTAAAGCACGCCGTCGATAAAAGTCTTCTCACACCGAGCGTAGCCACTGAGCGGATGATCGCTCCAGAGGGCAAGGTCGGCGTGCTTGCCTGGCTCGATCGTGCCCACATAGCGGTCAATTCCCAGCTGTTTGGCAGGGTTGAGGGTCACGAATTTGAGCGCCTCCACCTCGCTCAAGCCGCCATACTTGATGGCTTTGGCGGCTTCAGTGTTGAGGCGGCGCGCCAGCTCGTTGCTATCGGAGTTGAACGAGACCACCACGCCGCGCTCCGCCATCAGCGCCCCGTTATAGGGTATCGCGTCGTAGACCTCAATCTTATACGCCCACCAGTCGGAGAACGACGATGCGCCCGCGCCGTGCCGAGCAATCTCGTTGGCGACCTTGTAGCCCTCCAGCACATGCTGGAGCGTACCCACACGAACGCCGAACGATTCGCACACGCGCAGGAGCATCAGAATCTCGTCCTGGCGGTAGCTGTGGCAGTGGATGAGGCGCTTGCCCTCCAGAATCTCCCCGAGGGCGTCCAGCTGCAGGTCGCGCTGGGGCGGGTAGGGGCGTTTGCCGTCGCGATACTCCTGCCAGTGGCGTTTGTAGTCCCGCGCGGCGAGGAACCGCTCACGGATGACCTGTTCCACGCCCATGCGCGAGGCAGGGTAGCGTGTGGGTGCATCGCCCTGACGGAAGTTAGAGCGCTTCACATTCTCGCCCAGCGCGAACTTGATCCCTGCAGGCGCGCCTTCAAACAGCATCTGGTCGGCGGTCTTCCCCCAGCGCCACTTGACCGTTGCGCTCTGACCGCCAATCACATTCGCTGAGCCGTGCAACACCAGCGCACCCGTTACGCCGCCTGCCAGCTGGCGGTAGATGTTCACATCTTCAGGGTTCAGCACATCCTGAATGCGCACTTCCGCTGTGCAAACATTCGTGCCCTCGTTCACTCCGCCGCTGATGGCAGTGTGCGAGTGGCAGTCGATGATGCCGGGCGTGAGATGCTTCCCTGTGGCGTCAATCACGCGTGCTTCGGGAGGCGCCTGCAGGTTCTTGCCCACCGCCTGAATCCTGCCGTTCACAATCAGCACATCGGTGTGGGGCATGGGTTTGTCCTGGGTGAGAGTCCACACTGTGGCGTTGCGGATGAGCCATGTGTTGTGTTCGTCGGCAGGGGTGGGCATAATTGGCTCCAGTTTGACGCGCGGGAGCACGGGCAGATCCTCGCTCTGCGACTGGGAAGCGCTTTCGCCTTCGCGTCGTTCATCGGGTTGCTGTTGCGGAGCGTCCTGGCGCGGCGGCACGCCTGCAGTCAGATGTTCTGTGCAGGTCTCCTCACATAGCCCTGCGAGGTGGTCGTGGCTCAACATGTGGGTGAGGGTAGAGCCTTCGGCGTGGTGGAAGCAGCAGGAGGCTTCCTGCAGGCTGCTGCTGTTTTCGGCGTCCCAGTCGCGCGGTCGGCGGAATCGGGGCACGGCGGGCGCGCTGGGGGCGCTCTGGTCTTCGAGGCGATAGCGCTTGCCGTCCACAAACAGATAGCGGAAGCGTGCGCCGCGCTCGAACAGCTTGCCCTGCACTACCAGGAAGTTCGCCAGTTTGCCCGCCTCCAGCGTGCCCATCTTGTCGGCGACGCCGAACATCTGAGCAGGAACGGTTGTGAGCGCCTGAAGTGCCGCCTCTTCGGGCAAGCCGTTGGCAATCGCAATTCGGATGTTGCGCAGGGCGCGCTCCGGGTCGCCCACGCCTTCGGTGGTGAAAGCAAAGCGCACGCCCTTCTCGTGCAGAATGGCGGCGTTCTGATATGCCAGCGCGCGGTTGCGCAGGCTGGTCAGTGTCGGCGGGTTCAGCGGGTCGTAAGTGCGGAGCGGTTCGGGCATCTCCAGCGAGAGCAACACGGGAATCTGGCGCTTCGCCAGCTCATCCGCGACTTTCGCCGCCTCCTGACCGCCCACAATTATCACCTTCAGCCCGAACTCATCGGCAATTCGCAGCACTCGCATGATGTCTTGCGCGTTATTCGCCAGCGCAAGCACGGGCATCTGCCCCTGCAGAGCGGGCTGGAGCGCGCTCAGGGCGCGACTCATGCTGGGGCGCGGCTTGCCGTTCGGGTTCTGAGTGTAAATCTGCCACACCTGTGCCTGATGTTGCGCGTCGTAGAAGACCTGTCGTACCAGTGCAATTGTGCCCATCAGCGAGCTGGGGTATCCGCCGAAGCCTTCCGTAAAGCCGCCGCGCCCGCGCAGGTTCAGCGGCGCCCCGAGTGGCGCGCGAATCACGCTCTGGCTGGCGGAACCGTCGCCAAGGCTCATCAGCGCACTCTGACCGCTGAGAATCCCGTGCGGCGGCGCCACATGGGCACAGGCGAACCCTGCCCGACGCCAGCGCGCCAGCTGCGCTGAATCGGGCTGCCATAGTACCGTCGCCTCGCGCTCAGGGCGAATGTGCGGATTCGGGTAGGTGTTGCCCCGTTCATACGAGGCGTAGGCGGGGTCATTCGGCTGGGCGGGCATCCCCAGGCTGGTAAAGGCGTCTATGAAGGCAGGGTAGACAGTCAGCCCCTCGCCTTCGATCACTTCCGCGTCGGCTGGGATGGCGACCGAGTCGGCAGCGCCAACCGCTTCAATCACCCCGTCGCGTACGATCAGCACGCCATTCTCAATCGGCGGTGCAGACACAGGCACAATCCGTGCGCCCCGAATCGCGTACACATCGGGCAGACGGTACGGTGTATCCTGTGCAAAGACGCTAACAAGCGTAAGCCATAGACCGAACCAACAGAGCCAGCGTTTCATTGTGCTGTTGCAGTTAGACGCTGGCATGCGGTTTCCTGCTGAAGTGGCGCGTTATCAGCGGGAAAAATTAGGTTCAGAGCGAACCTCACGACAGTAATTGCGTTTCGGTTCGGCGGGTGTGGAGGGGCGGAGGTAGCTCCGCAGAGACGCCTTGCTATTGGGGCGTACCCAGCCCCACCATCGCGGCGCCGATGGATTCGCGCGAGAACTCGCGGCGCTCGAAGACTGCCACCACTTTGCCCTTGAACAGCACGCCGATGCGATCGGCGTATTCCATTAGCTCATCAAGGTCAAACGACATCACGAGCGCGCCCATGCCCTGCGCACAGCCTGCGCGAATGGCGGCGTAGGTCGCTTCCGTGCCGCGAATATCCAGCCCGCGGGTGGGGGCAAAGGCAATCAGCAGGCGTGGCGTACCGTAGAGCGTGCGGGCAATCACCAGGCGCTGCTGGTTGCCGCCAGAGAGGTGGAGCATCGGCGCGGTGAGCGCAGGCACTTTGACGCGAAACCGCTCCACCAGCTGGCGAGCGCGCTCCCGAATGGTGTGGCGGCTTTGCCAGCCGAACCGCTGGAGCGCCGAATCGCGCTGGAAGCCCAGAATCGCGTTCTCCTCCACACTCCATGCGGCAATCATCCCGCGGCGGAAGCGGTCGTCGAACAGGTAGCGAATGCCTGCCTGCAGACGCTGGGCGGTTGTCCAGTGCGTGAAAGGTTGCCCTTCCAGCAGAAACTCGCCCCGCGCTATCGGGCGCAAGCCTGCCAGCGCCTCCATCAGCTCGGTTTGTCCGTTGCCGTCCACACCCGCCAGCCCGAAAATCTCGCCCGCGCGTACGGTAAGGTTCAGTCCCTGCACACCCCAGCCGCCGCGGTCGGAACGCACATACAGGTCGCGGACCGTCAGGCGCTCGGGCGCTTCCACAGCAGGCGCAGGCGCCGCTTGGGCCGACTCGGCGAATCGAGGCTCCTCTTCGCCAACGATCCAGCGCGTGAGCTGCTCGGCGTCCACCTGCGATACGGGCGTCTCCGCCACCTTGCGTCCCCCACGCATCACCGTTACCCAGTCGGCATACTGCAGAACCTCGTTCAGTTTGTGAGTCACCAGCAAAATTGTGCGTCCTTCTTGCTTGAGGCGGAGCAGGGTAGCGAACAGCGTCTCCACATCGTTGGGCGAGAGCATCGCAGTGGGTTCGTCCAGAATCAGAATCTGGGCGTCGCGCCAGAGCAGTTTCAGAATCTCCAGTTTCTGGCGTGCGGCGACGCTCAACTCTTCGGCTGGGCGATGCCAGTTCGGTTCAAAATCGAGCGCCTGCGCCAGGGTTATGGCGCGCTGTAGCGCCGCTTTGCGGTCAATCCAGCCGCCGAAGCGTGTGGGTTCCGCACCCAGAATCAGGTTATCCAGCACGCTCAGCTCCGGGATGATGCTGTAGTGCTGGCTGACCATCGGCGGGGCTACGAAACATGACCCGCTTGCCGTCCAAGTAGATTTCGCCTGCGTCGGGCTGATAGTAGCCGTAGAGGACGCGCATGAGCGTGGTCTTACCCGCGCCGTTTTCGCCCATAATCGCGTGGAGCGTGCCTGCCTGCACATGCAGGTTCACCGAATCGCAGGCGATGAGCGAGCCGAACCGCTTCGTGATGCCGCGCATTTCAATCAGCGCGGTCTGCTTCGAGCCTTTGACGGTGTGGAGCGTTTCCATTTCAGTCTAACGGATAGAAGGGGTGGAAATGATGCACGGGGCTGTGCCCGCCGCCAATCGGTTTCGCGTGTCGGAGCGCCTGGGTGATGTATGCTTTCGCCTCGCGCACGGCATCGGGCACGCTGTAGCCTTTCGCGAGGTAGGCGGTGATGGCGGACGAGAAAGTGCAGCCCGTGCCGTGCGTGTGCGGTGTGTCGATGTGTTCGGCGTGCAGCCAGTAGAACTCGTTGCCATCGTAGAGCAGGTCATCGGCGCAGTCGGGCAGATGCCCGCCTTTGACCACCACCCACTGGGCGCCGAGCGCATGAATCGCCTTCGCCGACTCCTGCATGCTCGCTTTGTCCTGCACGGGGAAGCCCGTTAGCACGCTCGCTTCGCCGAGGTTGGGGGTCACCACCCGTGCGAGCGGAATCAGCACCGCTTTCAGCGCCTCGATGGCGTCGTCGCGGAGCAGGCGGTCGCCGCTTTTGGCGACCATCACGGGGTCAATCACCAGACTCGGGATGGCGTAGTGGCGCACTCGCTCGGCAACGATTTGAATAATCTCGGCGCTGAAGAGCATGCCGGTTTTGGCGGCGTCTGCGCCGATGTCGGTCATAATGGAGTCGATTTGCTGGGCGACGAATTCGGGGCTGACGGGAAATACGCCCTGCACGCCGCGCGTGTTTTGCGCAGTGAGGGCAGTAATTGCGCTGGTGCCGTACACACCCAGCGCGGCGAAGGTTTTCAGGTCTGCCTGAATGCCCGCGCCGCCGCCCGAATCGGAGCCGGCAATCGTGAGCGCTTTGCGCATGCCTTTAGTGTACCCGCTCAAACCCCATCGGGTATACTCTCTGCGCGAGGTGAGGTATGACCAAAAAGGCTGTCTACTCGGCAGATGCACCCGCTCCGATTGGACCCTATTCGCAGGCTGTGCGTGTGGGCGATTGGCTCTTCATTTCCGGGCAAATTCCCGTGGACCCCGTCAATAACGAGATAGCGCCAGGCGGTATCAAAGCACAGACGAAGCAAGTTTTGCAGAACCTGCAAGCCATTCTGAACGCCGAGGGGGCGTCGCTCCAGAATGTGGTTAAGACGACCATCTATTTGCAGGACCTTGACGACTTCAAGGCGATGAATGAGGTTTATGCGGCCTATTTCACGGAGCCGTACCCTGCGCGGGCGACAGTGGAGGTGGCGGCGCTTCCCCGTGGCGTGTTGATTGAGATTGAGGCGATTGCCTATCTAGGGTGAAACGATGC
The DNA here is from genome assembly GCA_037442385.1 of Armatimonadota bacterium. Taxonomy (GTDB): domain Bacteria; phylum Armatimonadota; class Fimbriimonadia; order Fimbriimonadales; family GBS-DC; genus LDYB01. Next base: position 13,037 of record JBBIQJ010000021.1, read on the forward strand.
AAAAGATGCTGATTGGCGGGCATCTGGTCGGCGCCGACCAGTGGGTGGAGGTGCTGGACCCCTATACCCAGCAGGCGCTGGACCATGTGGCGCGTGGGGGCGCCTCGCATGTGGATCAGGCGGTGCAGCTGGCGCGGCTGGGTGCGCAGGAGATGCGCTCCCTCTCCCTGGCGCAACGGGCGCATATTCTCAAACAGGTGGCTCATCTGATTCGGCAGGAGCGCAACGCGCTGGCAAGCCTGCTGGTTCAGGAAACAGGCAAGCTGATCCACGAGGCACGGATTGAGGTCGAGCGGGCATGCATGGTGTACGAGTTAGCCGCGGAGGCATGTCATCATCCGCGGGCGACGCAGTTTCCGCCTGAGTCGTTTACTGATGGGGCGTCGCGGTTCGGTTTCTGGGCGCGCGAGCCGCTGGGCGTTGTCTCGGCAATTCTGGCGTTCAACCTACCGCTGGCCCATGCGGCGCAAAAGACCGCGCCTGCGATTGCGGCGGGGAATGCGGTGATTTTGAAACCCTCGCGCGAAGCGCCGTTGACCGTGCTGCGGCTGGGGCTGCTGCTCCACCGCGCTGGCGTGCCCCCCGAGGCGCTGAGCATTCTGACAGGCGTCGGCGAGGAGATCGGGCGGGCGCTCGCGGCGCACCCCGATGTGAACCTACTCGCCTTCATCGGCAGCCGCGAGGTGGGCGTCCACCTTTCGGCAGAAGCGGGAAGCAAGCGCATCGAACTGGAGCTGGAATCGTTCAGCGTCCTCCTTATGACCGAGAGCGCACCTGCAGAGGAGGTCGCCGAGGCGATTGTGCGGTGCGGGTTTATGATGGGGGGGCAGTCTGCCAGCGCGATTCAGCATGTGTGGGCGCCCGCCTCCAGACTGAACGCGCTGATGGAACGCCTCGCGCCTCTTGTGGAGGCGCTCAAACCAGGCAACCCGATGGAAGAAGAGACCACCCTTGCGCCGCTGATTAACCCCCATGCAGTGGAGCGCGTGGCGGCATGGGTGCAGGAGGCTGTCGACGGCGGCGCTCAAGTGTTGACCGGCGGGCGCGCAGAACCGCCTTTCTACCTGCCCACCCTGATCACGAATCTGCCGCAAGGATGCCGTCTCTATCGGGAAGCAGTGTTCGGTCCTGTGGTGGCGATTCATGCCTATGACGACCTGTCGGCGACGATGAAAATGCTGAACGCGCTCCTCACGCCCTATCGGCTGGCGGTCTACACGCAGAATCTGGCAGAAGCGTTTGAGATTGCCCGCCACGCGAACGCGCTCAGCGTGCATGTCAACGACTTCCCCGTGCTGCCGATTGACCCCGTGATTCGGGGCGACCTGCAGGAGCATCACCTGTGCTTTGAGGACATGCTCCAGCGAATTGAGCGGATGAGCCGCCCCAAGTATGTGGGCTTCGGCGCGATGCGGCTCCTGGAGAGTTAGCGTTCTGGCGCCTGCCACAGGCAGGAGAGCGTCAGCGCCCAGAGCCGCTCCCCGAAGGAAAGAAGAGTGGTTCCTGTGTAAAGCACAACCCCACCTGCCCAGCGTGCGCCGAGCCACTCGCCCGCAGCGCGCAGGTGGCGGAAGTCGCTTTCCTCCACAGTGGCGCTGGCTTTGACTTCCACGCCCAGCAGCAAGCCGCGTGCGTTCTCTATCAGGAAATCCACCTTGCGCCCCTTGCGCGTGCGCAAGGGATAAAGCCGATACGGTTCAAGAGCATAGCGGATTTGCTTGAGCAGTTCCATTCCCACGAAATTTTCCAGCATGCGCCCTCGCAGGAGCGGGTCGCGCTGGGGAGAGTCGGCGTTCTGCTGAAGGAGCGCTGTTGCCAAGCCTGTATCGTTGAGCATGACCTTCGGCGTTTTGAACAGCTGCGGGTGGGGATGGGCATGCCATGCGGGCACACGCACCACCACCATAACAGCCTCGAGAAGTTTCAGGTAGCGCTGGACGTGGAGTGGGGAATGCCCGTTTCGCGCGAAAGGCTTGCCATGTTCAGCAGCTGACAGGTAAGCGATGCCAGCAAGGTGAGCAGCAGCCCCAGGTCAGCGGTGCGCTCGATATCTGCAAGCAGGCTGACCTCGCGCGTCAGCAGCGTGCTGGCGTAAGCGTGCAGCCAGAGCGTGCGTTCCTGTGGGGCTGTCAAACGCACTGCTTCGGGATACCCCCACGCACCACGCGCATCCAGAGGTCGTCGCCAGCTGAGACGCTGCGAATCTGTCAATCGCCTTCGAAGGCGCGCTGGAGCCAGTTTTCGCGGGCGCCCTCCTGCTCGCCCTGGGAGAGGGGATAGAGTGCAATGGATGCCATGCGCCCGACCAACGCGTCGGCTATCTGGGGACAGGTAAGTGCGCTCGCGGAGCCTGTCAGCAAAAACATGCCCGGCTTGCGATGGGCGTCGATGCGCTGTTTGAGAGGCAGAAGCACTTCCGGCACGCGCTGAACTTCGTCCAGCACGGCGCGCTCTGGCAGACTCTCCACGAAGCCTTTGGGGTCGCGCTCCACCGCACGAAGCAGGGCAAGGTCGTCAAAACTATAGTAGGTGTCCATAAACCCCGCTTTCACCAGCCTGTGTGCCAGCGTCGTCTTGCCCACCTGTCGTGCCCCCTGCACGAACACCGCGGGCATAACTTTCAGCGTGCGACATAACGGCTCCTGAACCCAGCGCGGTAGCATGTGGGTCAATTTTACCCATTGAGTGGGTAGATTCTGCCCGCTCTCAGCCTGAGGAAAAAATTAAACAGGGGGGATACGCCCCCCTGTGTGTTCAATTGCGGTCTTCGGGTGGTCCCCACTCGTAGCCCCAGCAGTACCATGTGTATTTCGCCATCGGGTCGGGGTCATCACACGCAGGCTCCGAGTAGTTCGCCTGTCCACGGTCGGTCGGGTAGAGATAGCGATACTGGTACCATTTGGAGTGTCCATCTAGGTGGAGTACCACCGAGCCTTCGGAGTGGCGTCCTTTGAAGTTGCCCCCCAATCGCTGGTTCCAGAATTGCGGACCGGGCCACTGCATGCGGCTGGGAGGCAGATCAATCATACCGACGGCGCGGGCTGGGCGTGTGACTCGTCCGCTATCAATCTGGGAGGGGTTATAGACACATCCGTATAACCCGTAGCCGCCCAGACCGTTGTGAACCATGTAGTCCATCGGCGGGTAGATGTCGTCGAAGTAGTTCTGGCGTCCGCGTGTAGAGGTTCCCAATCCAACTCGCGGGTGGTTCGGGGCGGTCATATAGTCGCCGTAGCCGTTATCGCGCTGGATGAGCTGGTTTGTGCCCTGCGGAAAAGCGGAAGACGGGCATCGGTAAATATCACGGTTTTTGGTGTAAGGGATCAAGCGTGCGGCGACCTGATAGTACTCGGCGAAACAGAAGATGGGCACTTTATCGTCGTAATCGTTGGCATACATGAGCAGCCCTGTACCCACCTGTTTGAGATTGCTCAAGCACTGGGTCTGGCGCGCCTTTTCACGCGCCTGGGCAAACACAGGGAACAGAATCGCCGCCAGAATGGCGATAATCGCAATCACGACCAGCAGTTCTATCAGGGTAAAGCCCCTTTGCCGTTTCATCGCTTCAGACCTCCTGTTGAGTGATAAGTGGGAATCAGGACGATTCCCGTCATGGGCGCGAGCGTCAACGCCACACGCCCGTTGCTTACGGGATAAGTGTCCCGTAAATCGTTCGCTGGCACGGTGCTTGCCACAAGGCTCAGCGCGCCGTCTGCAAGCGGCACGGGCAGCTCTATCGCAGCGGGTTGTTCGCCGTTATTGATCGCCACAATCGCGAGACTCCCCCGTGCCGTTTTCGATTCCAGCACCCGTGCGTAGGCGTAGAGGTTGCGAGTGTCGTCTATCAGCAGGGTTTGCCAGTCGCCGCGGCGCAGGGCAGGGATTGCCTGCCGCATGCGGATCAGGTGGCGCACATACTCCCGAAGCGCCTGCTGTTGGGGCGTCGGGTTCCATTCCATCGGGCGTCGGTTATCGGGGATGCCCCCGCCGTCCATGCCGATTTCGTCGCCGTAGTAAATCGCAGGCGCCCCGATGGCTGTCATCTGGAGCAGGAAGCCGAGCCGCACTTTGCGCTCATCGCCGCCGCACTCGCGCCAGAATCGTGGCGTGTCGTGGCTGCTGAGCATGTTATACATCGCGTAGAGGCTCTGGCGCGGGTAGCGAATCTGCAGGTCGCGCATGCGCATATCAAACTGCGAGGGGCGCAGGTTCCGATGGGCAATCCAGCCCAGCACCGCGCCGCGCCAGAGGTAGTTCATCACGCTATCGAACATATCGCCCTGCAGCCATCGCCCCGCATCGCCCCAGATTTCCCCAATAATCACCGCATCAGGGTTCGCACGCTTTATCACGGAGCGAAACTCGCGCCAGAAGCGGTCTGGCACTTCGTTTGCCACATCCAGTCGCCAGCCGTCCAGCCTGAGCCGACGAGTCCAGTTCTCCGCCACTCCCAGCAAGTAGCGCCGTACCAGGGGGTTCTCATGGTTCAGTTTCGGCATGTAGGGGATGTTCCACCAAGCCCAGTAGGCAGGGTTCGGCTCCACCTTCACGGGGAACCGTTCCACAATAAACCAGTCTTTGTAGGGCGAGCGTTCCTGATGCTGTAATAAATCCTGAAAAGCGAAAAAGTAGATACCCACATGATTGAACACGCCGTCCAGCACCAATCGCATGCCGTTCTGGCGGAGGCGCCGGGCGAGGGTCTCAAGGTCTTCATTCGTGCCCAGCTGGGGGTCTACGGTCTCGTAATCGTCGGTATCGTAGTTATGGTGGGTTACGGAGGCAAACACAGGCGTCAGGTAGAGCGTCGTGACGCCCAGCTCCTGAAGATAATCCAGCTTCTCGATGATGCCTTTGAGATCGCCGCCATAAAAGCCGTCGCCTTCCTTACGCCCCGTAAAATCGATTGGCTGGTTGTTGGGTGGGTCGTTGATGGGGGCCGCGTTGTGGAAGCGGTCGGGCACAATCTGATAGAAGACGGCATCCTGAACCCAGTCGGGCGCTTCGAAGCGGTTTTCGCCCTGTGGGTGCTTGAACGCTTTCTGAAAGTCAGGCGAGTTAGAGGCAGGTCGCAATCCCGATGTGTCCAGCCAGAGGCGTGCCCTGCCGTCTATGAGCAGGAAGGCATAAGTGTAATCGTTATCAGGTAGGGTAGCGGTGTAGTAGGTATACAGCGCATCAGAAACAGCGGGCTTCATCGGCAGGGTGCGCACGCGCCCGTTCTGAACATAGAGCAAGCGCACTTCGGCGACATCTTCTTTGCGTGTGCGCAGGCGCAGATAGAGAGTCTCGCCCGCCACATTCCGGTCGCGCAGGTCGGTAGGGTTATGGGCAATCGCCGAGCGGGTGATGATGCCGTCTCCCAATCGGGCAGGGCGGTTGTAGCCATCGGGTTCCACCCACAGCACCGAGTTCAGGTTGCCGTTGCCGTCGTCCACAACGGGCGCGTTCGGGTCTGTGTGCCACTCGGTGCCGTTGACGACGAACTTATACTGATAGACGCCTGGCTCCAGCTGAAGCGTGAGGTACCAGGTGCGTCCGCCGTCGGTGGATCGCATCGGGGTCGTGCGGGGTTGCCATTCGTTGAAAGTGCCTGCGAGGTAGACTTTTTCGGCAGGGGTAGGGGTCTCGAAGCGAAAGGTTACTGGACGCTTCGTCTGCGCCTGCGCCCAGAATGTGCTGAAAACCCACAGCAAGACGCATGCATGCAAGGCAACCCTGCGCATTGAATGGCTCCCCATCGAGAAATCGTATTCTCGGCTATATTATAGCACATGGGATGGTACAGGATGTCAAGGGGGGTCTACAGTCTTTGTCGCAGACGCCATGTGCGCACAATGAGGAATAGCCCGCCGATAAAGCCAACGGCATAGCTGGTGGTATGCACGAAGGCGACTGCCAGAAAGCGTGGGTGGCGTTCTGGGGGTATTTCGTGGGCGAGAGGTTCCCACAGCCCGATGATTCCTGCCGTGCTGAGGAGCCATCCCATGATGCCTGCGAGGGTGGCACACAGCGCCATGACCAGCAGGAGTTGACTAACGGGGCGCCAGAGGGCGTGCGCTGCGAGTTTCGGTCGGGCGCCTGCTTGCGACGCCAGCGCCAGCAGTCCGCCCAGCAGGGCGCCTGCCCACCATGTCGCCACGATACCCCACCCGAGCGCCAGCAGAGCAGGCTCCGAGGTGTTGAACAGAGGCGGGTGCGCTTGTGTGAAATATTCTACGCACAGGTGGGCAGTTATCATATCGTGAACGATTCCATATCCCACAGCCGCGCCAATTGCCATCCCGATAATCTTAAACGATTCCTTCATCCGAGCAATTTTATACCTGAGAGGCGATATGGGAAAACTGGCAAGCGATAGTATCGGGGAGTCTTTTTGTCATCAGAGTCCTGTTGCAAGGAACGGTGGATTCGCTAAACAGGACGCGGGAATCGCGTTCGTGCAGGTATGTAGGGGGGCGGTCGCCTCGCCCCACGCGGCGGAATGAATCGTGCCGCGAGGTGGAGCGCGGATCCTTGTGATGGAGCAGGTTCACCCGTCGGAGAAAGCCGCCTGGCGCGTTTTGGCTCGTTTATTTTTCTAAATCGCTTCTGAGTCGACAGAGGCGTAAAGAGGCTATTTTCAGGTCAGGTATTATCAAATGTATGGAGTCGAGCTAACGATGAGACGCTGCGTGAAGACAGTGGATATGGAGCAGGTGGAGCAGCTGGCGAAACAGAAGTACCGCCAGTATTGCGAGGAGCGTGACCTGGAGCCAGAGGACGAAGCGCAGATCGAGGCGTGGGCGCAGAATCGTCCGCTGTAGCTGTACCAGCTGAGTCGGCAGTCCCCAGAGAAAGTGTATCGGCAAACTGGAAGATGCTCCATCAGTGCGTGGGAGGCGCTGGATTTGGAGTACGCGGTCTCGGCGCGTCTGAGCGTGAGCGAGTCGCGCGAGGAGAGGGACGCTTACGAAGCGCAGACTGGGATGCGGATACGCCCGAAGGGGTATCGGGACTGGTTCGAGGAGGCTTAGCGGGAAAGCCAAAAAGGGGGAAGCCACACAGAGCTTCCCCCTGAGAGGTTTCGGCGTGCGGAACGGCTCTCAGGCGGCTTTGGGCATCGGACTGTCCTGCTGGCTCTGAAGCGCCTGGGCGAGCGCCTCCAGTTTGCCGACAATCTCGCGACTGACGCCGCGCATCTCTTCCAGCAGGCGCTCCGCCTCGGCTTTGTTGCCCGCCTCCATCGCGTCCACCGCGAGTTTGGCGATCTGGTGCAATCGTGCGTGCGGCGGTTCGATTGCCTGAAACTCTGGCATATGCCCCAGCGCTGCCTTGCCCGTGGTGTAGTACCACTGCCCCAGTGCGCAGTGCTGGTGCGACACCAGTTCGTTGCGCGGGATCATCACGCCCTCGTGAACCATCTTCTCCACGCGCTCCACCCACTTCAGGTGCGCCTGTTTGAACTTGGGTACCTGCAGGGTGAAGTCCACCTCGCCGCTCCAGCGGAAGCGTCCGAGCGCAATCTCGACCGCTTCGGCGGCGCCCACCATTCCCTGTGCCTTGCCTGCGATTTCGCGGATTTTGAGGGTCTGGTGCGCCACTGCTTGGCTTACTTCCTGAGCGCTGGCGGAGACTTCTTCGCTGACTGCGGCGACCTGTTCAATCAGTTGCTGGATTTGATCGGTGCCTGTGCGCAGTTGTGAAGCGGTAGTGCGTGCCTGTTCGCTGAAGCTGGCAATCTGTTCCAGGCTTTGCACGGTCATCTGGGCGCCTGCGAGCATCTGCTGGGAGGCCGCCGACGATTGCTGGGCGATGGAGGCGATTTGCTCGATTTCGCCCATCGTGGCGTGGGCGTACTGCTGGATGTGCTGCAACTCCTGCGCCGCTGTCTGCACCTGCTGGGTGATTTCGCTGATGGCTTCCAGGTTCGCGCTGATGCTACTGGCGGTGGTGTTTGCCAGTTGGGTGGTGTGTTGCACCAGTTCGCGGTTTTGGTGCATGGCGTTGACGGCTTGTTCGGTGCGGGTCAGCACCTGCTGGATAATCTGCTGGATTTCGCCTGCTGCGCTGGCGGAGCGTTCGGCGAGGCGGCGGACTTCTTCGGCGACCACGGCGAAGCCGCGTCCTGCCTCGCCTGCGCGTGCGGCTTCAATTGCGGCGTTGAGGGCGAGCAGGTTTGTCTGGCGGGCGATTTCTTCGATGGTTTGCAGGATTGCGGTGATGTTGCCCGACATTTCGGCGAGTTGCTGGAGTTCCTGGGCGAGGCGCAGGCTTTCGTGGTCGATGCGCTGGATAGAGTGGTTGGTTTGCTGGAGCGCCTGAAGGCCCTGCTGGGCGCGTTCCAGCATTTGCAGGGCGAACTGGCGGGTTTGTTCGATTTGTTGCACGGCGTGCTGGGTGGCTTGCAGGGTCTGGTTCATCTGCTGGACGCTTTGTTCGGCGGCGTGGGCGGTATGCTGGGCGCCCTGAGCGACTTCCTGTGCGGCGCGAGCGACCTCCTGCACCTGTTGGACGCCTTCCTGCACCGACTCGGCGACGCGCTGGGCGCCGCGCTCCATTTCGGCGGAGGCTTGACCGAGTTGCTGGACGGTGAAGCTGCTTTGTTCTGCCTGATGGGCGATTTCGCTGACGCCCTGCACGGCTTGCTGGACGGATTGGTTGACCTGTTCTGCCATGTGTTCTGTTGTGTGGATGTCGTCCACAACGGCGCGCATTTGGGTCATCATGTCGCGGTTAGCTTGCTGGGTTTTTTCTAGGGATTCGCGGAGTGCGTTGACTGCGTGATTGAACTGTTGTGCGAGTGTGTGCAGGATGTCGCGCGGGTTGGCGGCGACGCTGATGCCGAGGTGGCCCTGCGCCAGTTGTTGGACGGCGTTCTGGAACCGGGCGGTAGTGCGGAGCAGGTTGCGCATCACGCCGAACGCCATGTATGCGAGAATAATGAGCGTTCCCAGTCCTGCAAGCCCCATGATGGCTGTGCGCACAGCAATCATTCTTGCGGCT
>JBBIQJ010000022.1:0-21746 GCA_037442385.1 Armatimonadota bacterium
AGCGGTTCGGCTCTTCGCCCTCGCTGTAGGTAAACACTTCGGGGTCATCGCGCAGGGTCTGATGCACAATCCGCCGCTCGTGCGGGGGCATGGGCGGCAGCACTGCCTCCTCTTTGCGGCGCTTGACCTCGTTCGCAATCGAAATCACCTGATTGCGCAGGCGCTCCGTGCGGCGTCGGCGCCAGCCTGCGCTGTCCAGCACGACACGCACCTGAGGGTCCACAACACGCGCCACCAGTGAGTTGACCAGATACTGGAGCTGGTTCAGCACTTCGCCGTTTTTTCCGATTAACACACCCGCATCGCGCCCGACAATCTCCACCTCCACATAGCGAGAATGGCTCCCGCGCAGAACCGCATGCACCTGCAGACGCAGTTTGCGAACCAGATGGTCAATATACTCCGCCGTTTTCCGCGCCAGTTCGGGCGTCACCACAAACGGGGGCTGTTCCTCGCCCTCTTCCGCCTCTTCGGGCTGGGGCGCGCTGATCAGGGTGGCGCGCACACGAGCGGGCGTTACGGCAATCCCCAGTAAGCCACGCACACCTTCCTCCAGCACCTCAAAAACCACCTTAGAGGGGTCATCCACACCTAATGCCTGAAGCGCCTTCTTCTTGGCTTCCTCCACAGTGTTGCCTGTTGCCTCTACAGTTGTCATAGGGTTCCCTCCTTATCGCTTTTTATTTCGCTTCTGCGGGGGCTGATAGCGCACTTTGCGCGGGGCAACTTGCCCATTTGTGTTGTCCTCCGGGGTTTCAATGGGTTCCAGTTCGGGCATCGGACGCCGCATATAGAGCTTATACTGGAGCGTGTAGAACACATTGGTCAGCATCCAGTAGAGAATAAAGGCGGCGGGGAAGCGAAACTGCCACGAGAAAACGACCAGCATCAGCGTCGTGAAAAGCGCCATCGTCTTCTGCATCTGCGCCTGCGAAGGGTCGGTGATGGTCAAGCGGCTGGTGAGATACATGCTCACGGCGTAGAGCAGAGTCAGCGGCGCATCAAATTGCCCCAAATGCGATGCCACGATGCCCGCAAAACGCGCCCCCAAATCGGGATTCATCCACAAAAAGTGCCCCTTCTGAAATTGCACCTGATAGAGCAGGAACATGTTATACATATAAATCAGGAACGGGATGGGCAGGAGCGCATACAGACACCCTGACATTGGGTTCACGCCGTATTTCTTGTACAGTGCCATCTGGCGTTGCACCAGTTCCTGCCCCGAATACTTTTGCTGGAGTTCCTGCAGTTTCGGGGCGACCAGCACCATTTTGCGCATGCTCGCCAGCTGCTTGTTCGTCAGGGGATACAGAATCAGCCGTACAAGCAGGGCGATGGCTACAATCGCCAGCACATAGCTGTAGTCCTGCCTCCCGAATAGTCCCACCAGAAAGTCAATAAAGCGGTAGGAGATAAACTGGCGGTTGTGGGCATCAATCTCTTCAGAAACTTTCTGGTAGAGGGGACGCCCCTGTGCTTGAAAGACGCGCGTGTGGGCGTAAAACTCTTCCATCTGGCGCAGGCGGTTGAACGCCTCGCGTGGCTCTTTTTTGTCTTCGTAGAAGATTCGGGCTTCCAGTAGCAGCCCCATCGCGCCCCATTCGGTACCCCGAAAGCGAGTCGCCAGTTCCTGCGCACGGCGCGAGGCTTCTACATAGTCTTTATCAGCACGCAGCGTCTCTATCTCCTGAATAATCTGCTCAGGCGGCTTATCGCTGACGGGCGGCTTAGAGAGATAACTCCAGCCCATCAGCACCATCAGCCAGATAATCATCGAGATAATCAGCGTCTGCGTGAACAGCTTCCGCTGATCGATATCAGGTTGTTGTGCCATAGGGGCTCCTTCGTTCTTGCTTCAGGTTTTCGGGTACAGGGTCATAGCCTCCCGGATGGAACGGGTGGCATTTCACGAGGCGCTTGAAGCCGAGCCAGACCCCGCGCAGGAAACCGAAACGCTGGATGGCTTCTAATGTGTATTGGGAGCAGGTCGGATAGAAGCGGCACACGGGCGGGGTGAAGCGTGAAACCTGCTGATAGCCGCGAATCAGCATGAGAGCAATCCGCGCCATCCAGCTCATGGGTTACCTCCTCGCTGGAGCGTGTCTACAGCCTTCCGAACCTGCTGACACAGGGCATCGAAAGGCATCGTGGCGGCGGCATCCCGCGCCACAAGCACCATGTCGTAGCCCTGAGGCATCGCGTTCCAGCAGGCGCGCACGGCGGCGCGCAGGCGTCGCTTCACCCGATTACGCGCCACATGGCTGCCAAAGCGCCGCCCCACCACAAAACCCACTCGTGTGGAGCTAATTCCTTCGCGCTGTAAGCCATACATGGTGAACGCTTCCATCGAAACCCGTCGCCCCTGCTGATAGACCTGCTCGAACTGCTGTTTTTTTCGCAGGCGCGCCCTGCGCGGCAGCATCGGCTCAGTCAACGGTCAGGCGCCAGCGCCCTTTCAGGCGGCGGCGTTTTAGCACATTCCTGCCATCTTTGGTGCGCATTCGGCGCCGAAAACCGTGTACCTTGTGCCGATGACGGTTATTGGGTTGATAAGTTCGCTTCATGCTTATGACCCTCCAACGCCATGATTGTACCCGATAGACTACACTTCCATCACGATGGGGATAACCAGCGGGCGGCGGCTCAGGTGCTTCTTGCAAAATCGGCGGAGCACCATCACCAGCTCTTCGCGCAGGTTGTCCCAATCGCTCACTTCAGCGGGCAGCATCTGGCTCACCACTTCCTGGACCGCCTGACGCGCCAACTCCGGTTGGGCTTCGTTTTGCCACTCAAAACCGCGCGCGATAAGCTGGGGCGTATCCACCAGCTTGCCTGTCTGGGCGCGAACGGTAACGAGCGCTACCAGGATGCCCTCGCGCGCCAGCTGGCGACGGTCATGAATGATCGATTCGGGCACGCCGCCGGTCATGCCTTCTTCAATCAGCAAGCGCCCTGCCTGCACGGGTTCCATCAGGCGGGGGGTGCCGTTCTCAATTCGCAACACTGAGCCATTTTCCAGCAGGAAAAGCTGCTCCGCCGAGTAGCCCATTGCACGAGCGAGTTCAAAATAGGCTGCTTGATGGCGTGCCTCGCCATGCACAGGCGCCAGATAGCGCGGACGCAGGAGGCTAATCATCAGTTTCAGCTCTTCCTGACAGGCGTGCCCCGACACATGCACAGGCGCCAGTTCATCGTGGTACACTTTTGCGCCCAGCCGTATCAGACGGTTCACCGTGCGCCACACCATGCTCTCGTTGCCAGGAATCGGTGTCGCGGAGATAATCACCATGTCGCCTTTGCGGATCCTGAGGCGGGGATACTCATCAGCGGCGATTCTGCTCAGCGCCGAAAGGGGTTCGCCCTGACTGCCTGTGGTCAACACCACGAGGCGGTGATCAGGGTAGTCGTCCAGCTCGCGGGTGCTGATGAGCGTGCCGTCGTTCACGCGCAAATAGCCGCGCTGGAGAGCAATCGCCACATTCTGCTCCATCCGTCGCCCCAGCATGGCAACTTTGCGGTTGTAAATTTCAGCCATGTCAATCGCTTGCTGGATCCGATGAATGTTGGAGGCGAAGCTGGTAATCAGAATACGCCCCGATGCCTGTGCAAACAGAGTATAGAAGGCATCGCTCACCTTGCTTTCTGATTCGCCCCAGCCGGAGCGCTCGGCGTTCGTGCTATCGCTGAGCAACAGCAACACGCCGCGGTCGCCCACCCGCGCCAGCTGGTTAAAATCGGTGCGGACGCCGTCCACAGGGGTATGGTCAAACTTGAAGTCGCCCGTGAAAACAATCGTGCCTTCCGGTGTGTGCAGAGCGTACGCCACACAGTCAGGAATACTGTGCGTTACGCGGATAGGCTCAACAGTGAAGTCGCCCATCGTGAACGGCTGACCGGGTGTGATTGTGCAGAGCGGGGCTTCAAGGCCGCGCTCCTGCAACTTGTCTTCAATCAGGGCGAGCGTAAGGGGCGTCCCGTAAATCGGGATGTCGCCCAGCATCGGAAGCAGATAGGGCACCCCCCCCACATGGTCTTCGTGTCCGTGCGTGAGCAGGATGCCCCGCACGGTATCACGGATGCTCAACAGGTAGGTAGGGTCGGGCACAACCACATCGACGCCTGGCAGATCTTCGCCAGGGAACGCGATGCCACAATCTACAATCAGGGTTTGGTCTTCTCGATAGCGAACGAGTGTGAGATTCTTTCCGATTTCGCCGCATCCGCCAAGTGGAATGATGTCTAATGCCAAAGTGTCCCTCCTTGCGTTTTATAGTATAGCATGGCGTGTCGGCAGAACAGGGTTTTTGGAGGTCCTGTTTCCCCAAGGCAGCTGGAGCTGCTCTGTCGCAAAGAACGGGGATTCGCGGAACAGGACGCGGGAACCGCGTCCGTACGGGCATGGGGAGGAGCACGGTTCCCGTGCCCATGCTCTAAACAGGGCGCGGTCGCCGTGCCCCACGCGGCGAAATGAATCGTGCCACGAGGTGGAGTGCGAGTCCTTGCCACAGGGTAGGTTCAGCCGTCCTGCTCCAATGCGATTTTCTGAGCATTCGCTGCCAGAAAAAAATTGCCGGGGCTTATGCAGCCCCGGCCATTGGGGGGTGAGTGGTCTGTGTGTCAGTAGGGGGATGGTGAAGCCTTTTTCTCCTTCTCTTCGGGCACTTCCGCCACCAGCGCCTCGGTGGTGAGGAGCATGGAGGCGATAGACGCGGCGTTTTCAAGCGCTGTGCGCGTAACTTTCGCCGGGTCCACGATGCCCGCCTTGATCATATCGACGAACTCGCCCGTGACGGCGTTGTAGCCTTGCCCCTGCGGCAGTTGCTTGACCTTCTCGACAATCACGGAGCCTTCGGCGCCCGCGTTGAAGGCAATCTGGCGCAGTGGCTCTTCGAGGGCACGGCGCACGATGTTGACGCCGATCTGCTCGTCGCCTTCCGCCTGCACCTTGTCCAGCGCGGCGATAGCGTTCACGAGCGTGGTGCCGCCCCCAGGCACAATCCCTTCTTCGACCGCTGCTTTGGTGGCGTGGATAGCGTCCTCAAAGCGCGCCTTCTTCTCCTTCATCTCGGTCTCGGTTGCGGCGCCCACTTTGATGACTGCCACGCCTCCGGCGAGTTTCGCAAGACGCTCCTGCAGTTTCTCGCGGTCGTAGTCGGATTCGGTGGTCTCAATTTGTTTGCGGATTTGCTGGATGCGTCCCTGAATGGCTTCAGGCTTGCCTTTGCCGCCAATGATGGTGGTGTACTCCTTCTCGATAACCACCTTCTCGGCGCGCCCCAGCTGGTCCAGTTTCACATTCTCCAGCTTGATGCCGAGGTCTTCGGTAATGAAGGTCCCCGCCGTGAGGATGGCGATGTCTTCCATCATCGCCTTGCGGCGCTCGCCGAAGCCGGGCGCTTTGACCGCCGCGCACTGGAGCACGCCGCGTAACTTGTTCACCACGAGGGTCGCCAGCGCTTCGCCTTCCACATCCTCGGCGATAATCAGCAGCGGCTTGCCCGCACGCACTACCTGCTCCAGCAGGGGCACGAGGTCCTGCGCCGCGCTAATCTTTTTTTCGTACAGCAGGATGAACGGCTCCTCCAGCACCGCCTCCATGCGCTCCGCGTCGGTGATGAAGTAGGGCGAGATGTAGCCGCGGTCGAAGCGCATGCCTTCCACCACTTCCAGCGTGGTCTCGGTGCCTTTGGACTCCTCGACGGTAATCACGCCGTCTTTGGTGACCTTCTCGATGGCGTCGGCGACAACCTTCCCGATGTTGGGGTCATTTGCGGAGATGGTTGCCACCTGCTCCATCGCCTCGCGCCCCTCAACGGGGATAGCCACTTGGCGGATGTATTCCACAACGGCGTTCACCGCCTTATCGACGCCGCGCTTGACCTGGATGGGGTTTGCGCCCGCGGCGACCGCCTTCAAGCCCTCTTTGAAGATGGCTTGCGCCAGCACCGTCGCGGTGGTCGTGCCGTCGCCTGCCACATCGTTGGTCTTGGAGGCGACTTCACGCACCAGCTGCGCGCCCATGTTCTCGAAGCGGTCTTCCAGCTCAATCTCTTTGGCAATCGTTACGCCGTCGTTAATGACGGTGGGGGAACCGAACTTCTTCTCCAAAACGACATTGCGCCCGCGGGGACCGAGGGTAACTTTCACAGCGTTGGCGATTGCATCCACACCGCGCTCCAGCGCGTGTCGTGCCTGCTCATTATACAAAATCTCTTTCGCCGCCATCGCTCTCACCTCCTGTTTTAGTCTTCAATAATGGCTAAGATATCGTCTTCGCGCAGAATCAGGTACTCTTCACCGCCGATTTTGATTTCGGTGCCGCCGTATTTGGAGAACAGCACACGATCGCCCACCTTGACTTCCAGGGGCACGACGCGCCCGTCCTCTAACATGCGCCCGTTCCCCACTGTCGGGCAGGATGATGCCACTTTTTGTCATTTCTTCACTTGATTTTGGACGCACTACAACCCGGTCGCCAATTGGTTTCAGCATGGTATGCACCTCCTTCTCGTCTTTGAAAAGGGCTTCGCTTTTCGCATAAATTTAGCACTCGCAAGGGGCGAGTGCTAATGACGGCTATTATAATACCCCATCGTTTCGGGTTTTGTCAAGGGGTTGAGGGGTAATTGGGGGGAATTTGGGACAATTTTGGGGTTCCATGAGGCACGGGGCGTGGGGGAGGCTCGGGACGCCCCCCCCATAGCACGCTTCAGAACTGCATGCCGAATTGTGCGGCAAACACGCCCGCGCGATTGCCGGTCGGCGAGGGACCGCCGCTGAGTGCAGGCACGCCCTTGCCGTTGGCATCAATCATCTGGTACAGAAAGTTGAGGTCAATGTCCTTACCAAGGTCGTAACGGGCGCGAAGCGTGAGGTAGTTCCATTCGGGTCTGCCGCGGTTGCCCCCAAAGGCGAAGCTATTAATCTCCCAGCGGACATTTTCGTAACTGGCCTCGAAGCGCCAGCGATCGTTGAGCTGATAGCGCGCTTCCAGTATGTAGCGGTTCAGGCGGTCGTTGTTTTGATAGCCCTGATTGAAGGGCAGAGTGCGGCGCCCATTGTAGAAGTCGCCTGTGAAGCGCAGCTGGAGTCGCTCGCTCAGGGTGTAGTTGGTAACCAGGTAACTGCCCTTGATGTCAGAAGGGTTATAGAGATAGCCGATCCGTCCCCAGTTGCCCGGCGCCACGAAGTAGGGGTCTATCTCGCGGTAGCCGATAAGAATATCCCAGCGCTCGGTGAAGCGGTATGCGGCGTTTACATCGAACGCACGGTTTTTACCGCCCACTACGCGGCTATCGCCTCGCCACAGAATGCTCTGGGCATACTCGATGGAAATTGGAATCTCCGCAACTTGAGACTGGAGCGTCAGTCCCAGCACATCCGCGCGGTCCACATTGTTTGCCACCGTACGATTAATGTGCTGGTAGGTACGGTTGCGTCCCAAGCCTGCCGCGAGGTAGGTGAAACCCGCCTCAAGGGGAATGTCAGCAGAAATCTGCGTGCGATACCGCAGGTGAAGCCCTGCGAACTGGTCAGCAGGCGCCGAGACCGAGCTGTTGTGGTTCGCAAAGGAGATGGGGAACAGGGTCGTCTGATTCCCACGCGAACCCCAGTTACTTCCGAAGAAGAAGCTCACTTTCAGGGCGCCATAGGTTGCGTCAAGTTTCGCGCCGTCCACGCGGTAGGCGCCGTCGCGGTAGTGGGACAGGTCCAGATAGTAATCGGGTTCAATCCGCTGGAAAGTGTAGCGCGAGAGCTTGAGAGGATAGCGCCCGATGGTCGCCTGAAAGTTTTGTCCGAACAGGTTCAGTGGGGTTTCAATCACTGCCTCCCATATAGCGAAGTCGGTGTTGCCCATCCTCTGTGTCGTGCGGTTGGCACGGAAAATATCGGCGTTGCGCGACGCGGCGCGCACATAGGGCAGGTAGTTCCCGAAGATCATCGTGGCGCGGGCGTTAATCGTGGGGCTAACCGCCTGATTCACCCGAAGCACCATTTCATGGGTAGAAACGAAGCTCTGTAAGAATTTGCCCGAAGGGTTGATTTCGGAGCCGTTCAGGGTATAAGCGGAGCGCTTGTCAAAGCTGTGGGTGCTGAGCGAGCCGAAATGAACCTCGCCCGTGAATCGGGCAAAGCGGCGTTCGAGGGCGCGCACCCGCTCCTCCAGCGATTGCCACTCGTCGCGCAGGTCTTCCACCACCAGTTTCTGCTGACGCAGCTCAGGTTCGAACTCCTGGGCGAGGCGCTGAAGCGTGTCCACTGCGTCGCGCATGCCCCAAAGTGCTTCCACCTCCTGCTGGAGCTGGCGGAGCGTCTCGCGCGTGGCGTCAGGCTGGGGGGTGGGTTGGGTGGTGGGCGCTTCGCTCAACCGCTCCAGACGCTGCTGCGCCGCGGCAATTCGCGCCGTCAGGTTCTGATAGGCTCGAGCAATCGCCTGCGCAAACTGCGCCCGCGTCACGGTCTCGTCGGGACGGAAAGTGCGGTCGGGGTAGCCCTCCAGAAGCCCTTCACGAATCAGTTGACGAATGGCCTGGTACGCCCAGTGAGTGGGCGGTACATCCTGCATCTGTGCAGGACTCGCGCTGAGCGCGAAAAGAGTGAAAACCAAAAAGCTCCAGTATCGCATTTTCTGCCTCCTCCGTGAGTGAGTAGGATATTATAGCATACCCAAGCGGGGATGAGCGCGTTCTATTGCCTGACCTGACGCATCAGGCGCTGAAGCTGCTCCACCATGCGCGCCAGCTGGTCGCGATGCTGTAGCATCGGGCGCGGGTCGCAGGTGAACTCGGTCATGCTTTTTGAAATTTCGGGAGGGACCTCCAGCAACGCACGCGCCTTCTGTATCAGGGAGCGCGGAACCGCCGAATTCTGTTCTGCCTTCTCACAGAGTTGCTGAAGCAGGGCGAAATACTCATAGTCCTCCACACCGTCGCGCAGGCACTCCCAGCGAAACGAGGGGATGGGATCGGCAATCACGGATTCACTGGCGCGGTTGGGGTCGCGACGGGGCGGATAGAGCAGCCGCCCATCGCCGTTTCCCCAGAACAGGCGCGTGCCCGGTTCAAAACGAGCATCCCACACATAGCTCATCGGGTCCTCCCACGGGTTTTGCAGGGAATCGGGATAGGCGAACTCGTTATGCCACCATGTCGTTTCCCAGAGGAGAATGCCCTGAACGCCATGCTGCCATGTTTGCCAGAGCCACAGGCGCATCTCCACCCCCGGATGGTCTATAAAGAGCGTAACATAAGGGGCTTTGGGACCCGTGCAGACATACCACCAGACCTCTTCGCCCGCCTTGCGGCGCTCCACGATTGCCTGGGGAGGGACAAGGGCGGTCAGCGGGCACCAGAGGTCCACACTCCCGATCAGGGGCGGTTCGGGTTGCTCGGTGAGCATACGGGTCAGTCCCGGCGCAACTTGCTTGATTTTCTCCATCACGCGCCGCACAAAGGGGTAATCGGCGGTTTCGGGTTCATCAAACCAGTAGAGGTAGGCTTTTTTGAGCCAGCCTTTTTCGCGCAGGTGCGCCTCCAGCTGGCGCATGTAGTCCGTCCACAGGCGCTCATATTCGGGCGTGCCTTCCTTGTGGCCACCGAACTCGCCCGGCGTGTAATTCGGGTGGCGTCCGCCTGGCAAGCCGTAAATGGGGAGCACAAAGGCGTTGAAGCCGAACTCGTCCAGATAGCGTTGCGCCGCCACATCGAAGCGGGAGAAGTCCACAATAACGCGCTTTGATGGTCCTTCCCCCTCGAATCGCACTTCGTAGGGCGCATAGGCATAGAAGTTGTAGGGCGCGAGCCGATGCTCCCGAAAAGTGTGCATGTATTTGTCCCACACGGCGCGCTTCTGCTCATCGGTGGTGAGGCGGTGATATTGCTCGATGCGGTGGGGGCTGATGCCGAAGCCGCTGCGCACAGCGGGCGTGCGGGGCAGATCAAACCCGTACACCTGCACCTCCAGCGGGATTCGGGCAACGCCTTTATCGGTGTGCAGGATACATGTGCCCCTGTAGACGCCAGCAGGCGTGCCATAGGGCGCGTAAACCGTGAGCCATAGGGGCTGATTGCGCTCTGTCTCAAGACGCATGGGCGTCTCCAGGGGAGGCAGAGGGTCGGGATACTCCCCCACCTCGCCCAACGAGTCGGTAGGGTGCTGCACAAACACATAGGCGACCTCGCGCAGGCTGAGATGGCGTGCCGGGATTCGATTCCTGCCGCAGCACAGGTCGCTGAGTTCCACCTTGAGGAGTGTGGTGGGCTGGCGCGGACGCAACACTATCTGCACAGGCTCATATTCGCCGCGGGCAAGGCTCAGGCGTACCGCGCGGGTTTGCGCTCTGGGGAGCGGACGCTCGCGCCCAATTTTCCAGCCCCATTCGCACCACCAGACTCCAAGCGCATCGGGCATGTCCGTAAGCCGATAACCGTAGTGCGCCCAGCGGAGCAGACTGGTCGGAAGCGTCAGTCGCACGCTCCACAGGGGACGTCCCCCCGCATTTTGAAGTCCGATCGTGTAAGTTTCGGGGCGCGCCGCAGGAACAGGCAGTGCAATTCGGAACCGAACCGCCTGTTGAGGCTTCAGCGTAAAAGTAGCCTGTGTTTGCGGAGACCTGTTGCCCTGACGCACAAACGCGCGCGCCACAACAGCTTGAGACGCTGTGCTTTTCACAGTGCCTGCCAGGAGCCAGTCGCCATCAGCTGCTATCTCCAGCGCCAGATCGGTTATCTCGGTGTCGCGGCGAGTGGTCTCCGGGAACAGCACGAGGCTCCTGCCCACCTTCGCTGTGGCTGAATCATCCTGAAGAGAAGCCTCCAGGTGGTACTGGTCTACTTGTATCGTGCCCCGCGTGCCCACCAAGCGTACCCAGAGCGTGCCTGTGGGGAACAACTCTGCGGGCAGCTCCACCTGATGGGCGCCCTGGCCGCTCAGATTGCAGATGGGACGCCAGGGGCTTTTGTCGGAGCGCGCCATCACCGTCAGCGCCCCCGACTGCTCAAACGGCACATGCAGGGTCAGCGTCCCGCCCGTCATCAGCTGGCTCCCAGTGGCGTGGCGGTAAGTAACGCTTGTATTGGAACTCAGCACCCAGCGGTTGGTGTTAAGAACGGCGTCAAACGATTCGAGGCAGGCATGCAGGTTGGCGTTCTCGTAGAATCGGCTGAAGAACTGATAGCGCCCTGCCCGTATCTGCTCGCCCTCGCCCAGCGTGAGCGCGCCATCGCGGCTATGTACCACCTGCACCCGTATCAGGCGCACGGAATCAAACAGCACCTCGCCGTTCCAGTTCCACTGCCCGACGCGAATGAAGCTGTCGCGTGGGTTATCGGGAGCGCGAAACACAAACTGTTCAGCGCGCCACTCGGACGAAGGGTTGAAATCGCGGTTGACGGTGTTGGCGCCCGCAATCGCGCAGACCCCAGAGCCTGTGGCTTTGAGGTTGAACATCAGCGCGTAGGTCTGGCGGGGTTCCAGTTTCCATCGGGTGTGGCGCCAGAAGGCGGTGTCGGTGCCGTTGCCTCGCACGCCCAGCACCATGCGGTCGATACGCTGGATTCGGGCGTCTTCGGTCTGCAGAAACACTTCGTGGCGTTGAAAGGCTTTATCGGGGTCGCTCGCAACCCAGTCTGTGAGAGGGGGTGGCGTTATTTGCCCCCCCATCAGACACACAAGCGCCAAAACGATGCGCATGGGGATTGAATTCAACAAGGCGTGCCCGATTTCCTGTCTGGAACCTTATTTCTGATAGGCGGGCATCCGCCCCAAATCACGCGCAGGGATGCGCGTGCTACTTTAGCTGGCGCAGTTCGGCTTCGCTGGGCGGGGGCAGGACGAGCGAACCTGCTCTGTCGCAGGGATTTGCATTCCACCTCGTGGCACGGTTAACTTCGCCGCATTGGGCGCGGTCGCCGTGCCCCTCCCTATGCCCGTACGGACGGGGTTCCTGCGTCCTGGTTCCTGAATCTGTGGTCTTTGCGACAGAGCAGCCTCAGCCGTCAGAGATAACGGCGGCTGGCATTCCCTGTCGTTTGTTCTCTTTCGCAGGCAGTCTCTTGCTTCGGTATAATCTTTGCATGCTGAGCCACTACTGGGCTGAGGTGGAGGCGCTGATTGCGCGCGCCCTCGCAGAAGATGTGGGCGCTTGCGATTGGACGACCGTCGCCCTGATTCCCGAGTCGCTGGAAAGCGAGTGTGCCATTCTAGCACAGGCTGAAGGGGTGCTATGTGGGGTGGAGATTGCGAAAAGCGTGTTTTTGCATCTGGATCCTACGATGGAGTTCTTAGAATCTCTGGAGGACGGCGCGTGGCTGGAGCCAGACCGTTGTGTAATGCGCCTGCGTGGGGACACACGCGCCCTGCTGACAGGAGAGCGTACCGCGCTCAATTTTCTCCAGCACCTTTCGGGGATTGCCACACTCACCCATCACTTCGTGCGAGCAGTGGAGGGCACAGGCGCCTGGATTGTGGACACCCGCAAAACGAACCCGGGCTTGCGCGTGCTAGAGAAATACGCTGTTCGGGTGGGCGGCGGACGCAACCATCGGGTGGGGCTGTACGATGGGATTCTTATCAAAGACAACCATCTGGTCGCGCTGAACGGCGACATTCGCGAGGCGGTGCGCCGCGCACGCGCTCATGCGCCGCACATGCTCACTGTGGAGGTGGAGTGTAGTACGCTGGAACAGGTGCAGCAGGCGATCGAAGCGGGCGCCGACGCGATTTTGCTGGACAACATGCCGGTAGAGACCCTGCGCGAGGCGGTGCGTATGGCAAAAGGGCGCGTCCGCTATCTGGAAGCATCAGGGGGTGTGAATTTGCACACGGTGCGGGCAATCGCGGAAACGGGCGTAGACCTGATTTCCGTGGGCGCGCTCACACACTCAGCGCCCATCTTGCCGATGCATCTGGAGTTTCGCACGGACGGGTGAGGATTGACATAAGGAATGCGCTGGCGGGAGCTGTACCCGGAGTGGGTGGAGACGCTGGAACGCCTCAGCCAGCCTCAGGGCGTGGTGATGGTGCTGGGTGGCACCGATGTGGGTAAGTCCACCTTCTGCAGCCTGTTGTTGCGCCAGTGGGTGCAGGCGCGTGTACCTATTGGCTTTCTGGACTTAGACCTGGGGCAGACCACGCTTGGACCGCCCACCACCCTCAGCTGGGTGCTGATTCAGAAGCCGTTCCAGAGGTTGGGTGAGCTGGAAGCAGAGGGGTTCGCGTTCGTGGGCGACACCACGCCGGCACGCCACCCGACCTTAGCGCTTTCGGGCGCACGCCATGCGATGGACGAGCTGCAAAGCCACCACCCTGCAGGCGTGGTGGTGGACACCTGCGGCTATATTGGCGGGGCTTCGGGGCGCCAGTATAAGCTTCTGATGGCGGACCTGCTCCGCCCGACGGTTATCGTGGCGATTCAGCGTCAGAACGAGCTGGAGCCAATTCTGCTGGCGCTGGAGCGTCGGCTGGACTGGCGCGTGGAGCGACTTCCCGTGCCTGCCACGGTTGCACGCAAGTCGCCCCTTATGCGGGCGCAGGCAAGGCGTGTGGCGTTCGCCCGCTACTTTCAGAATGCGCGCAGTCAGACCCTCTCGCTGGATCAGGTGAGCTTCACAGGGCGACGGCTGGGCGCGGGACACCCCTTCTCACCGCAGCGGCTCTGTATGCTGAACCAGCAGATACGAGGCGAGATTCTTCACGCCGAGATGGTGGGCAGCTCGCTCCATGTGATTGTGCGCCAGCCGCTTACCGAAAGCCAGATACAGTTGCTGATGACCCTTTGTAGCGCCGACCGCGCCGTCGTGCTACCCCCTAGCGCGTATCACCACCTGCTGGTGGGGCTGATCGATTACCAGGGACGCCATTTCGGCGTGGGACTGATTGAAGAGTTGAACTTTGACCAGCGCACGCTCACTGTGTTTACTCCCGTCGCCTCGGTGCTACCCGTGCGCTGGGTGCAGCTGGGTTTCACGCGCGTGCTCCCCGACGGCACCGAGCTGGGCGAACCCCTGCGCGACGGTTAAACAGGGTATAATCCCCCCAGAAGCGAGGTGAGATGATGGTTACAACGACGCCTGTTAAACGGCTTTCTCTGGACGATCTGCCCCACTTGAGTACGGGCAAGCGCACACGACTTTATCGCTTGATGTACCAGTACGGACTGCGCAATGGCACGCTGATGGTGCTTCCCTACGATCAGGGGCTGGAGCATGGCCCGCGCGACTTTTTTCCCTATACCCCTTCAGGCGACCCCGATTACATCTGCCGACTGGCGATTGAGGCGGGCTTCTCGGCGGTGGCGTTCCAGTACGGGATTGCCGAGAAATACATCGCACGCTACGCAGGCAAAATTCCGCTCATTCTCAAACTGAACGGGAAGACGGAGATTCCTTCGGACGCGCAGGCGCTCTCGCCGCTGAACTCGCGCGTGGAAGACGCTGTGCGCCTGGGCGCGGACGCCGTGGGCTATACGCTCTATGTGGGTTCGCCGCGCCAGGACGAGGACTTCCGCCAGTTCATGGAAGTGCGTGAAGCGGCTGAAAAGTACGGCATGCCGCTGATTGTGTGGTCTTACCCGCGCGGCGAGGCGGTGGAAGCCAAAGGCGGACGCGACAGCCTGTGGGCAGTGGACTACGCCGCGCGCGTCGCCGCGGAGCTGGGCGCCGATATCGTGAAAATCAACTTCCCCAAGCTGGCGCCACCCGAAAAACGCGAGAAGCACCCCAAGCCCTACAACGAACTCGAAGAGAGCGACGAGGAGCGCATTCGGCGCGCAATCGCCTCCGCCGTGAACACTTTCGTGCTGCTTTCTGGCGGCGAGAAGGGCAACGACGCGGATGTGCTCCAGAAAGTGCGCCTCTCGATGGAAGCGGGCGCCATCGGCATGATTTTCGGACGCAATGTGTGGCAGCGCCCCTACGACGAGGCGCTCCAGCTCGTCGAGCAAATCAAGCAGATTCTACTCCAGTACGGGCGGTAAGCAATCCGTCGAGAACTCAACCCCCCCGGCTTGCCTGCGGTTTAGGGACAGCCGAGGGGGTTATTACTATAACAAATAGGTATCATACGAGCCATCTATGCAACCGCCAGCAAAGTTGCATGGATGGACAGACCACACGAGGGACAAATTCGGCACTCTTCTTGGGAGACCACCCAGCGAGCAGGAAATACGCGATTTGTTAAGCCTTTGGCAAAGAAATGCCCATAGGGCTTTTTTGAACCGACATGGACGCTGGCAAACCAAAGTTTACTCGAGGCTCGCTAAATCCTATCTCTGGAGGGTTGCCGGTCAGGACAATCAAGGGCAGTGGTTGCTCTGGACGGTTTTCAAAGTAAGGTAAAATGATGATGGTGATGACGAGGTATCGAAGGTTGTACTGGGGCTGCCCATACTGTCGATGGGGGCTGCACGAATTACGAGGGGATGTAGCAACCCTTGATGAATACTTGCTTCTACCGCCCTCATCCTCTACCCGCTCAGAGGCAGAGAAGGCGCTCTCCGCCATGAGAGATTTGCCCATGAAGTTCTTTTTGGAGTGGGCAGGTCTCGGCGAGGGATGTGCCCATCTGGACGACGAGGCATTTCGTGAGCGCGTCTTACAACTGCGCTGCTATCTTGCCGAACCCGATAAGCCCTCCAAAAAGCTGATGCAGCGTCTGAAAGGAGCCAGCCTGCTCCACCAACATCTGGTGCGCTTTCTGGAGGGGCAAATAACGGGCATAGAACTTGACCGCACCCTGAAACCTATCTGCAGCGAGCTGGCGTCCGTTGCGCCTGAGTTACACCCCCTGCTTTACTCGATTGCGGAGTAGATGTCGCTGGTTGGGGAAAACTCGCCCGAACCTCCTGAAAAACTCCATGCAGAGCTATTTGAAAGCTGCCGTGAGTGGTTGTGTCGGTTGCACGGCTACTGGCACGCTCTGCTGGGGTAAGCGTCTCCGTCAGGGCGCCAGCCGCTCAATCACCCAGCGTCCGTCGCTCTGGCGGGTATAGCGCAGGCGGTCATGCAGGCGGTTCGGACGCCCCTGCCAGAACTCAAAAATATCAGGGACGATTCGGTAGCCCAGCCAGTAAGGTGGACGAGGCACCGGCTTGCCTTCAAACTCGCGCTCTACCTCCGCAAGGCGCGCCTCCAGCCACTCGCGACCCGGCACGATCTGGCTCTGGGGCGAAACCCACGCCGAGAGCTGATGCCCACGCGGACGAGTCGCAAAGTAGGCATCTGCCTCCGCAGGGCTGACCAGCTCCACCGCGCCGCGTATGCGCACCTGACGCTCCAGCGCACCCCACCAGAACACCGCCGTCGCATAAGGATGTGCCGCGAGCTGCACCCCCTTCGCACTCTGGCAGTTCGTGTAAAAGACCAGCCCGCGCTCGTCCAGCCCGCGCAACAACACAAACCGCGCATCGGGGCGACCTTCCGAATCTACTGTCGCCAGACAGAAGGCGTTCGGCTCTATCACCTGCGCGGCACGGGCGTCCGCCAGCCACCGAGCCAGTTGCTCAAACGGGTCTGGGGAAACGGCATCCTCCACCAGCGCGCCACGCTCATAACTCATGCGCTCCTGCTGAACCCAATCCGCATTCAGCTCTGCCATCTCATGCAAGTGTACCCCACATCGGGTATACTCAAAAGCAGGAGGAACACCTATGCGAAAGGGTTTTATGGTTTTGGGAATACTGGTTGCCACGCTGGCGTTCGCGCAGAACTATGTGGACATCACCATCGGAGGTCAGTTCATCATGCGCCTGCGCACAGGGGCAGGCAACCTGAGCCTTGAGGAACGCGCCCAGATAGTGCAGCAACGAATAACCGAAAACCTCGGGGCTAACCTGACAGCAGACCAAATTAACCTCAAGGAGGTCAAAAAAGACCACCAGTACGAAATCTACCTGCGCGGCAAGCTGCTGATTACTGTTACCGAAGCCGACGCGAAAGCCGCGAAAATGAGCGTGAAGCAGCTCGCCGAACACTGGCTCAAGCAGCTTCGTGCGACTCTGCCCAGACTAAGCGCTTCACCCCCTCAAACCCAGTGAGCCTGTATGCGAATCGTTGACATCAGCGTGCCCCTTCGCGAGGCGATGCCAATTTATCCGGGCGACCAGCCCTTCGCGCTGGAGCCGATGCTCCGCACGGAGCAGGGTGCTGTGTGCAATCTCTCACGCCTCGTGATGGGCACGCATACTGGCACGCACATCGACGCCCCATGGCATTTCAATCCCGAAGGCAAGCGTGTGCATGAGATTCCGCTGACACGGTTGATCGGGCAGGTGTGGATCGCCGACCTGCGAGGCTACCGCGCGATTACCGCCGACGCACTCCAGCAAGCGAACATTCCGCCCTCCTTCACCCGATTACTTATCAAAACCGACAATTCCGCCCTGTGGCAGGAGCCGACCTTCCAGCAATCGTATGTGGCGCTCACCCCCAACGCCTGCGACTGGCTGATTCGGCACTGCATCGATGTGGTGGGGCTGGACTATCTTTCGGTGGAGCCGTTCGGAGTGCTTGAGCCAGCGGTTCATCACAAACTCTGCGGCGCGGGCGTGATTATTATTGAAGGCTTGAATCTCAGTGAAGTAGAAGCAGGCGCGTATGAGCTGATTTGCATGCCCCTACTGATCGAAGGCGCCGACGGCGCCCCCGCACGAGTTGCCCTACGCATCCCCTGAAAATCTGGTAATTTTTGCAGTTCCAGATTCCCTGAAAATGAATTATAATCCCTATGCCACTCATATCGTGGCGTGAGCAGACCGCACAGCCTTGTTACCCAACCTCCCTCTTGGTGGGACTCGCAAGAGTCCCACGCTCTTTTTTCTCACTCCTCGCTAACAAGTTTGGTGTATTCCTGTCGGAGCGCCTCGGCGTCAGTGGGTTTGCCCATTTTCTCCAGAAGATCAGCGTACCCTTGCAGAGTGAGCAGGTGCGCCTGTAGAATCTGTTGCTCGCGTTCGGGGTTGTAAAGTCCCAGCAAGCGCCCCTGACGGTTGAAGGGATAGGTCTGCTGGCGGTAGGCACGGAACACTTTGAGCGCCGCTTCATAGTGGCGGACGGCGCGCTCGATCTCGCCCAGCGATTGGGAATGCCGCGCCAGCGCGAGATGGGCAAACCCATAAGCGGTTTCCACGATTTCGGGCACAGCGCGGATTCGCCCGTAGGGGCTATCTACCAGCGCGATAATGCGCCGATAATACTGAAGCACCTCTTCGTTCAGGCGGGGCGTATTCGGGTCGGGCTGTGCCATCTGCGCGAGCTTGAGCAGGGCAGGCAGATTATTCGGGTCGCGCGCCAGCACCTGCTGGAACTGCTCTCTGGCACGCTGGAGCTGCCCATCGCGCTCGTAGTAGAGTCCCAACCGATATAGATTACGGGGCGTCGGCTTCCAGCGCACAGCTTGCTCCAGCATGGTGAACGCGGTCTCGCGACGCCCCAGGGCATAGTAGAGTTCGCCCAGCTCCATCAGGTAGTCGGGATTACGCGAGTCGAGCAGCCGCGCCCGCTGGTAAAGCTCTACCGCCTGCGGAATCTGCGAAATCAGCGCGTAGTAGCGCGC
Organism: Armatimonadota bacterium; assembly: GCA_037442385.1. Lineage (GTDB taxonomy): Bacteria > Armatimonadota > Fimbriimonadia > Fimbriimonadales > GBS-DC > LDYB01. The sequence goes on from JBBIQJ010000022.1 coordinate 18,553, forward strand.
CTGATTCGCGAACCACTCGCCCAGCCCCGAACTGGCAACACCCAGCCCAAATACAATAAGAAACAGGAGCGCCGTCGCGCGTCGCTCCATCAGGCGCACAGGATAGGAAAAGACCCCGTCGGGCGCCAGCGCAATCCCCAGCGCCAGCAAACACGCCAGCATCAGCAGATTCGCCAACACCTGCACATCGGAGTCCACAGCATTATGAGCGACGGCGCCCGCCACCCCTGCCAGCACGCCCACACGCGCAGGACGCCAGTCGGTAATGCGACCGCGCGCGGGCATTTCGGGCGGCGGCAACTCCGACTGTAACGCGCGCGTGAGCCAGCCCACGCCCATCAGAATCAGCAGAATCAGCGCAGGGAACCCCGACTCGCTCGCCAGCTCCAGATAGGTGTTGTGCGCCGAGCGCGTGTAGCCCACAGAAGCATAGCGCGGGTAGTGCCCCTCAAAGTTGCCCGTGCCGACGCCCAGAATCGGATTCGCCAGCGCCATCCGCCATGTGCCTTTCCATGTTTCAATCCGAAATGCGCCTGAATGCACATCCTGCGACGCCGCCTGAGGGGTGAGACGCTGTGCCGATGGCTGGCTCAGCCATATCAACCCCGTGGTGAGAACCCCCACCACACTTAGCCGCCATACGAAGTCGCGTGCAACCAGCTTCCACGCGAGCGCAACCCCCAAAAACACAACCACCGCAAAGAGAAACGAGAGCAATCCCAATCGCGAAGCGGTCAGCACCAGCCCGCTCAGCTGGAGCCATAAACCCACCGTCAGCAACGCCGTCAGCCAGCGCGTGCGCTCCGTGCGAAACTCGCGCCCCACAAGAAGCAGCACCCCCATTGTGAAAGGCGCGCTCATCACAAAATAGCCTGCCAGCAAGTTCGGATTGAAAAACGAGCCGAACACGCGCCAGTTCGGAACGCCCGCCAGCGCGCTTTGCAGGTATTCTACACACGCCCGCAGCCCCAGCAAACTCGCCGAAGCAATCAGGGTCCCCACCATCACCCACGCCGCCAGATTGCGCCGCACCACCGCCGGGATTGCCACCACTGCCGCCAGCGCCAGCATCCAGTTGGAGACCCGCAACACCCCATTCCAGCCTGAGCCGCCGATTGCCATCGACAGCCCCATCCATGCAATCAGCCCCATCAGGGGAAGCAAAAAACGCATCACGGGCACGCGCCACATCGCGATGTTCCAGGCGCATACCACCAGCCCCCCCACCAGCAACAGACCCACCAGCGCGCCGCCCAGCAGGGGAAACTCGGCAGCCCAGAGTAGCCCCATAAGCGCGTCCTCAGGCGCAACAGGTCGGGGTCCCACATACAGGCTGCCTGCCCACCAGGGCGCCAGCGCGACTCCTCCTGCAATCAGCCCTATGGCCCATAAGAGCCACGGCGCCGATTTCGGCTTCGAGGGCGATTTACCGTTTCGCAATCGTCTGGCGATAGGCGTCTGCATACCGAAATACCGCCTCAATCAGGGGTGACCAGTCGTAATAGAGCGCGGGCATCTCCTCGATTCGCGCCCAGCGCCTGCCCAGCGACTCCTCAACCGCAGGGATCGGCTCCAGTCGCGCCGCCTGCGCCCAAAAAACAGGCGCCAGACAGGGTTCCGACTCACTTGCGGAGCATGGCTCCAACCAGTACCAGCCCAGCAGCTGCAGGTTTTCCAACCGCGCGCCTGCTTCCTCGTAGGCTTCGCGGTGCGCGGCTTGCTCGGCGGTCTCCTCTGGCTCAATCCGTCCGCTTGGAGCGCAGTAGCCACGCTCTCGAATCTGCGCCAGCAGGTAATGGTCGTCTCCGTCGGAAATCAGCACCACCACATAGCGTGCAGGCGGCTGGCTGGGGAGCGCACGCCCCTCCGTCGGCTCAAAGCGCATGCGTCGTCCCGCCCAAACCGCCTCTAACTGGCGCCACACACTCACGGCAGGTCTCCTTTACCTCCCACAATTTTGCCCTCTACCCATCGCAGAGAAATGAACCCTCGCGTGCGGCTGTCCTCTGAGCGCTCCAGATTGTCGCCCACCACATAGATGTGCCCCTCCGGGACTCGCGTGCCCTGCTGAGCAGTAGTGGGACCCCAGTAGGCTTCGGGCACTTCCTCCCCAGGAAGGGCGACAACGCGCTTAATCAGCAGCGCCCCCTCAGGGGTACGGATGACCACCACATCGCCTCTCTCAATCTTGCCGAACAGCCAGTACGCGCTGGTCATCAGCAGACGTTGACCGTGATGATAGGTCGGCTCCATCGAGTGCCCTTCCACAATCACGACTCGGAAATACATCACGAAAAAGAGTGCGAGCGCCCCAAAAATCGTGATGAGCCAGAACAGGCGGCTCAGGCGCCGATTTGCCATCTCCGAGGTTGGATGAGTCGTCGTCATCGCTCTTGCCTCAATAGCCCAGCGTGTAGCGTTCCGCGCCTTTGGGGGGACTCCAGCGCTCGCGCGGATGATAAAACTTCCACACCTCGTGCGCCACCGCGCGGATGGCGACCTCGCCCTCGTTATCGGGCGTCCAGCGCGTGTCTTCCGCCTCTTTGGTGTAAACCGCCAGAATATAGGTTCCAGACGGCGCGAACACAATCCCGATATCTGAGCGCGAGCGGCTAATCGCGCCCGATTTCGTGGCGCACACCACCCATGGCGGCGCCGAGCTGCCAATCAGATCGTCGTAATACTGGTGCGCCATAATGCGAATCATGCGTTCGCAGGCGGCAGGCGTACCCGCACGGTTTGTCAGAATCGCATCCAGCAAAGCCACCATCTCGTTGGGGGTACACATCCCCATACCCCACTTCTCGCGATACGCCTTGAGTTCGGCGTCATCAGGCGGGTGCAGTGCAAGCAGGCGTGTCTCTTTCAAGCCGAGCCGTTGCAGGTGTTTGTTCACCTCCGCTGTGCCCAGTTTGCGCGCCAGCATGATGGTGGCAGTGTTGTCGCTGACGGTAATCATCAGGTGGATTAGCATGCGCACCTCCACCGACTGGTTCTCCTTGAAAAACTGGAGCAATCCCGACCCCTCGCGAATATCGTCGGGGGTGATGGGGAGCTTCTCGGTGTAGCCCAGCCGCCCAGCGTCAATCTCTTCAAACGCTTTGCTCATCACCGCCACTTTGATGGTGCTGGCAGTGGGAAAAATCTCGTCGCCGAGCCGATGAATGCGGTGCTGATAGCGTTTATGGAGCAGG
>JBBIQJ010000023.1:0-21534 GCA_037442385.1 Armatimonadota bacterium
TGGCGAGGCGCGGCGCTTCTATCAGCGGCGTGTTGCCCTCGTTCAGCGTAACGATGGGCGTCCGCTCGCTCACAGGCAGGTACTCACGATAACGCGCAATCACACCGCAGAACATCGCTCTATCGCGAGTATACCTCGATTCGGGTACAATCTTCACCAATGCGACAACGCCCAGAACGCCGTCCTGTTCAGCCGTTAGACGAAACGGTTGTGAATCGCATCGCTGCGGGGGAGGTGGTGGAGCGCCCCGCTTCGGCAGTCAAAGAGCTGGTGGAGAACGCGCTGGACGCAGGCGCGACCCGAATCGAAGTGGAAGTGGAGATGGGGGGACGCAAGCTCATCCGCGTGCGCGACGACGGTATCGGCATGACGCGCGATGATGCCCTCCGCGCCCTCGAACGGCACGCCACCTCCAAAATCACCTCCGATGCCGACCTGCTTCAGATACAAACACTGGGGTTCCGCGGCGAGGCGCTGCCCAGCATCGCCTCCGTGAGCAAACTGGAACTAATAACCCGCGCCTTCGAAGAGCCAATCGGCACACGAATCGTGGCGGAGGGGGGCGAGATACGCACGGTGGAGGAAGTCGGCGCTCCCGTCGGAACAACCATTACCGTGCGCGACCTGTTTTACAATGTGCCCGCGCGACTCAAGTTTCTCAAGACCGTCGCCACCGAGATGGGGCACATTGTGGAGACCATAACCCGCTACAGTTTCGCCTACCCGGAGGTGTCGTTTCGGCTGGTGCATGAGCGTCAGGAGCTGCTGTTCACCCCTGGCACAGGCGATTTGCTCGCCGCCGTCGCCAGTGTGTGGGGACGCGAGGTGGTGCGCGGTATGGTCAGTGTGGACTGGACCCATGAGGGCGTGCGCGTGCGCGGCTTGATTGCCCCACCCCATCACACACGCCCCACACGCCAGCATCAATATTTCTATGTGAACTTGCGTCCTGTGCGCAACAAAACGCTCACCGCCGCGCTGGACGAGGCGTACAAAAGCCTCACGCCCGAAAAACGCTACCCTGCCTGCGTGCTGCTGGTGGACCTCAACCCGCATCTTGTGGATGTGAATGTGCATCCTGCCAAGATTGAGGTGCGCTTCCAGAAAGAGCATGGGGTGTTCGAGGCGGTGTACGAGGCGATACGGCGGAGCCTGCTGGAGCATGGCATGATTCCGTCTGCCCTGCCGCCCCAGCGCGAAGCCTCGCCCGCTCCTGTGCCGGTGGAAGCCCCGCCCGACGCCGACACGCTCCACCGGATTTTGCTCCAGCGTGCTGGTCTGCCCGACGCGCCGCCCACGCCCGAACCAGCGCCTTCAGCCGAGCCGCATCCCGATCCGTTTCGCGGGCGCGTGCGCCCACAGCCTGCGGCGCCACTCCCTCCGGAGCAAGCCGAGTCGCTCCAGACCCGCCTGCTGGAGCCAGAGACTTCCCCCGCTGCCGAGCCGCCGCCCCAGACAGCCCACCTGCCTTTTGCACACCTGCTGGACGACCTGCAGATTCTGGGACAGGTGCAGAACACCTTCATCGTGGCGTCCACACGGCATGGGCTGGTGATTATTGACCAGCATGTGGCGCATGAGCGCGTGCTGTACGAGCAGTTTCTGCAGGGGCGCGGCGCGACGCCGGTGCCTGTGCAACGCCTGCTGACCCCAGAGCCGCTCACCCTCTCCCGACGCGATGCGATCCTGCTTCAGGAGAAACTGCCCGAACTGCAGGCGATAGGCTTCGAGCTGGAGCCGTTCGGCGCGGATTCGTTTCTGGTTCGGGGCGTGCCCGCCGCGCTCAAAAACCGCGACCCCATCCAGACCCTGCGCGATATTGTGGACGAGCTGGTGGAACTTTCGGTCAGCAAGCGCCTGCCCGTCGCTCGCGAACAGGTGTGGATTACCACCGCCTGCAAAATGGCGGTCAAGGCGGGTGACCCGCTGAGCATGCCCGAAATGCAGAAACTCATCGAAGACCTCGCGAAGACCGAGAACCCCTATCTGTGTCCGCATGGGCGCCCGATTACGCTCACCCTTTCATGGAGCGAGCTGGAGCGCCGCTTCAAGCGCACTTAATGGGGTACACTACACTATAGGGAGTGTTCGACATGCGAAAGTTTCTGGGGTTTCTGGTGCTGTTCGGGTTGGGTTTTTTCGCGGGCGCGTATGTGTTGCAGACTTACTATCGTCCCCAGAACGCGGCGCCGCCCGTGGTTTCGGAACAGGACCCGTCCCGTACTGCCCTGCTGCGCACAATAGAAAGCCCCGCGACCGCAGAACCGCCGCCCACCTCGTTTGAAACGATGTTGCGCACCGCCGCCGCGCGAATCTCGCCTGCTGTGGTGAATGTGGACATCACGGGCGAGGTGCGCATTCGCAATCCGTTCTTCGGCGACCTGCGGCGTGAGGTGGCAGGCAAAGGCTCTGGAGTGATTATCAGCCCCGACGGTTATGTGGTCACCAACAACCATGTGGTGCGCATCGGGCGCGAGGTGGCGCGCGACATCACAGTAACCCTTGCAGACGGGCGCCGCTTCCGCGCAACCGTGCTGGGTACCGACTCCCAGAACGATATTGCTCTGCTGAAGATTAACGCACGCAACCTACCCGCTGCCGTACTGGGCAATTCCGACCAGCTCCAGGTGGGCGATTGGGTCATCGCGGTGGGCAATCCGTTCGGCTTGGGCAACACAGTGACAGCAGGCATTGTGAGCGCCATCAACCGCCAGATTGAAGATGCGAGACTGCCAAGTGGTCTCATCCAGACTGACGCCGCCATCAATCAGGGCAACTCAGGAGGAGCGTTAGCCGACTCGCGCGGGCGGCTGATAGGCATTAACACCGCGATTTTCTCCCCTGTCGGCGCGAATGTGGGCATCGGCTTTGCTATTCCCATCAATCGGGTTCGCACGATTATCCGCGAGATTCTGGAACATGGCTCCATTGGGCAAGCATGGATGGGGATCTCTTACGGCGACATCAACGACCCCGCACTGCGCCAGATACTCGCTCAGGAGTTCCCTGGAGTGCAGTTCCCCAAAAACGGTATTTTTATCGGTGAGGTTAGCCCGAACTCCCCAGCCGCCGCGGCGGGCATCCAGCCCGGCGATGTGATTACAGAAATCAATCAGCGCCCCATTCGGAACACCGACCAGGTGCAGAAGCTAATTCGTCGCTCTCGCCCGGGTCAGAAGATTACCCTCAAAGTGTGGCGTGAGGGACGCACCTTCACAGTGGAACTCATCCTGGGCGTGCGACCTGAAGGTCTATGAGCGCCTACGCACGCTACCAGCACACCGTAGAGGTCCCGCCCTGCCACTGGCGATGGAACCTCTACGGGGCAGGGCTGGAGAATCTGGGACGCAATGGCGCGCCAGAGTATTTACCCACTCCTGCGCCCACCGACAGCCAGCTGCTGGTGCGGATTGACGCCGTAGGGCTTTGTTTCAGCGACCTCAAGATTCTGCGTCTGGGCGGCGCACACCCCAAAATCGCCCGCGATTTAAGCGCGCATCCTGTGGTGATGGGGCACGAAATTGCCTGCACGGTGGCGCAGGTGGGAAGCGCGCTCACAGATCGCTTCCGTGTGGGCGAACGCTATATCGTGCAGGCGGATGTCTATGTGGGCGGGCGCGTGCAGGCAGTGGGCTATGCGCTGGAAGGCGGCTACACTCAGTACGCGCTGATGACCGAACCCGTGCTGAACGGCGACGCAGGATGCTACCTGCTACCCTGTCCGAATCATCTCAGCTACGCCGAAGCTGCGCTGGTGGAACCCTGGGCGTGTGTGGTCGCCAGTTATCGAATCACGCCCGCGCTCCTGCATCCTGCCCCCGAGGGCGACTGGCTCGTGGTGTTGCCGCACACCCCAGCCGTGCAGTACCGTTGTAGCGCGCTCCAGAAACTTCTTGCGCTTTCGCCGTCCCAGCGCTCTTCAGGCGCGGTGGTGATCCTCCAGGACACGCGCGGCGCACCCCTCAGTGAGGCTTTTCATGAAGTCGCCGAGCATCTGGGCAAGCCGATTATCGCCATCCCATGCTCCCCACAGAAGTTGTACGACCCCGCGACTCTGCAGGATGCCCGTGCGTTTGCGCAGAGTGGGGGCTTTCGGCACGCGCTGGTGTTCGGCGACGCGCCCGCGCCGTTTCTGGAAGCCGTCATCGATTCCCTCGCTTATGGGGGCTACCTCAGTTTCACCTGCCACCGCCGTATGGCGCCTGTGCCCGTGGACGCGGGACGACTCCACTACGACCGCCTGATGATTCTGGCGACCAGTGGGTGGGACATAACGGATGCGCTGAGTCTGACGCGCTCCACTGCCCTGCGCAAAGGCGATCGCCTGCTCCTGTTTGGCGCGGGCGGCGCGATGGGGCAGATGCATCTGCATTACGCGCTGAGCCACGAGCCGCCCCCTGCGCAGGTGGTGCTGGTAGACCGCCACCCCGAACGGCTGGAGCCATTGCGTGTTCTGGGGGAGCCGCTGGCGAGCGAGCGTGGAATCGGGCTTCAATTCTATTGCAACGCGGGCGCCAGCCCCGAAGAGCAGTTCGCACGCCTGCGAGATCTTGCACCCCACGGGTTTGATCAGGTGATGTTGCTCGCTTCGTCTGCCGACGCGGTACCCCTCGCTTACAGCCTGCTTACAGATGGGGGTATCCTGAACCTCTTCGCAGGCATTCCGCGCGGGCAGAAAACACCGCTGGACCTGACCCTGCTCGCGACACGCCACATGCGCCTGATGGGCAGCAGCGGCTCCACGATGGACGACATTCGCGAGTGTCTCGACAAAACCGCTTCGGGCGCCCTGCCCACGCGCAAGGTACTGACCGCCCTCGGCGGGCTGAACACCCTGCCCGAAGCGCTGAAAGCAGTGCAGGAACACCGTTACCTCGGCAAGCTGGTGCTTTATCCACACTTGCCCCACATGCCTCTGCAGGGTCTCCACGAACTGGGCGAGCCAATTCGCGCGCATCTGGAGTCGGGGCGCTACTGGACACGCGAAGCGGAAGAGGCGCTCTTCAACGAGTGGTGGGCGCCAGCCGCTCCATAGCTCCCCCAAAACCGCCGATAATTACCCCTCGATGGCAGTCATCGAGGTGCGCAATCTGGTGATTGAGTATCGCCGCCTGCTCCGTCCCCCCATGCGTGCGGTGGACAACCTCTCGTTCGAGGTGCGCGAGGGTGAGATCGTGGGTTTTCTGGGGGTCAACGGTGCGGGCAAGACCAGCACCATTAAGGCGATTATGGGCTTCCAGCCGCCCACTTCTGGCTCCATACGGTTGTTCGGGATGCCCGCCACCGACCCACGGGCGCGACAGCAGGTGGGGTTCCTGCCCGAAACCGCGCTCTACTCGCCCTATCTTACGCCCTACGAGACCCTGCGCCTCTACGGCGAGCTGCACGGACTGCGTAGGCACGCTCTCAAGGCGCAAGTAGAGGCGCTTCTGGAAGCCTTGAAAATAGACCACAAAGCCCACACGCTCAACAAACACCTTTCCAAAGGTATGCTCCAGCGCGTAGGGATTGCACAGGCGCTACTGGGCGACCCGAAGCTACTGGTGCTGGACGAGGTGTCGTCCGGGTTAGACCCCGTCGGCAGGCGGGAACTGCGCGACCTACTCAAGACTCAGCAGGCTCGGGGAGCCACCATCTTTTTCTCCTCGCATGACCTGAGCGAGGTCGCCACCATCTGTGACCGTATCCTGATTCTCCATCAGGGGCGGCTGATTGCCGAACATACGCTCAGTGAGCTGTCGGGCTATCCTGGCTCGCTGGAGGACTATTTCGTGGCGACGGTTCAATCGGGGCGCGACGCCCTCTTGAAGGAGGCAGCAGCATGAGCGCACGCACATGGCAAATCACCCGCGCAATGCTGACCGCGGGCACGTGGGAAACCCTGCGCCGCAAGGAGCTGTATGTGATCGCGATTCTCGCCGTGCTGATGGTGCTGGGGGCGTATACTTTCCATTTCTTCGGCGTGCGCGGGCTGGAGATTTTTATCAAAGATGTCGCCTTCACCGCGATTGGGGTGCTGACCACCGTGCTGACCGTGTTTATTGCCGCGCGCCAGATTCCCGACGAGGTTCAGCGGCGCACGATTTATCCCTTGCTGGCACGCCCGATTTCGCGGGGACAGCTACTGTTCGCCAAGTGGGCGACGGCGACCTTCACCGCCGGGTTCAGTTTCTTCGTACTGGCGCTGCTGACGGCGGGCTTGCTTGTATCGCTGGGTATAGGTTTAAAGCCAATTTTTATACAGTACCTCTTGCTGAAACTACTGGGCATCGTCTGGCTGTGTGCGATGGTGATGGCGCTTTCCATCTATCTGACCCCACCCGCTTGTATTACTTTATCGCTAATTCTTGCATTCGGCTCAGGGGTTTTCAATCGCTTGCTGCTGATGGCGCACTGGGAATCGGGTCTGGATGCGCTGTGGGTCAACCTGCTATACGGCATCCTGCCCCACTGGGACTTTTTTGATATGAGCAAGAAGGTGGTCTACGACTGGGCGATGGCGCCGTGGTGGGTGCTGGGCGCGATGGCGGGTTATGCCGTGCTGAATGGCGGGCTGTGGCTGCTGCTGGGCTGGCTGAAATTCCGCAAGCAGGTGCTGGGATGAAAGCGATTCCGACAATCTGGGGGTTTTTCGTGAGCGCGGTACTGGCGGGCGTCTGCGTGCGCCTCGCGCTACCTGTTCACACCCAGCGCGCGGAGACGCTGGACGCCATCACGCTCTACGACCGCTCCGCGATGGTGTCGGTGATGGGCGAGTTTCGGAGCAGTCTGGCGGGCTACCTGTGGCTCAAGACCGACGAGTATACCCATGGGGGCGTGCGCCTGCGCCCGATGACCGAGCGTGAAAAACAATCGGAGCGGGTTCATCGCGCCTCCAGTGCCGACGCGCTGCACAACCATACCGATGAGACAGGCGTCATCCCCGAACCTGAACGCGACCCGCGCTGGCTCTGGGGCGACCTGGAGCGCCACATTCAGCCTTACTTCGATGTACGCCATCACTTCCATCGCCCCGTGCGCGAGGTGCTACCCCTCTATCGCCTAATGACATGGGCAGACCCCACCTTTGTGCAGGGCTACCTGGTGGGAGCGCAGATGATTCTCTTTGACAACAAGAACAACCTGCAGGAGGCGCTGGCGTTTCTTCAGGAAGGCGCCCGCAACAACCCGCAATCAATTGCCATCTTCACCGAACTGGGACGCTACGCGCTGATCCTCCAGAACGACCCCCAGTTAGCGGAGCGCTACCTGCTCAAAGCCATAGAGAACGGCACGAACTGGATGCCCGAAAACCCGTTTGAGCGCGAGGGACTGCTCCACGCCTACCGCTGGCTGGTGCTCAAAGCCTACAAGTACGGAGACCATGCGCAGATGCGCCTGTGGGCACAACGCGGGCTGGAACGCTTTCCCGATGATCCGCCGCTGAAGATGTTGCTCACTAAATAGGGCGCTGTTCAGGGCGCAACGCTCTTGCAATCGCTTCGTACGCCTCGCAGGTTTTACAGTTCCCGTCGCCGTCGGGAGGCTTCGCTTCAGGGAGAATCTGCCACGCCCGCTCCAGCATCGTAATTCTGCAGGCATGCATTGGGCGAGACCGCACTCCTCATGAGGTTTCCCATAGCGCACTCACGGGCTGCGCCCAGAGGCGCTCGCCGAACGGAAGCGTCTTCGTGCCCGTGTAGAACACAACGCTCACCTGCCACCGCTCACGCACAATCGATTGCAGAAACCGTAAGCCGCGAAAATCATCTGAATCAACACGACTACTTGCTTTGACCTCCACACCCACAATTTCCCCTGAAGCCTTTTCCAGCACGAAGTCCACTTCATACCCGGAAGCCGTACGAAGGTGATAGAGACGCACGCGCTGTCCGCTGAACTCAATTTGTTTAAGCAGCTCTACTCCGACGAAGCTTTCCAGCATGCGCCCTCGTAGCAAGGGGTCTTGCACGAGTCGGGTCTTATCCACATCCAGCAGGGCGCAGGCGACGCCCGTATCGTTCAGTAAAATCTTGGGCGTCTTCAGTAGGCGCTGGCTGATGTTGGTGTACCATGCGGGAATGCGTGTCAGCATGAACATCGATTCCAGAAGGCTCAGGTAGCGGCGGAGCGTTGTCTGGGGGATACCGCACTCGTGTGATAAGCCTGCCTGATTGAGCCTCTGGACGCTATTGGCAGCGAGCAGGCGCGCCAGCAACACCAGCTCGCTGACCTGCTGAATTTCCGCCAGCTCGCGCACTTCGCGTGTCAGCAGGGCGTCCAGATGCCCGCGGAGCCACTCGGCTCGAGCTTCGGGGGTGGGCGCCAGCACCGCGCTGGGATACCCGCCCTTTACCACGCGCTCCCAGAGATCGCCTGCCTCTGTTTCTACAAGCGAGAGCTGCCCCTGCAGAGCTTGCTCCAGCCATCGCTCACGCTTGCCAGCCTGCTCGCCCTGCGACAGGGGGTACAGAGTTACCGCGCCCATTCGTCCCACCAGCGGTTCCCCAATCCGAAAGCGCACGACAGGGTTCGCCGAACCCGTCAGCATAAACTGCCCCACGGCACGCTCCCGATCAATACGCGCCTTGAGGGGAAGTAAAACCTTTGGAACACGCTGAACTTCGTCCAGTACACTGCCTGCGGGCAACGCCTCAATAAAGCCCGCAGGGTCTGAACTGGCAGCTTCCAGAGTTGCGTGGTCGTCAAAACTATAGTAATGTTTCAAATAGCCCTTTGTCATGAGCTGGCGTGCCAGCTTGGTCTTCCCCACCTGCCGCGCCCCGTGCAACATCACCACAGGAAACACGCTCATCAAACCCACTATACGCTCCGTGAGCCACCGCTCCAGCATTACGAGAGAGAGTATACCCAGCAGGTGGTTGAAAATCCGCCACTTAATGGCGGATTTTCAACCATGACACAACGCGGAAGCGCAGTTTTCGCACTCCTCCTTACTCCACCAGCAGCGACTCTTTCAATCGCTCCCACGGCGGGTTCTGTTCGGCAATCCTGGCAAGGCTGACCGAGCGCAGAGCCTGTTCAGCACGATCGCGCAGGTTCTGCCAGAGGTGGTGTGCCGCACAGGGCGTCTCGGCGCTACACACCGCGCGGTGATCCAGCAAGCAGTGATGCTTCTCGATGGGACCTTCCACCGCAACGAGAATATCGTAGAAACTAATCTCGTCCGCAGGGCGTGCCAGCGAAAACCCCCTCTGTACACCCCGATGAGGGCGCACGATACCTGCCCGCGTGAGAGCATCAAAAATGTTATAGAGAAAATGCACCGAGATTCCCGTCTCCGCCGCAAGGTCCTTGACGGTGGCGATTGCACCGTCGCCCCGCTGCGCCAGTCGTGCCAGGGAGCGGATAGCATATTCGGTTTTCGCCCCGAAATCCAGTAGCCGTATCATGCTTGTTCACCTCATTCAGTTCACTAGGGATAATTATACCCCATAGACTCACGAAAATCGCGCTCTGGTGGGAGGGCTTGCCAGAGCGCGACGGAGAGAGGGAGGTGCAAGGAACTGCCCTATGCAACAGCAACTTTTGTGCCAAAGGGCTATCCCAGCACTCCCTGAAGGCACTCGAAGAGCGCCATCGTCAGCGCGGCGGGGTTCAGGGGCGGCGGTGTGGGATGCGGATGCCCAAAGAGCCGTTCCACAGGCACGCGCGGCGCTTCTATGGGAATGGACGCCTGCAACAGAGTCGCCTCCGGAAGCACGCGCAGGGCGCATCCCATCATCTTAATGCCCGTTTCGGCATGCACAATATCCGCGGGCGTCGCGCTGGCAAAGCAGTCCCCCCCGTTCCCTGCATGGGCGAGGGGGGATTCCGGGCGTGTGCTCCCTACCCTTGTGGGCACACCCAGCCGCTCAAACGCTTCCACAAACGCGGGCGTAATCGTGCGGTAGACAGCGAACGGATAGGGACGCTCCAGCGGGGGGCGCCACACCAGCGCCAGCGTCAGGTCGTGCCCGTGGAGTACCGCTTTACCCCCTGTTGGGCGTCGGAAAAGGGGGATGTCTAGCCGCGCCGCCTCGTGAATCAGGGCTTCAGGCAAGCGCTGGTGAACGCCGTAGGTGATGGCAGGCGACGCCCACTGATACACTCGCAAAGTCGGTGGGATGGCGCCCTGCAGGAAGGCGTTCAGCAGCGCCTCATCCCGCGCCATGTTCCCTTCGGACGGACAGACGCCCTCGCTCAACAAGCGCAGGCGGGAACCTCGCTGGGATAGAACACCTTCCCCTGCCATCGAAGCACCAGATTCTTCGCCGCGCCCGCCTCATCCAGACGGCGCACGGGTGTGTTGTGGGGCGCGTTTTTCAACAGTTCGGGCTGCTCCATCGCCTCGCGGGCAATCTCCAGGAGCGCGTTCGCGAACATGTCCAGTGTCTGTTTGCTTTCGGTTTCCGTCGGCTCGATCATCAAGCACTCTGGCACAATCAGCGGGAAATACATCGTAGGCGGGTGGAAACCGTAATCCAGCAGCCGCTTCGCGATATCGAACGCGCGCACGCCGTAACGCTGCTTGTAGTGCTGGGCAGTGACGACGCACTCATGCATGCAGAAGCGCTCCACAGCGGGCGGGAAGGCGTGTCGAATCCGCGTTAGCAGGTAGTTCGCGTTCAGCACGGCGAACTCGGCGACATGACGCAACGCTTTGCCCCCATAGGCGCGGATGTAGGCATAGGCGCGCACCAGATTCAGAAAATTCCCATAAAATGCATGCACGCGCCCGATGGATTGGGGATAATCGTAATCCAGATGATAGCGCCCATCCTGATACACCACGCGCGGCACGGGTAAAAACGGCTCCAGATGCTTTGCGACGCCGACCGCGCCCGCGCCCGGGCCGCCGCCGCCGTGGGGGGTGGAAAAAGTCTTGTGCAGGTTCAGGTGCATGCAGTCGAAGCCGATATCAGCAGGGCGCACGACGCCCACCAGCGCGTTCAGGTTCGCGCCGTCTAGAAACACCAGCGCCCCAGCTTTGTGGAGCATCTCACAGGCGCGCGGCGCGTTCTGGTCAAACAGCCCCAGCGTGCTGGGATTGGTGAGCATCATCGCTGCTACTTCGTCGCTGAGCGCGGCTTCCAGGGCCGCAAGATCGGTGTTCCCCTGCGAATCGGTCGGCACGGGGCGCACAGTGTAGCCACACAGCGCGGCGGAAGCGGGGTTCGTTCCGTGCGCCGAGTCGGGAACCAGCACCACCTTGCGCTTGTGCCCTTCTCCGCGCGACTCATGATACGCCTTAATCAGCATCAGGCAGAGCAGTTCGCCGTGCGCTCCTGCCACATTCTGCAGACTGACCGCGTCAAACCCCGTAATCGCCTTAAGGTCTTCCTGCAGCTCGTAGATGAGCTGGAGCGCCCCCTGGGAAAGCGATTCGGGCAGAAGGGGATGCGCGTGCGTGAACCCGGGCAAGCTGGCGACCTTTTCGTTGATGCGGGGATTATATTTCATCGTGCAGGAGCCGAGCGGGTAAAAGCCGATGTCGATGCCGTAGTTGCGTTGCGAGAGGCGGGTGTAGTGGCGTACCGTGTCCAGTTCGCTCACTTCAGGTAACTGGGGCGGCTCGGCGCGCAGGTTCTCGGCGCCAAGCAGTTCGGCAAGCGGGCGGCAGGGCACATCACACACAGGCGGGCGCACGCCCCAACGACCGGGCACGCTCCGCTCAAAAATCAAAGGAAAATCCACGCTCAAGCGTCCCATAACGGCAAGAGTATACCCCAGTCCCTACTCCAGTGGGATGAGCCGAATGTTGCGAAAATGAATCTCGCCTCCCTCCGACTGGAGCGCAATATGCCCGGAACGGACCTCCATGTTCCAGCCTTCGTTAACCACCTCGCCGTTGACCTTCAGCGTGGCGCGGTCGCCCTTGACGATAATCTCATACTCGTTCCATTCGGGCTGGGGTTTTTCGGCGGATTTGTGGCGCCAGCGATGGGGCATTTTTGTCTACATACTGCGGATCGGTGTCCATCGGATACCCATCAATCAGCCAGAAGTCGCCTGAGTTCATATACATCAGCTGCGCTTCGACGGAGCGGGGCCAGATTTTATGTTCGCCGTGAACGCGCAGCAGCACACCGCTGTTGCCTGGTTTCTTGTCGGGTGCCCAGCGCCACTCCAGTTTGAGAATAAAATCGCGATACTCCTTCTCGGTATAGATATAACCCAGCGGTGTGCCCTTGCATATAAGAATCCCGTCCTGAACGCTCCACACCTCCTCGGGCTTCACATTTGGATCGGCAAGAAACGCCTTCCAGCCTGTAAGGTCTTTGCCGTTGAAGAGCGGAATCTCTTTCGGCTGTTTCTGTTGTGCCAGTGTCTGCGTGACCAGCACGCCTGCAATCGCGAGTGCCCCTATCAGCAGCCAGAGTGTTCGCATAGTCGCCTCCTCACGAACTATTTCAGCAGGAATCGGGGGGATTCCTGCGAATTGGACTGACGAAATCGGGTATACTCTGGGCAGATGAAAGCAGCGATTCGCCCAGCGGCTCTGGCTGGGGCTGAGATGAGAGTTCAGAAACTGCGCGCGTACTGGCTCCTGAGCAAGCCCCGCGTGACGATTCTGGTCTGGCTGACCACTGTGGCAGGGCTGGTGCTGGGCGGCTGGGGGCAGTCGCTGTCGCCGGGGCTGGTTGTGGCGACACTGATCGGCTCGTGGCTGGTGGTGGCGTCGGCGAATGCCTACAATCAAGCGATTGAATGGAAGTATGACGCTCGCATGAGGCGGACTGCCTCGCGTCCCATCCCTGCGGGGCAGGTCGGCGTGTCGGAAGGCTGGCTGGTGGCAACCCTCTGGGGCATCGCGGGCGTGGTCATTCTGGCGCTCTGGGTCAACAGTCTGGTAGCGTGGCTGGGGGCGATTTCTATCGCGTTGTATGCGTTCGTGTATACGCCACTCAAGCGCCGCACGCATCTCTGCACGGCGGTTGGGGGCGTTCCGGGCGCGATTCCGCCGCTGGCGGGCTGGGCTGCGGCGCATGGGGTTATTACACCCGAAGCGCTTCTCCTGTTCACGATTCAGTACCTCTGGCAGTTCCCCCATTTCTGGGCGATTGCGTGGATGAATCGGGACGACTACGCGGCGGCAGGCTTCCGCATGCTTCCCTACGCAGGTGCCGATGGCAAGGCGACGGCTCGCCTGACCCTCTGGTATACACTGGCGCTGGCGCTTTTTAGCCTGACTTTCACACTGTATGTGCAAAAGCCATGGCTCTACCTGCCGATCGCGGGGGCTTTGGGGCTGTGGCATCTGCGCTTGTCGTGGCGATTCTATCAAAACCCTGAACGGCTGACCGCTCGGGGAGTGCTGATAGCTTCGGTACTCTATCTACCCGTTCTATTGCTCGCTGCTATCCTGACACGCTAGGAGGTCGAAAACGATGACTCGTACAAAGGTTCGTTCCAGATCCAATCGGGGGTCAGTGGGACACGGCACCGATGTACCTCTGCGCCGCTATGATGGGGGCGATTCCGGAGAGCCAGCACCTGACCCCGCCGGCGCGACCCGCTTGGGGATGTACATTTTTCTGACAGCCATTTTGATGATGTTTGGAGCCATTGGCGCGATTTTTGTCTATCGTCTCCCCGTTCGTGGCGATTTTCCCTTTAATGTGCCACCCATCAGCTGGGTCAGCACGGCGGTGATTCTCATCAGTAGCATTTTTTGCCAGCATGCGCTCAATAGTGCCCGCCAGCATCGGCTGAGTGGAGTCCGCTTTGGGCTGACGCTTACACTGGTGCTGGGCGTGCTGTTTTTGACTTTGCAGGGTGCAAGCTGGGTGGCGCTCGCGCAACAAATCCACCAAACAGGCAACAACATCTTCACAGGTCTGTTCTATGTGTTCACGGCGTTGCACGGGGCGCACCTGCTGGGTGGACTGGTGTTTCTCGGTTTCCTGCTGTTTGCCACCATGCGCCAGAGCCTGCCCAGCACGCTCCATGTTGAGATGGGCACGCTCTACTGGCACTTCATGGGCGTGCTATGGACCGCGCTCTTTGCGCTGATGCTCATAAGATAGCCATGCGACCGACACGCTTGCTAATGGCGTTTTCGTGGCTCCTGCTGGCGACTTCAATTGCGTTTTTCATCTATGCGCTAACCCGAACGGCGAAGCCCGCCGAAGGGCCGCTGAGCGTGTTCGGTAGGGTCTCCGAATCGTTCCGCCTGACAAACCAGTGGGGCGAGACCGTGAGCCTTGACGACCTGAAGGGGAAGGTATGGATTGCCTACTTTTTTTTCAGCACCTGTCCCTCCATTTGCCCTATCATGAACCGCAACATGGCGGATGTGCAGTTGGAGTTTGCGAATAACCCGAATGTGCTTATTGTGGGTTTCACAGTGGACCCAAAAACCGACACGCCCGAAGTGTTGCGACGGTACGGCGAAAAGTGGGGCGTGCAACGGGGCAAGTGGCATTACCTCACGGGCGACAAGGAGGTGATTTATCGCGTTGCCCGCAACAGCTTCAAGCTGGGGGTCAGCCCTGCCCCACCCGAACAGCAGGGAGGCGAACACGACTTCATCCACAGCGAGAAGTTCGTGCTGGTGGACAGCAAGGGGCAGATTCGGGGCTATTACAACGGCGTGGATAAAAACGAGGTGCAACGCCTGATGCAGGATGTCTATCGCGTACTGCAGGAAAACGGCGCCCGATAGGGTATACTATCCGTAGAACGATGCGATCCGAAATCACCACCAGCGATCGGATGGCGTCCATCCTTAAGAAGCATATCGACCACGAGGGGGTTCAAGCCCTTCTGGAAGCGGCAGCCACCTGCGACGAGGCGAACCAGTTCCTTATCGACGGCGACTACGAGCTGGCATTAGAAACCGCCCTGCCTCTGGTGCTGCTGGAGACTCCCATTATTGCGTGGCGCGCCCGCGAGATTGCGATTGCCGCGCTGGACGAGCTGATCGAGCGCGCCTCCGCAGAGGGCGCCCCTGCCCGCGCTCTGAAGTATGTGGATCAGTGGCTCCGCCTTGAGCCGAATGCTTTTTACCCGCTGATGCGCCGCGCGGAGATTTACCAGTTTGAACTGTACGACCTGCATGCCGCGTGGGCGACCTATCTGCAGATTCTGCGCCACTACCCCCACAGCATCGAGGCGATGGTGGGCATGGCTCAGCTGGCGCTGATGGAGGGCAACCCCGACCGCGCCTACCCCTATGTGCTACGGGCGTGGCAAACGCTGGCGAAATCCCAGTGGGCATATACCCCCAGCGTGCGCACGCTCCAGTCGGTGTTTGAGGACCTCTACGATATCACCGCCGGGGTGCTGGAGTGGCTGGGAGCGCACGAAGACGCGCTCCAGATGCTGGAGCAGGCGCTCAGTATGCTTGGCGAAAGCGCCCTGCTCAAAGAGCGGCTGCGCCTGCTGATTGACTCGGAGCCGTCGTCCGATTAGTAGCGCTTCGCAAACCGGTGCTGGGGCTTGAGGCGTGCGATTCGCGCCTCGTATTGCTGAGCGTCTTCGTAGACCACCAGCAGGTTGGTGAGCTGCCGACGCGGCGGGATTTTCAGCTCCCCCCGATAGTAGAGGCATGTGGACGAGCCGCCATCCAGGGCTATTGCGTCTTTCGCGCCCAGCCCTTTCATAACCCACGCCAGCTGGCGCAGGCTCATCGGGTGGCGCGATGCGACCATCAGCAGCTTGTTATTCTTCGTAATGCCCACCGCGGTGCGTGCGGTTCGCGCGTAGACACGCCTATCACGAAACCCTTCGCCCTGCGGATAGAGCGCTACCTTGCCGTTCACCAGCAGGCGCGGTCCGGCGCCCAGCACGGTGTAGTAGTCGCTCCACGACACCTGGCGATGGAGCGGCGGGCGCACGAAACGCACGCGGTTATCGTAGGTGATACAAAGCGCCGTGCCGACCCCGCCGAAGTGAACACGCTCGCCTTCAATGACAATATCACCGACGGGAATTTTGGTGTTAGAACCGAAATAGGTGCCCGTGATGGCAGCCGTGGGGCGCGAACGCGCCAGCAAGTTCCACACCGATTCCGCGCGCCCGATATGCTCGGAAGCGACCACGCTCACCCGAACATAAGGATTGTTCATGTCCACCGTAACCACCTGCACAGGCACGCTCCCTACCTTGCGATATCCCAGCACAACCGACTTTGTGGGCTTGGACTGAACACGCCTCGGCGTCGGCGAAGCATACACCCCCGGCTCATGCCATCGGCTCTGGTAAACAAGGGAACCAGCCAGAAAACACACAAGAACCAGCCATCGCACAGAAAATTCACCCCTCTGCGGAACCTACCCCTGTTGGACAGGATGCCCCCCACGGATGTTCCTGTTTCTTAAATTACGCGGGGAAACAAGGCTTTCCTGCCTACGGATTTTACCAGTTTTGCGGAACTCACGCCCCGAGGCAGGGGTATAATTCGGCAGGAGGTGTATAGGTACTATGGCGTTGTTCAATCTGTTGAAAACCGGTATTCTCCTCACCGCTTTGACCCTACTCTTGATTGCGATTGGCAATATGTTGGGGGGTCAAACAGGGCTGCTTGTGGCTCTGGTGCTGGCAGCCATTATGAACCTGGGAGCGTACTGGTTCAGCGATAAGCTGGTGCTGGCGATGTCCGGCGCTCAGCCGATGAGCGAGCAGGAGGCGCCTGAGCTGTACGCGATGGTGCGTCAGCTCTGCCAGCGTGCGAACCTGCCCATGCCGCGGCTCTATCTGATTCCGGAAGAGCAGCCGAACGCTTTCGCGACGGGGCGCGACCCGCATCACGCCGCGGTGGGCATCACGCAGGGGCTTCTGCGCCTGATGGACCGTCGGGAAGTGGAGGGAGTGATTGCCCACGAGCTGGCGCACATCAAGAATCGCGACACGCTCATCATGGCGGTCGCTGCGACGATTGCCGGCGCGATTTCGTATCTGGCGCATATGTTCTACTATGCGAGCCTGTTTGGGAGTAGCCGCGATGAGCGTGGTGGCAATCCGATTGCCGCGCTGGCGTTGCTGATTCTCGCGCCGATTGCCGCCACCATTATCCAGTTAGCCATCTCGCGCTCGCGGGAGTATGAAGCGGACCGCGTGGGCGCGGAGATTGCAGGCACGCCGATTGGCTTGGCAAACGCCCTGCGCAAGCTGGAGCTCGCGACCCAGCGCATCCCGATACACCACGCAGAGCCTGCAACCGCCCATATGTATATCGTGAACCCGCTTAGCGGCGGCGGACTGATGGCACTGTTCAGCACGCACCCGCCCGTCAAAGAGCGCATCCGCCGACTGGAGGCGATGGCGCGTCAACAAGGAGCGATCCTATGAACAACACTTTGCGCGAACAGGTCTGGGAAATCTTGCACGATGTGTACGACCCCGAAATTCCGCTCAATATCGCCGATCTGGGGCTGATCTATGACCTGCAGGTCTCTGACCAGGGCGAGGTCCATGTTCTCATGACGCTCACGGCGCCCGGCTGCCCCGTCGGCGATATGATTGCCGACGAGATTCGCGACCGGGTGATGAGCCTGCCTGGCGTGCAGGATGTTCAGGTGGAGTTTACTTTTGATCCCCTGTGGACTCCCGAGCGAATCTCGGAGGAGGGGCGCGAGGCGCTACGGGCGTTCGGGTTTCCCGTTTAGGTATAATCGAAGCGTCGGGGCGTGGCGCAGTATGGTCAGCGCGCCTGCTTTGGGTGCAGGAGGTCCCCGGTTCGAGTCCGGGCGCCCCGACCATTTTGTTATGGGACTTCTACGGGCACAGGTGGTATAATTCCCCTTGATGCGCTGGATGGCTTTTTTTATACTCTTGCTCACTCTTGGGCTGACTCTCACGGCAAACCGCTCCCAAACACGTGCCGATCCTGCAAGCCTGCTTGCCGAGGTGCGCCGTATTCTCGCGGCGAACGATGTGCGCGCGCTGCGTGCGCTCGGCGAAACGCCCGAGGTGATTCATTGGCACACCTGGCTCACAGGCGACGACCGCCTGCCCAACTGGTCCGCCGGGCTGATGCCCGCCCCGAAAGGCTACGGCAAACCCAGCGAATGGTGGCTGCTGTTCTCCAAGTTCCAGCTGGTAGAAGAGCTCTGCGACCGGGCACATCCGATTGTGCAAACCCCAGACGGTCTCAAACTCGCGCCCGAAGTGCCCGAATCGGTGGCAGTGCCGTTTCGGATAGAGTTTCACGATATTGAACTCTGGCTGAAGCCGAAGGCGCGCTCCGTGCGCCTTATGAACCGCTTTACCGTCAGGCGGGTTGTTCCCGAAGACAAAGCCCTGCTGATGCGGCTGAACGCTCCTTATCGCGTCAAGAGCGTCAAACTAAACGGCACGCCCATCCCGCTGGTCAGTCAGTTTAGCCCAGAAAGCCGCGTCCCCGATACCCTCTGGGCAGGGCGCGTGGGCGGTCTGCTCTGGATTCAGGATTCCAAGCTTCTGCCCGACGCCTTTACCGTCGAGATGGAGTATGAAGGGACGATCTGGTACCTGCCCAACGATCGGGTCGGCGAGCAGTATGCCCTGCTCTGCTCCTACTGGTATCCCCATATCGGGCGTCTGCCTGCCCGCCACCGCGTCACGATTCACGCGCCTCCCGACTGGATTGCGATAGGTCAGGGCGAACTTCAGAAAGAAACCCGCACCGAATCGGAAGCCGTTTTCACCTATCAAAACGATCTGCCTGTGTGCTTCTTTTCGATGGTGGCGGGACCGTTTCAGGTGGGCGCGGAGGTGCGCTCCCAGCGTTCTAATCGGTTGATTCGGGTCTATCAGCTCAAGGCTGACCGCGCCCGTGCCGAACAGATTGCCCGCAAAACCGCGCAGGCGATGGATTACTTTGAATCGATTCTCACCCCCTACCCCTACTCCCACTTCTATGTGGTGGAAACGCCTCAATTTGGTTTTTCAGGGCTGGAGGCGTACTCGTTCACCTTTCTGGATCCTGCCATCACGCTGTGGGCATGCACGCACGAGCTGGCGCACACCTGGTGGGGCGGGATTGTACCCAATACCTACCTCAACTCTATCTGGAACGAGTCGCTGACGCAGTATGTGGATTCAGTGCTGTTCCAGAAGGGCACGGATGGCACGATGCAGGTAGGGGCGCAGTCTATCAACGGACGTACTGTCCCTATTGGCGCGGCGAATGTGCCCCGCGACGATGTGATGGCGATTGCAGGCTATATGCGCGGCGCCTATGTGATGAGAATGCTCGAAAACGAACTGGGGCGCGAGACGATGCTGGAGGCGATGCGCCGTTTTCTTCGAAATCGTGCAGGGCAAGCCAGCGAGTGGAACCATTTCCTGCAAGCGGTGAATGAGGCGACTCAGAAGGACTACCGCTGGTTCTTTGACCAGTGGATATTCCGCGCGGAGTTCCCCGTTGTGGAGATGGTTCCGCTAGGCGTCAAAACTGTGGACGACCGCTGGGAAGTTGCGGTGCGTCTGCGCCAGTCGGGTACTTCACGCCCCTACCGCCTGCGTATCCCCCTTCGCCTGATGGGGAAGCGCGGCGTGGAGGTCAAGCATGTCGTCTATCTCACCGAATCGGAGCAGACCTTCACCCTACAGGCGCCGTTCGCCCCCGAATGGCTCACCTTACTGGAAGACAGCAGCGACACGCTCGTGCGTAAACCCAGCGGCGCAGGGGGCAACCCCTTCCACCAGAATCTGGGGGACTGACCCCTGGGCCGCTTCGGTATACTATTCTCGTGTATGGAGGGAACTATGGTTAGAACACGCATAGCATGGCTGTGGATGCTAACAGTTTTGCTGATTGCTGGCGCATCCGCTCAAGAGAAGGTTCTCCTGCAGTATAAAGCAAAACCCAGACAGACAATGCGCTATCGCCTCGCTGGCACGCTTGCCATCGAAGCCGCAGGACAGACTTTCAACCTTGAGGTTACGACGGTCAGCGTCCAGAAAATTCTGGAAGTCTCGCCCGAAGGCAACATCAAGCAGGAATCTTCGGTCGAGTCTTACGAAATGAGCTTCAACGGGCAGAAAGCGCCTACCCCGCCCGAGGCGCTTTCTATCAAGACGACCACCACCATCAAACCCAACGGTGAACTGATTGCCCGCGAGACGACTCGCGAAGAAGAAGCCGAAGGCGACCAGCGCCATCTGAGCCAGGTTTTTTCGTTCGTTTATCCCGCTCAGCCTGTTGGTGCAGGCGATAAGTGGAACTACGCCTTCGAAGAAAACGCCAAACTCGGCACAGCCACCGCCCAGGTGGAATACACCCTGAAAGGCTTTGAAACATGGAAGGGCATTCGTGTCGCCCGAATCCAGAGCGCGTATAAAGCAGGGGGCGAAAGCAAGCTCACCGCCGAAGTGGAGGCGCTCGTGGAGGTGCGCACAGGCGATGTAGTCTACGGCAAGGCAACTGTTTCGGGCATGGAGTTCGGTCAGGGCGGCGTGACGGCGCCCGCCAGCGCCACGCTCGAATTTGAACGCATTGAAGGCTCGCCCCTGCCTGAAGGCGAAAACGGAACCCCCAAAGTAGACCAGCAACCCGCGGAACAGAAACCCGCCGAAACGAAGAACGAACAGGCGGAACAGAAGACCGACCAGACCGAGAAGAAGGAAGAGAGCAAGAAGAAAGAGAAGACCATCGAGGAAGTTACCAAAGACTTCGAGAAGATGGAGGGTCTCTTCACACTTTACCGCAAGAAAGAAGCAGGCAAAGACACCTTCTACCTCGAAGTGCGGGAGGACCAGCTCGAAAAACTCTATTTCCTGCAAGCCACGGTCAGTGAGGGACTGCCGTCCATAATTCTGGCGCCGGGGCGTCCCATCAACGACATTCTCTTCAAGTTCATCAAGCGCGATGAGCAGATTCTGCTGGTCGTGCCGAATATTGGCTTCCGTGCGAACCCGAACACCCCGATAGGGCGCTCGGTGGAGCGCTCCTTCGCCGACGCCTACCTGGAAGCGTTCAAGATCGAGGCGAAAGACAAAGAGGGTAAGAAATTCCTGATTGATGTCTCCAACCTGTTCCGCTCGGATTTGATTCAGATTCAACAACTGGCAAGCGCGGCGGCAGGCGGCAACTACTCGATTGACCGCGAGAAAACCGTCTACAACCAGGTCAAGGTGTTCCCCAACAACCTGTTTGTGCAGACCGCCTATCACTTCACGGGCAGTCAGGGGCGCGGGGGCGGTCTGGTTGGGTTGTTGGGCAGTCTGCTGGGCGGGGCGAACCTCGCGGACCCGCGCAGCCTGCCAATCACCGTCAACTACAACCTCTGGGAGCTGCCCACAGATAACGGCTATCGCCCGCGCTACTACGACCCGCGCGTGGGATACTTCACCACCGAGTTTCTGGACATGAACAACGAAGTGCCCGACCAGACGAAGCGCTACATCCTGCGCTGGCATCTGGAAAAAGCTGACCCGAACGCCCCCCTCTCGCCCCCCAAGCAGCCCATCGTGTTCTGGCTGGATAACGCCATCCCCTACGAGTATCGCGACGCGGTGCGTGAGGGCATCCTCGAGTGGAACAAGGCGTTCGAGAAGATCGGCATCAAAGACGCGATTGTGGTCAAGCAGATGCCCGACGACGCCGACTGGGACCACGCCGATATG
>JBBIQJ010000024.1:0-21015 GCA_037442385.1 Armatimonadota bacterium
GCCTGATTAAGGGAGCGCTATACGACTATTATCGCCAGACGGGGACGCCTGGCGCGCTGGTCTCGATGTACGATACGGAGCTGTTCGGGCACTGGTGGCACGAGGGCCCCGAATGGCTCTATGCCGTCATTCGGCGGATTGCGAACGACCCCGAAATCGAGATGCTCACCGCCAGCGCCTATTTGAAGCGCTATCCTCCGAAAGAGACCCTCTTCCTGCCCGAAGGCTCGTGGGGCGAAGGGGGCTATCATGCCATCTGGTTCAACGAGCAAACCGAGTGGGTGTGGGAGCGCCTCTACCGTGCGGAGGTGCGATTTTTGAATCTGGTGCGCCAGCACGGGAAGGAGCCTGCGCTTCAGCCCTCTCTCCAGCAGCTGGCGCGCGAGCTGTTGCTGCTACAATCCTCGGACTGGACCTTCCTGATTACGACCCAATCCGCACGCGATTATGCTGAAGCGCGCGTGCAGGACCACTGGCGCCGCTTCGAGGGGATTGCCACACTGATAGCGCAACTGGCCGGAAACCAGACGCCTGACCCTGAACTGGTTGCGCTGTACGAAGAGAGCCGCGAGCGCGACGTGCTCTTTGAGGAACTGCCGCTTGAACTGTGGGCTTAGGTCAATCCTCCGCACAGTGGGCGTGAACCCAGCCGCGCCCTTGCACGCACGTGATGAGTTCGCCCGCACGGATCCCTCCACGGCAAATGCGACAGTAGCCGTCATATTGCGCCACAACCAGGGAACGCGTCGTCGGCTGCAGGGGACGATCGTAGCATGCCTGATGTACCCAGCAACCCGCCTGCGCATGGCGCACGATTGGATCCCCCACCTGAATCGGCTGCAAGCATGCCCTGCAGGTCGCCCTGTAGCGGGCAGGAGGCGCCGGAACACTCACCCTTGCTTCTGCCGTCTCGTCAGGGTTCGCAATTTCCAGAACCTGAGGCGGGTTAAATCGGCAAGCCACAATCGCATCAAGCAGTTCGGGGAGCAGTTCGCGAATGCCATCGGCAGGCGGCTGCGGTGTGTCGTTTGACTCCCCGTTCCAGCGACGGTTCGGGGGGATCGGTTTCATTCGGCGTTGACAACCTCCTTTTTACTTTCGGGCTGGCGCGGCGTGGGGATGGGACGCGCTTTGCGTTGCTCCACAAACCCCTGCACACCCTTGACCCCTGTGCCCAGCAAGCTGCCGGGCGAATCGCCGCAGAGATAGCAGTTCGGGTTGCGCGGGGCGTCCACAGGAAAGGTCGTCTGCTCAATCAGGTCGTAGTAGACATACGGATGCACCTGCTGGCAGCCCGTGCAGAGTTTAACGGCTTCCCACACCAGCAGGTTCGCCACGACGCCGTTCAGGAAGACCACCTGCGGGTTCGGGATGCGCTCGCCCTGAATGTAGCCCGCTCGGACGGAGCGCTCGCGCTGTTCGGGCGTGAGCTGCTCTTCTACGCTGGCTTGCACCAGATTGCCCACACAGGTCAGGCACGCTGTTTCAGAGGGTACCACTCCCTGCACCTGTCCCCCGCCCATGTGGATGCGTCCGTACTCTGCTCGCATGCCCACCCCTGCGTCCAGATAGGGGATAAGCCCGCACACCGCAAGCAGGTTCAGGTACTGGCGCACGGTGGCGGAGTCCACCGCGCCGATAATTAGGTCGCAACCCAGCAGGAGCGTTATCAGTTCTGGCGCGCGCACATCGGCAGGGATGGGAACGACGCGGCGCGGGGCATCGGGCGGGCAGAGACGGTTCAGCCGATGCGCCAGCGCTTTGACTTTGCGTACGCCGCGTTTTGCCTGCGCATAGGTCGCGCCCACCACGCGGTTGAGGTTCGTCAGTTCCAGTCGGTCGGGGTCGATCCAGAGGATTTGTCCGAAGCCGAGATGCGCCAACGCCTGCCCGATTTGCGACCCCAGCCCGCCCGCGCCCACCAGCGCAACGGTCAGCTCCGCCAGAATCGCCTGCCCCTCCGCGCCCAGCGCCCGCACCTGACGATCATACACGCTCTGCACCGCCGAGTCGTAGCCCCCATGGGCATACGGCGTCGCGTACTGCAGACGGTAGGGCACGCCCACAATCGCCATCCGTACAATCGGCGCCACCTGCCGGGAGACCCAATCCCACATGTGCCCCTCGAAGCTCATGTCGTTGCCGAACACTAGCGTGCCATGTCGGAATGGGGGTGAGAGGCTCTCGGTGGCGCGGAACTTCTCGCGGTCGCTGCGATGGTCGGTTGCGGAGAATCGCGCGTGCCCCGCCCACGGGTGGGAATGCGCTTCCAGCAGCGACAGGTTCTCGCGGTAGCACCGCTCCAGTAGGCGATAGACAAACTCGGGTCGTGTAACCACCAGCGAAGGCGAGCGCTCCTCGTAATCCTCGTCTGAGAGCGGCGCCAGCTCACGCACAAGGAACACCGTGCGCCCTGGCAGCTCCAGCGCTTCGCAGAGCATGAAGCACTTGGTCTCCAGCGTGCGCTCGCTCAGCAGAATCGCCTCCAGCTGACGCCATAAGCGCTCTGGAATGCGCACCTCACCGTAAGAGACTGGAGTCATGTTTCCACCGTTCAAAGGCATTTTTAATCAGCGCACACACGCTCAGCAGGCAGTGCCCATCGACGGGGTTCGCGGCGGGTTTCCACTCGTGAATGTGCAAACAGCAAGCAGTCCAGCCAACCATCTCTGGAGGTGTATCCTGATAGATGGCGCTATTGGGGTCGTGTGTGTCGTCGTAGAAGATGTGCGCTGGCTTCTTGCCGTTCGCAAGGCGCAGATTGCTGTCTACATAAAACCGGTCGGGCGGCGTCTGCGGATAGTTCGGCGGGAGCAGAATCAGCACATCGGTGGTCTCGTAGTTGTAGCCCTTTGGCAGGGGAAAGTCGCGGATAATCACCCACGCCCCCGATTCGTCGTCATATGTGCCCTCTTTCGTGCGTGAATAGGTGGCGACGCAGAGCGCCAGCTCGAAAGCAATCCGTTCCAGACGCTTGTCGGTGTTCATCCTCTGCCTCCTGTAAAAGGAGTAGAGCATGGGATTGCCCCATGCCCTACTCCGGGCACCCCCCAATGCCGGTGTGCTTTAAGCTGGAGCGCCGTCCTCCCAGCGCGGCAGGCGCGTGACCGAGGGCAGTTCGCGCACCACTTCCTCGGTTCTGGGCGGTGTTGCCGTCGCCGGGTTCAGCGTGGGCGTGGTGTTGTCGGTCTGCGGTGTAATCGGCAGGAGCCGAATCTCAAACTCCTGATCGTTGATTTTGACCTTTTCGGTGATCCCTTTTGACATCGCTGTACCTCCATATAGTGATGTGAGTACCGTGTACCATGCATTACGGGAGAAGGCTCCAAAAGGTTCCCGAAAATTGCATGAGGGCGGTTTTCGGACGGACTCAGGCTCTTGAAGCGGGGCTTAGCGTGCTTTGCAGGTGGTGAAGCCGAAGAGTTTATAGAGGAAGCAGTAGCCTGTCAGCCCGCTCAGGAGCAGGGGAACCCCCAGCAGTCCCCACCAGTTATGGGCGTAGAGACCCCACACAATCAGGGCAGCGCCCAGCAGGATGCGCACCGCGCGGTCGAGGCTGCCGACATTCGCCTGCATGATACACCTCCACGTGATTAATACGGGGTTACTGGAGAGAGAGTTCCCAGAGAACGGCACCAGTGCCTGTCAGGGAGATAGTTCTTTGCTATCGCTTTGGGCGGTTTTAGCGGTAGAGGAACCGCATGGCTCGGTTCTCTCTACCGCTGAGGGAAACCAAAGTGGGTTTCCCCTTGCATGGCTGAGGGAATCTTTCGCTCAGCAGCCGCTCCCGAAATGAGAAAGCACGCTCAGCAGATCGGCGTCGTCCACAATCCCATCGAAGTTGAGGTCTGCAAGTCCTCCTGTATCTGAGAAATTAAACAGCACGAGCAGTAAATCGGCATCGTCCACACAGCCATCCAGATTCGCATCACCCTCCATACGGCCGTAGGGGTTGGGGAACAGGGCGCTGTATTCACGAGCGGTGAACATAAGCCATCGGTTGTCGGGAGAAGCCGCGAAACTCACATCGTAAATCGTGGCTGTCTGGGTTTCGTCGAGCTGGGCAATTATACGCATCGTAGGGAAGTCCACAAGGTGATAGACATAGATGCCCTCGGGACTTCTCTGAGATAACACGACGAAACGCCCGTCAAAGTAGATTGCTGACTCGAGCAGGGGAGAAGAGAGCACAAGGGCTCCCGTCTGCACATCGTATACGCTGGAGTAGTCCAGGAGATAACGCGAATCGAGAGAAAAACGGGCTAAGGACAAGTCTCGCGCCCGACTCCAGAGCGGTTGGTTCGTGCGGGTGTCGTACATCCATGAGACGCCCGAATTGAGCGTGATCAGAGCATAGTGCCCGTTCGGGGAGAACCCCACAGCCTGGATTCCAGACAGTCCTGTGTCGGCAGCGCGCCATACAACTTGCCCTGTAACCCAGTTGTAGAGCTCCCGGTTGCGTGCAAACGCATCGTACCGCCGCGCAAGCAGGCTACCATAGGAGGTGGGGCCGCCTGTGAGAAAGCGCAGTGTCGGCCACTCATAAGCATACCAGTATAGACCGCTTCCTTGCCACCCCATCGTTAGGAGGTAGCCCTCGCCGACAACACAGCGACCCAGTATCGATCCACTCCCTGCTATCTCTCGCAGGAAGATTGCAAGCCGCTGGTAGTCCCACGAGTTGGAGCTCGTGTTCCACAGAACGCCGCCGATATCGCCTGAGAAAATCACACCGTGCTCATCCGCGAACACCGCCGCAGTAGCTGGAACTGAAATAGCGCTGATTCGCGGCGCGTCGCTGGCATAGTGGAGGACGAGTCGTGGGTTCTGGTCTGTAGGATCGACGGTGTGGGTAATCCAGCCGTTCGGAGTGCGCCAGAAAGCACTTCCGTAAGGATTCTGCATAGGGATTCGGCGCACGAGGCGCCCCGTTTCAGCATCGATAATATTTACGGTTCCCAGAGCGAGCACATGGAACTCGTTATTGCCTGCATAGGAGTCCATGACCGCGGGGACAAGCCGGAGACCGACAACGGGATCGTAGTGATAGTAGTTTTCAATCAGCAGGGCTGTTCGCTGTTCCATAGAGGGATACCGAAAGAGCAGGATGCTGCAGAAGTCGCTGCTGTCTTTTCGACTGAGCGCCAGGTAGTTGCTGTCAGGAGTCAGGGCTGCCTGTTGAAGTCCCTGATAGCTGCGGTAAAGGGTTTGAACCTCACGGGTCGCAATATCAATCCCAAGAAGTTCGCTGCCGTTGAACACACTACGGAGCGCAAGAACCTTGTTATCAGCAGTGATAGCAAACGGTTTCAAAGGGAAAGGGACAATCGCCAGTTGCCACACTTCAGTGCCGTTGTTGTCGATCTGGTACAGATCCATTCCCGTACACAGGATGATACCGCTGCCGTCGGGTAAGAAGAGGGCGACCGGAGTTCCTGAGAAAGAGTAAGTACGCTGCCAGAGTGCTTGCCCTGAACTCACATCCATCAGGCGGAACTGTCCACTTCCTGAGAGAGTCACCAGTCGTTGCCCATCATCGGAAACGGCTACAGGGATTGTAAAGGTGCCGGTGGCAATCCAGTGTGTCTCCGTCAGGTCATGCGCACGGCGCACGGACAACCCCCACTGACGAACGGTAGAGTCGTACTTCGGCACGACCACCCACTCGCGGTTTGGAGAAAGCATAGTATCTTCGTATGCCCAGAAAGTCTGAGTGGTTCTCCCTTCATAGACAGTGGCATGCGTGCCCTCAAAATCTACTCTGTGCACACCGTGCCTGTGCGCGGCGAACAGGCGCTGCGTACCTGGTTGCACCGCTATGTCCCGTGCGAAAAATCCTGTCGCAATCGCCTTCTGTCGGACGCCGTTGGCAACAACCCAGATTTCGTAGCCTGCACTGAACAACAGAGTCTCGTCCGGGAGCCACGCTAAACCCAACGCCTCTACTTCGGGCATTTCACTGTAAAGCACGCGCTGGGTTCCTGTTAGCAGCTCCACCTCCAGCAGGCACCCTGTGGTTGCCTCACGATGCCATGCGTAGACCGCCATAGAGCGCCCCGACGGGGATGTAGAGAGCTTTATTGGGAGCGTGTACGAATCACCGAATTCGAACTGGTTTTCCACAACGCCATCTGCCAGGCGAATCACAAACGCCCGAGGAGAAGCGGGGGTTTGTGGCGCAACGACCACAACAGCATGCTGTTCATTCGGAGCAAAGCAGACCTTGGGATACTGGGTAGCAGAGGAAGCGCTTGAATACAAATTGTCATACCCATAACTGTATGAACGACCATCGTACAGGTTCACGAGGTAGACCGTCGCGCTCGTTCGACTGCGGCTGCACAGTGCAACCCAGTTGCCCATCGGCGATAGCTGAATCAGCTCAAGCGACGAGTCGAATGTGCGAATCAGGCGCAGGGTGTTCGTTTCATACAAAGCAAGGGACGATGGTTGAGTCACGGCTATTATCGAACCGTTAGTGCCCACGAACGCGGACAACTTTGTCCTGCTGTGTGTCGTAGATTGCTACAAGGTACCCGTACATCATCACCAGGTGGCGTCCATCGGGTTGGAACGCCATGTGGCTGGGAACGAGGTGGAGAAGCTGCGCTCTCGCAGAAATTCGGTCCTGAGCGCCCCCCATGCATACAAGCAGTGCCGTAAAGAGCACGCCTATCGCTCTCATCGTCCTCCTCCTGCCGCTGGTATTGCTGTACTTAATTATAGCTCGACGGATACGTAAATTCCCGCCGTCGGCGAACAGGAGTCCAGCCACTTTTCCCAGCAGGATAATTCGAAGCGACTGCCAATTTTCTCGCGTATGGCGGGCTTTCCGAAGCTCATGCGGGATGTTATCGAGTGGCTGAAGACGCCTCTTTTTCACATTGGCGATAGCGCGATTACAGCAGGCGCCCTGCTAATCGTGCTGGTCAGTCTGTTTCTGCTCTACTGGCTGGCGGCGCTGGCGCGGCGGTTGACTGTCCGCGCGCTTCGGCGAACGCACCTGGACATCGGCGCCCGCGAGGCGATTGGCACGCTGGTGCGCTACTTTGTGTTCTTCTTCGGCGCGTTAGCCATCATTCAGAGCGCAGGGATTGACCTCACCGCCCTCAGTGTGTTCGCAGGGGCACTGGGTGTGGGAATCGGCTTCGGCTTGCAAAATATCGCGAATAACTTTATCAGCGGGCTAATCCTGCTGCTGGAGCGCCCCGTGAAGGTAGGCGACCGTGTGGTGGTTAACAATATCGAAGGCAAGGTGGTGCAAATCGGGGCGCGGGCGACCACCATTCTCACCAACGATAATATCGCGATTGTGGTGCCGAACTCCATCCTGATTCAGGAGCCTGTGGTCAACTGGACTCGCGACGACCCGCGCGTGCGGTTCAAAATCCCCGTCGGCGTCGCTTATGGCAGCGACCTGCGCCTTGTGGAAAAACTGCTCTACGAGGTTGCCGAGAGTCACCCCGATGTTCTGCCAGATCCATCCCCTGCCGTGCGCCTGATGGCGTTTGGCGAGAGCGCAGTAGAGTTCGAGCTGCGTGTGTGGTCCACTACGCTGGTGCATCAGCGGGGCAAACTCATCAGTGATTTGAACTTTGCGATTTACGACAAGTTCAAAGAACATGGGATCGAGATTCCTTATCCGAAGCGCGACCTCTACCTGCGCGAGGGAAAGGTTCAGGTACAGATCGATTCAGCCTCGCCGCCTGACTCTACTGGTGGGTATAATACCGAGTCTGCGGGAGGGATCCACCGTGAGCGAGGTCTGGAAGGGTCCACTGGAGCAGATTGACGAGTATCGCTGGCGCATTCCGCAAAGCTACAAGCCCGGCATGCGCGTGGATGGGATTATTTATGCCAGCAAGCGCATGATGGAGCAGATCAAGCAGGATCAGGCTCCAGAGCAGGTGGCGAATGTGGCGTTTTTGCCTGGAATCGTGAAGGCGTCGCTGGCGATGCCCGACATCCACTGGGGCTACGGCTTTCCGATTGGGGGCGTCGCCGCGATGGATCTGGAAGAGGGCGTGATTTCGCCAGGGGGGGTGGGGTACGATATCAACTGCCTCCATCCCGACACGCGCGTGCTGACCGAGCATGGCTACTGGTTCCGCATCGGGAGCCTGCAGGAGCAGTGGCTGAATCAGCGCGTGACATGTTTCCGCCTCGGGGAGGGCGTTCGGGAGGCGGCGCCCGTGGGCGCGGTCTTGCAGGTACGCCCGCGCAACCGCGTGTATCGGCTGCGCACCCTCGCAGGGTTCGAGGTGCTGGCAACGGCGGAGCATCCCTTCTGGACGCCTGAGGGAATGAAACGCCTGCACGCCCTGCAGGCGGGCGACTGCATCGCGCTCTATCCCTTTGAGGGGGTCCCCTATGAGCCGCCTTCGGACACGATTCTGGTGGACGCAGAAACCGTTCGCGCCCATCTTCTGCAAGGGGGCAAGTCCGAGAACACCTGCCGCAAGATTCTGCGCCAGCTCCAGCGGTTGAACCTCCTGCCCCTGCGAGCGAACGACCCGCGTCTGCCGCTGCTGGTCAAGCTGATGGGCTACCTGACAGGCAACGGCGCGATGCACTACGCACGCGGCAGCGGCAAGGGCGTGGCATGCTTCTACGGCGTTCCGGGGAATCTGGAGCGCATCCGCGCCGATGTGGCGCAAATCGGCTTCAAACCCTCCCGTATTGACACGCGCCCGCGCCGACATCGGAAGCAAAACCGCCACCGCGCCTGTGAATGGGAAGCGCGAGAGAGCGCGTTCCGTGTGAATAGCACCGCTTTTGTGGCGCTGATGGCGTGTGTGGGAGTTCCAATAGGCAAGAAGGCAACGCAGGCATATCGAGTGCCCCCGTGGCTGATGGCGCAGCCGCTCTGGATTCAGCGGCTCTATCTGGCGGCGCTGTTTGGCGCGGCACTCGGAGCGCCCAGTACGCTGCCCAACCACCCTGCGACCTTCCAGACGCCCTTGCTGTGCCTCAATAAGCACGAGCCGTTTGACGAATCGGACTGGGCGTTCCTTGCCGAGGTGAAGCAGATGCTTCAGCGGTTCGGCGTCCAATCGCACCTGCTCAATGGCACGCAGGAGATGGGGTATTTAAGCCGCGAAGAGCCGCGCTCGCTCCCCTGCCAACTGCAAATTGCAGGGAGCGACGCAAACCTGATTCGACTCTGGAGCCAGATTGGCTACGAATACAACACCACCTTCCAGCGACTGGCAAATGCCGCGATTGTCTACCTGCGCCTCAAGCAGCAGATTGTGGGCGATGCCCCTCGCATCCCCAAAGACTTCCCCTCCTTCGCCGAGTTCGCGCAGGTTACGCTGGGGGGCGGGGACGGCATGGTCTGGGACACGGTGCAGAGCATCGAACCTGTGGATTACAACGAACCTTTTGTGTACGACCTTACGGTTGAACACACCGACCACAACTTTGTCGCGAACGGGTTCGTGGTGTCCAACTGTGGCGTTCGCCTGCTACGCACCGACCTGACTGAAAAAGAGGTGCGCCCGCGCCTGAAGGAGCTGGTAGACCAGATTTTCCGCGATGTGCCCGCAGGCTTCGGAGGCGAGGGGCTGATAAAACTCAACAAAAAAGAGCTGCGCGAGGTGATGCTCAAGGGCGCTCAGTGGATGGTGGAACACGGCTACGGCTGGGAAGACGATGTGCTACACACCGAGGCGCTCGGCAGGCTGGACATGCCCGACCCCGACACCATCACCGAGAAAGCCATCGAACGCGGCAAAGACCAGCTCGGCACGCTCGGCGGCGGCAACCATTTCCTTGAGATTCAGGTAGTGGACGAGATTTACGACCCCCTTGTTGCTGAGAAGTTCGGCATCACGCAGGTGGGGCAGGTGACGGTGATGATTCATACCGGCTCGCGTGGGTTCGGGCATCAGACCTGCCAGGACCATCTGGACATTATGGAGGAGGCCCATCGCAAGTACGGTATCGCCTTGCCCGACAGGCAGCTCGCCTGTGCGCCGCTGAACTCCGAAGAGGGGCAGACCTATCTGCGGGCGATGCACTGCGCCGCGAACTTCGCCTTCGCCAACCGCCAGGCGATTGCCCACTGGGTGCGTCAGGCGTTCGCGAAGGTGTTCCGAAGCACGCCCGAATCGCTGGGCATTCGGCAGGTGTACGATGTGGCGCACAACATCGCCAAGATTGAGGAGCATATCGTGGACGGCAAGCCTATCAAAGTGTGCGTGCATCGCAAGGGCGCCACACGCGCCTTCCCGCCCGGACACCCCGAAGTGCCCGAAGTCTATCGCGAGGTGGGTCAGCCAGTGCTGATTCCGGGTGATATGGGGCGCTATTCGTTCGTGCTGGTGGGCACGCAGAAGGCGATGGAGGAGACCTTCGGCACGACCTGTCATGGAGCGGGGCGCATGATGAGCCGCAAAGGCGCCCTGCGTGAGGCGCGCGGACGCAATATTGCAAAAGAGATGGAGGAACAGGGCATTCTTGTGCGCGCCCAGAACAAAGCCACGCTCGGCGAAGAGGCGTCTTACGCCTACAAAGATGTGGCGAATGTGGTGGAGGTGGTGCATAACGCGGGCATCTCCCGCAAAGTCGCCAAGCTGCGCCCAATCGGCGTGGTGAAAGGTTAGGCGCAGCTCGCATGGCTTAGTAGGTGAGTCCAGGCAGGTAAACCCGTTCCGAATATACAAAGCCAGCCTCCGCAGGCTTTCGTAGCGGGGGCATCATGCCCAGGATCACGCGCATCCTGCGCGTGATCCTTCAGCTGAAGCAGGTTGGCTTCGTATCGCAGGAACGGCTTCAGCCGTCGGGCAATCCCGAACCTGACGGGTAAACCTGCTCTGTCGCAAGGATTCGAATCCCACCTCGTGGCATGATTGATTTCGCCGCGTGGGACGTGGGAACCGTGCCCCTCCCCATGCCCGTACGGACGCGGTTCCCGCGTCCTGTTCAGCGAATCCCCTGTTCTTTGTAACAGAGCAGCTTCAGCGGTCGGACGCCAGCGCATTATGACTCGGCAGCCCGCTCGTTTTCCTTTTGCCGAGGAAGCGCTGAGGCGCGAGAACCTCTTACAGCTCACGGAAAAACGGCTTCAGCACAGGGTAAAGCCGTCGATACTGGGCATAGCCTTCTTCGTACGCGGGCTGGCGCGCTGGGTCGGGTTCGGTAGAGTCTGCCAGTCGCACGGTTTGAGCGCACGCTTCGGGCACGCTTTCCCATACGCCTGTGCCCACGCCCGCAAGGAGCGCCACGCCAAACGCGGGCCCCTCCTCCGCCTGCAGGGTGTGGACGGGTTGCCCGAACACATCCGCCAGAATCTGGCGCCAGAGCAGGCTCTTCGCGCCGCCTCCCGTCAGGCGCAGCTGGCGCAGCGAAAGCCCCATCCCACGCAGAATCTCCAGCGAGTCGCGCAGTCCGTAGGCGACGCCTTCCAGCACGGCGCGTGTGAAGTGCCCGCGTCCGTGCGCCAGCGTCGCGCCGACGAACGCCCCGCGCGCTTTCGGGTCGGCGTGTGGGGTGCGCTCACCCGAAAGATAGGGCAAAAACAGCAACCCCTCCGAGCCGGGCGGTGCCGCTTCCGCCTCCGCAAGCGCAGTGTCGAACGACTCCTGAGGCAAAAAGGTATCGCGATACCACTGCAACGCGCCGCCCGCCATCAGCATCACGCCCATCACATGCCATGCGCCGGGCACGGCATGGCAGAAAGTGTGCGTGCGATAGCGCGCGTCCACACGGGGCTGGTTGAGAGGGGCGAACACCACGCCGCTGGTGCCCACCGCGACGGAGGCGATTCCTTCTTCCACCACGCCGCATCCCACGGCGCCCGCCGCCTGATCGCCTGCGCCCCCAACCACAGGCGTGCCTTCTGCCAGCCCTGTCGCCTGCGCCGCCGTGGCGTTCACACGCCCTGTGATTTCGGGCGACTCGTACACGCGCGGGAACCACTCGCGTGGCAACTCCAGCGTGTCCAGCATCCCATATGCCCAGTCGCGCTTCGACACTTCAAACAGAGCCGTTCCCGAAGCGTCCGAGACCTCCGTCGCGAACTCGCCTGTAAGCATAAAGCGGATGTAGTCCTTTGGCAGCAGCACATGGCACACGCGGGCATAGTTTTCGGGTTCGTGCCTACGAAGCCAGATAATCTTGCCCGCCTGAAAACCCGTCAGCACAGGGTTGAGGGTTGTCTGCAACACCGTCTGCTCGCCGACACGCTCGGTAATCCATGCGCACTCGTCGGCAGTGCGCTGGTCGCACCATAGCAGGGCAGGGCGAATGACGCGCCTGTCCTCATCCAGAAACACCGAGCCGTGCATCTGCCCGCTCAAGCCGACGCCTCGAATCGCGCTCGGCACAACGCCCGACTCCTGCAGAATCTGACGAATTGCCTTGCAGGTCGCCTGCCACCAGTCTTCGGGGTTTTGCTCCGCCCACAGGGGCTTGGGCGTGAACAGTGGATACGATTCCGAGGCGCTGGCAATCACGCGCCCCTCAGTGTCTATCAGCACCGCCTTCACGCCCGATGTGCCGATGTCGATGCCCAGTAGCATCGGGTTGACCTCCTCAATCTAAGTTCGCCAGCTCTTCGAAGATTCTTGCATACAGCCGCACGAGGGTCTTGAGACTCTGGATGGCGATTCGTTCGTCGGCTTCGTGCGCCATGCCGTCGCCTTCCATTGCGGCGCCGATTGCCACAAGGTTCGGCATGGTTCGGGCGTAAGTGCCGCCGCCCATCGTCTGGGGCTGGCTTTCAGTGTCGTTCGTTTCTTCACGATAGACGCGCAAAATGGCTTGCAAAAACGGCGTGTCGGGCGGCACATAGAGTGGTGGCGTGTGTCGTACCTCTGCGAGGGTGAACCCCGTGCGTTCCAGCACGGGCTGAAGGCGTTCCTTGAGCGCGTCCAGATTCCATGTAACGGGGTAGCGGATATTGAACACACACCGCACGCGCTTGCCGTCATACTCAAACACGCCCAGGTTTGAAGTGAGCGCGCCCGACGCCTCGTCGCTGTGCGCGATTCCCAGCGCGCTCCCATCCAGCGACTCCGCCCACTCCAGCACGGTGTCCAACCAGTGTTCGTTATCGGTCAGGTTCAGCGGCTGAATTGCTTTGAGCAGTCGAGCGACGGCGTTAATGCCTCCCTCTGGATGGCTCCCGTGTGCCGATTTGCCAACCGCAACTGCACGCCAGCCTCCGGGGTCGGCTTCCCACTGCACCCCCTCGGTTTCGTAGGGCGGCTTAAGTGGCAGATTAATCAGCGCCTCAGCACGGTCGGGAACCATATTGTGGCGTTCGCCTCCTCGTGCCCACACGACCCTTACGCTCTCGGTGGGGGGAACTTCTTTCTCGATAAAGAGGTTCGCGATGCCCTTTTCGCCGTAGATAAACGGCCAGCCTGCGTCAGGGCTGACGCCCCACACGGGGCGTTCGGGTTCGTGCGCCAGATAGTATTGCATACACTCCCATCGACTCTCTTCGTCGCAGCCGATGATGAGTCGCACGCGCCGTTTGAGGGGCACGCCCAGCTCCTTGAGCGCGCGCAGGGCATAAATTGTGGTGAGCGTGGCGCCTTTGTTATCCGTCGCGCCGCGGGCGTAGATGTAGCCGTCTTCTATCACCGCGCCGAAGGGAGGCTTGGTCCAGTTATTGCCTGCGGGCACGACATCGATGTGGCTCAGCGATGCCACCATCTCCCTGCCTTCGCCGTATTCCAAGTCGCAAGCGTAGCCCGCAAAATCGCGCGGGCGTAGTTCAAACCGCTCCCCCAGCTCCAGCACAACATTCAGCGCCTCACGGACGCCCCTGCCGAAGGGCGCGTTCGGCTGGGCCGTGGAGTCGTCGCGCACGCTCTCGGCTCGCAACAGGCGCTGAAAATCGGCTATCATCTCTTCGGTATGGGCTTCAATCCAGTTCTGCAACGCTTCACGGTTCATAGGCTTGAGGGTACTGCGAAGAAGGGCGTTTTCCTGCAGACTCGAAGCAAATGCAACAGATTCCCTGGAATACACGGCTCCCGCCTCCTTTTGGTTCGCGGGCACGGGGGGCGTGACCCTACCCCCCATGCACGTACGAACGCGGTTCCCGCGTGCTGTTCAGCGAAACCTCCTTTGCAACAACGCAGCTTCAGCCATCAGGCTCGAGCGCTCTACAATTCGGTTGATTGTCTCTTTTCCCAGGTTGTCTTAATCCCTCCTTAAACTGCTCTTCAGGTATGCTTATCCCCACAGGGAGTCAGGCATGAATCGATATACGCGCAGAGAGGTATTGAAAAGTATCGGCGGTGCGGTGTTGGGATTGTCCACCGTAGCAGGAGCCGCGCCCTCCAGCCCGAACCGCGAGCGTGTGTTGCGTATCGCCCATCTGACCGATATCCACCTGCAACCCGAAGGTTCCGCCGTCGCGGGGTTTGTGCGCTGCCTGAAAGTGGTGCATGAACTCAAGCCGCGTCCCGACCTGATTCTGAACGGCGGCGATAGCGTGATGGATGTGTTCGCCCAGAACGCCGACCGCGCCCGTGTGCTGGGCGACCTCTGGCGTAAAACCCTGCGCGAACATTGCGAAATCCCCGTGGAACACTGCATCGGCAACCACGACATCTGGGGCTGGGACAAAAACCGCAGCGGCTGCACAGGCGACGAACCCAGCTACGGCAAAAAGTGGGCGATGGAACTCTTTGAGCTCAGCACGCCCTACCGCTCGTTTGACCGCGCAGGATGGCACTTTATCGTGCTGGACGCCACCTTCCCCGTGCCCAACAGCTACATCGCTCGCTTAGATGATGAGCAGCTCGAGTGGCTCAAGGAAGACCTCAAGCGCACCCCTTCCAATAGACCGGTGCTGGTGCTCTCTCACGAGCCGATTCTGTCCGCCAGCGCCTATCTGGACGGCGAGAACGAGAAAACGGGCAACTGGGTCGTGCCAGGGCAGTGGATGTGTATCGACGCGCGGCGGATGATTGAACTCTTCTACCAGCACAAGAATGTGAAGCTCTGCCTCAGCGGGCATATCCACCTGTATGACCGCGTGGACTATAATGGGGTTACCTACTTGTGTAACGGCGCGGTCTGCGGGCGCTGGTGGGGTGGCAACTATCATCAGACCCCTCCCGGCTTTGCCATCATAGACCTTTATGACGATGGCTCATTTGATCATGAGTACCGAACCTATTAGCGTGCGGGGGTTTCATCATGCGACAGCAATCGCGGGCGACGCCCAGACGAATGTGAACTTTTATGCGGGCGTGCTGGGGCTGCGGCTCGTCAAGCGCTCGGTGAATCAGGACGCGCCGAATGTGTATCACCTGTTTTACGCCGACGCGGAGGGCACTCCAGGCACAGACATCACCTTCTTTCCGTGGGGCATCGTGGCGCCCTTTCAGCAGGGCACGGGCGTTATCTGGGAACAGGGCTTCTGTGTGCCCCCCGCAAGCATGGACTACTGGCGCCGACGGCTGGAGTCGTGTGGGTTTGCAGGTGAGTCAGAGGAGGAATGGGGTATGCCCCTGATTCGGTTCCGCGACCCCGACGGGATGCGTCTGGCGCTGGTTGCCAGCGACACGCCACGTCCGTTTACTGCATGGGATGCCAGTCCTGTACCCGCCGAACACCAGATTCGGGGGCTTTTCACGGCGCGGATCTGTGTTGCTGCGCTGGGTGCCACCGAGCGCGTGCTGACTGAGATTCTGGGGTTCACTCTGGTGGAGCAGGCAAACTCTGTGTATCGATTTCAGGCTGGAAGTCCGGGCGAGATGGGATTTGGGTATCTGGAGGTTTGCGTGCGTCCCGATTTGCCGCGCGGACGCTGGGGGCGCGGGGGGATGCACCATCTGGCATGGCGCGTTCGTGACGAAGCTCACCTGAATCAACTGCGTGAACGACTGGAATCGCTCGGACTCCAGCCCACGCCTGTGATTGACCGCTTCTGGTTCCGCTCTGTCTACTTCCGCGAGCCGGGGGGCGTGCTGTTCGAGCTGGCGACCGACGGTCCGGGCTTCGGGATTGACGAAGACCGTGCGCATCTGGGCGAGCGCTTGGTACTGCCCCCATGGCTGGAGCCACGCCGCGCCGAGATCGAGGCTGCCCTGCCTCCGATTGTCTACCCACCTGCGGATTAGCCTCCTGGCTCCGCCCACTCCGTCGGCTCAGGCGCGAAGGCGATTAGCAGGGCATAGAAACCCAGCACGCCCCACACGGACAGGTGCGTAATTGTTAGCATCGGCGCGCTGGCCGAACCGAAGGTAAGCGCCACCCAGCGCAGCCAGCCACACAGCCACTCCAGCGCCACATCCCCCAGCCACCCCTGCGACAACCAGAACAGAAACCCCAGCGCCAGCAACGGATACGCCACAGGAACCGCAAGCAGGTTCGCAATCGTCGAGAGCCAGCCGAAATAGCCAAAATGATAGAGTTGAATCGGCATAATCCCCAGTTGGGCGCAGAGCGTTACGCTCAGCAAAGGACACAGGAAGCGCGAACCGAACACCCTCAGCAGGGGCAAAGGCGCAACCCGCTGCCACGCACGAGTGAGCCAGCGCACCCCATGCCCGTAAAACAGCAGAATACACAACACCGCGCTGAACGAATACTGGAACCCCACCTCAAACAGCGAGTAAGGCGCATACAGAAGCCACAGGAACCCCGCCATCCCCAGCGCGCTCAGGCTGTCTGCTTCACGGCGCACCAGCGGCGCGGAGAGCGCAAGCGTCGCCATCACGCTGGCACGCACAATGCTGGGGCGCATGCCCGCCAGCAGCGCATAAAGCCACGCGCTCGCCATCACCATCAGCAGCCGCCCCCGAAACGGCACACCCCACCAGAGCAAAACGCCCCCAATCATGTGCAACACCATCGCCACATGCAGTCCCGAGGTCGCCAGCAGGTGTCCGATTCCAGAGCGCATGAACGCCTCGCGTAAGTCGGCAGGAAAATCGCTCGCGGCGCCCATCATCATGCCCTCAGTGATGGCGGCGGTTTCGGGCGTCAGGCGCGAACGGAGGGTATCCCGCAAGTTATGGCGCGCCAGCCCCAGCCGCCGTTGCCACAGACTCGCGCCCGAATCGAGCACCTGCACCTGTCCCGCGTGATACACAAACGCTTGATGGCGCACCCTGCGTCGCCCCAGATAGCGCGCCCAGTCAAACGGCGCGCCCTGCCAGTTTCGGGGCTTTGTCCACGACGCCTCCAGCACGAACCGATCGCCGTAGTCGGGGAGCGCCTCGGTTGCCACACTCTCGCGAAAGTAGACCAGCGCAAAGCCCTCTATCGCAGGTTCGTCGAAAGTGCAGAGCAGGCGATGCCCTGTGCGTGTTGGCTCCAGCAGGCTCACTGCCCGCATCACCGCACGATTCGGCGGTGTGGCGTCCGTAACGGCTTGCCATGCCGTGTAGCGCGCCCAGCCTATACAAAACACCAGCACAAACACCCAGAGGCGCGGAAAACGCCACACCCCCCAGAGCATAAGCGTTAGCGCCGCCGCCATCGGCGAAACGGCGGGCAGGGTAAACTCAGCGCAGGCGATACCCCCCATCAGCCCCAGACACGCTTGAAGCGCGGGGCGCGGGCGCAGGATTGCGCCTATGGCTCGCCACGACATAGGAAACAGAGCGGTTCGGGGTCCTGATGATAACATCCGCACCCTCGACAGGGGCGCCAGCCCTGCTCGGCGCACCACTTTTCGTAGCGTTTAGCAGCCAGCCGGGCGCGAATCAGCGCGCTCCGCAGGCGTGCATCCCCCACCTGAGCAAACTGCGCCTCAATCGCCTCCTGCTCCTCACGGGTGAGTTCTATATCCTCAGGTTTGCGCTGGGGCGTTTCTAGCTCCGCGCTCGGCAGGGCAGGCTCCATTGGGAGCTGGGTGCGTACGGTAAAGCGCAGGTTGTGAAACCGCTCGCGCCCGATTCGCTCGTTGAGCCGCTGTAGAATCACCCCCTTCTGGAAGTTCAGCTCCTGCGCCCACGCCTGCGATTTTACGGCAACCCAGAGCGTATCGCCCTCAATACGCAGGGGGCGCGCGACCTGCGCAATCGCCGCGCCGACAAGCGCGCGCCAGTCCCTTAACGCCGCCGCGGCTCGAAACGACTCAGCAAGCCCCCACTCTTCCAGCAGGCGCGCCAGCCCAGAGCCAATCGGGCTCAAGTCAGCCATCGCGTCTCACCCTGCCCTGCTCCACCACAAACAGCGCACTTGTCTCCAGCACTTGCGGTTCAAACATGCCCAAGTCTGTGCAGGTGATAAAAGTCTGCACGCGGGGGTGCAGGAACGCGATCAGCCGCGCCCGACGGGAGGGGTCCAGGTCGGAAAACACATCGTCCAGCAGCACAATCGGCGGCTCCTCGCGCAGGTTCTCCAGCAGGGGCACTTCGGAGAGCCGTAAACTCAGAGCGCAGGTGCGTTGCTGACCCTGCGAAGCGAACTGGCGCGCCTCCACCCCACCCACCCGAATCAGGAAGTCGTCCCGATGCGGTCCCACGAGCGTTGTGCCGCGCTGAATCTCTTCCGCCTCGCGCTCGCGAAGGGCGCTTGCAAACGCTGACGCCCAGTCCTCCTCTTTTTCGGGCATATAGCCCCGTACCGCGAGCGGGATGCCGGGCAGGTAGGTGAGTTCGATATTCTCGCTACCCCCTGTGAGCGCCTGATGCACATCCTGGGCGGCGAGGTTCAGGCGCTCAATGAACTGCCGACGCATCTGACACAGGCGTGCGCCGTATTTGACCAGCTGGGTGTTCCATTCGGGCAGGCTGTCCAGCGTTGCGGTGCCTTCCGCGTAGGCGCGGAGCAAGTTGTTGCGCTGTTCCAGCACGCGCCGGTACTGCGCCAGCGAGTAGAGGTAGCGATGGCTCAACAGGCTCAGCTCGGTATCCAGAAAGCGGCGACGATCGGCAGGTTCGCCGCGCACAATCTGCAGGTCCTGACTGGAGAAGCAGACCGCCATCAGCGTGCCCACGAACGCGCTCTGACGGGTGAGAGGCTGCTCGTTCAGCACAATAGTGCGCTTCCCGCCCGCAATCAGACGGATATGAACCGTGTCTTCGAATTCGTCGCGTGTGAATCGGGCAAAGAGGCGCGCCTCCGAAGTTCCCCAGCGAATCAGGTCGCTCTCCTTTACAGGTCGCAACGGTTTCAGGGTGCTGAGGTAATAGATAGCTTCCAGCAGGTTCGTTTTGCCCTGCACGTTCGCCCCGACTAGCACATTCATGTGCGGGTCGGGGTCTAACTCCGCTTCCGCGAAGTTGCGGAAGTTCCACAGGCGCAGAGCGTTCAAGCGCATCGCTTTATATCAGCGGCGTTTTACCGGGCACGGGCACAGGGTCATGGGAGGCAGGCGTGTCGTAGGTCAGATTGA
Source organism: Armatimonadota bacterium (assembly GCA_037442385.1). Classification (GTDB taxonomy): domain Bacteria; phylum Armatimonadota; class Fimbriimonadia; order Fimbriimonadales; family GBS-DC; genus LDYB01. The sequence goes on from JBBIQJ010000024.1 coordinate 19,316, forward strand.
AGGTGCGCTCTACGAGGTTCAGTTTTGAGTTGAGCGCCTGTTCCCAGGTAACGACCTTGCCCGTATAGGCCGCCATGCGTCCCATAATCGCGGCGAGGGTGCTTTCGGCAATCTGGCGGGTTTCGTTACGCGGCTCACCCTGACGAATGCTCTGAATCAGGGCGCGATGCTCCAGCACATAGGGATTGGGCCACTGCGAGCCCGGCTCCCAGCGCTCTTTCCCACGCACATAGAAACGGGTGAACTGCTCCAGCACTGCCTCGCCTTCGGAGCCGACCACCGTGTTGGAGACGCGGAACGCCGTGTTATCCCACTGGCGGCACATCGCCAGCACACGCACGCCGTTGGGATACTCGTACTCAATTGCGAAATGGTCATATACATCGCCATATTCGGGCGCGGTGCGTACCTGACGCCCGCCGACCGCCATCGCGCTCTTCGGTGGACCGCCCATCACCCAGGTCATCACATCGATGTTATGCACGAACTGCTCGACGGGTTGGTCGCCTGCCAGCCATGTGTAAAACAGCCAGTTGCGGAGCTGGTAGACCATCTCGCTCCAGTCGGGCTGGCGCGGCTTCACGCCCGGACTGCCCGCGTTATAGTAGGCGTACATGGCGCGGATTTCGCCAATCTGTCCCTCGTGAATGCGCTGGACGGTCTCGATGTAGCCAGGGTGATGGCGATATTGCGTGCCCGCCACGACGCCGAGCCGCTTCTGGCGCACAATCTCATCGCCCCGAAGTATCATCCGTACGCCTTCCGGACATACCGCCACGGGCTTTTCCATAAACACATGCTTGCCCGTCTCCACCGCATACAGAAAGTGCAGGGGGCGAAAAGCAGGGGGAGTGCAGAGTAGCACGAGGTCAATACCACTGTCGATAACACGCTTGTAGGCGTCGAATCCGATAAAACAGCGTTCGGAGGGCACATCGGCGCGGTCTTTGAACTCCTCGCGCAAGCCGTTGCGGCTGGCTTCCAGTCGGTCCTGAAAGATGTCGCCCAGCGCGTGAATCACCACTCCTTCGTCGGCGCGGAGGCAGTCCATCGCAGCGCCTGTGCCACGCCCACCACAGCCCACAAGCCCCACCTTGATACGGTCGGAACCCTGTGCATGGGCGAAAAGCGCGACGGGAAGAGTTCCCAGAGCTGCCGTCGCCGCCACACCCGCAGCGCCCCTGAGAAATTCGCGGCGTGTGAGACCCTCATTTGATTTTGGCTGGCTCATGCTTTATAAGATACCGCATCGCTATTTGTGTTCCTGCGAAGCAGGAGAGTCCCCCTCGCTGGAGGTGCTGCCCCACAGCCCAATGGCTCCCATAATAGTGATGAAAACCACCCCCAGCAGCACGAAGATTGCCCAGAACTCCATGATGATCGCTTCGACCAGATTTCCAATCAAGAGCCAGGGCGCAGGTCTGTGCTTGCGCTCTAACACCGCTCGACGGCTGGGTTTTCGCACCGCTTGCTCACCTCTACCTTATGCATGATACCTGCGCTGTCGAAGGATTGGCGTTCCCACCTCGTGGCACGATGAATTTCGCCGTGTGGGGCGCGGCGACCGCGCCCCTGCTGATGCCCGTACGGATGCGGTTCCCGCGTGCTGTTTACCCAATGCCCCGTTCTTTGCGACAGAGCGGCTGAAGCCGTTCCTGCGATACGAAGCCAACCTGCTTCCGCTGAAGGAGCACGCGCAT
>JBBIQJ010000025.1:0-20957 GCA_037442385.1 Armatimonadota bacterium
GGTAGGGCTTAGAAGTCGTCGAAGTCGTTGCCACCACCCGGTGTGGTTTCGGGTTTCTTTTCGGGTTTCTCGGCGACCATCGCTTCGGTGGTCAGCACCAGCCCGGCAATCGAGGCGGCGTTCTCCAGCGCGGCACGGCTGACCTTTGCGGGGTCAATTATACCCGCTTGCATCAGGTTAACGAATTCGCCTGTGCGTGCGTCCAGCCCTTCCTCTTTGCCGAGCGTTTTGACCTTCTCCACGATCACGGAGCCTTCCAGCCCGGCGTTTTCGGCAATCTGGCGCAGCGGCTCCTCGAGAGCGCGCTGGACGATTTTCACGCCGGTGCGCTCATCTTCGTCGCTGCCGAGACCCTCCAGGGCGGCTTGCGCCAGCAGGAAGATTTTGCCGCCGCCTGGCACGATGCCCTCTTCCACCGCGGCGCGTGTCGCCGAGAGGGCGTCCTCGAAGCGGTGCTTTTTCTCCTTCAGCTCGGTCTCGGTCGCGGCGCCCACTTTGATAACCGCCACACCACCCGACAGCTTCGCCAGGCGCTCTTGCAGTTTCTCGCGGTCGTAGCTGCTCTCGGTGGTTTCAATCAGGCGCTTAATCTGGTTGATGCGCCCCAGCACCGCCTCCTGCGAGCCAGCCCCTTCGATGATGGTGGTGTCCTCTTTGGTCACGACCACCTTCTTCGCCTGACCAAGCATGTCGAGGGTTACATTCTCCAGTTTGATGCCGAGGTCTTCGGAGATGAAGCGTCCGCCTGTGAGGATGGCGATATCTTCGAGCATCGCCTTGCGTCGCTCGCCGAAGCCCGGCGCCTTGACCGCCGCGACCTGCAGCACGCCGCGCAGCTTGTTCACCACAAGCGTTGCCAGCGCGTCGCCGTCCACATCCTCGGCGATAATCAGCAGCGCACGGCGCGCCTGGGCTACGCGCTCCAGCACGGGCAGCAGGTCCTGAGCGGAGCTGATTTTCTTCTCATGAATGAGGATTAACGGATTCTCCAGCACCGCCTCCATGCGCTCGGGGTCGGTGATGAAGTAGGGCGAGATGTAGCCGCGGTCAAACTGCATGCCCTCCACGACTTCCAAAGTCGTCTGCGTGCCCTTGGACTCCTCGATGGTGATCACGCCATCTTTACCTACCTTATCCATCGCCTCGGCGATAATCTTGCCGATTTCGGGGTCGTTGCCTGCAATCGTGGCGACATACTCCACCTGGGAGTGGTCGCTGATGGGCACGGCGTGCGCTTTGATGGCTTCGACAGCCTTCTGCACAGCGAGGTCAATCCCGCGCTTGAGGGCAATCGGGTTGCCGCCTGCCGCGACATAGCGCATGCCCTCACGCACCAGGGCTTGCGCCAGCACCGTAGCCGTGGTGGTACCGTCGCCAGCCACATCGTTGGTCTTGGAAGCCACCTCGCGGCAGAGCTGCGCTCCCATGTTCTCCCATGGGTCGGAAAGTTCAATCTCTTTCGCGACGGTTACGCCGTCCTTGGTAATGATGGGGTTGCCCCACTTGCGGTCCAGCACCACATTACGTCCGCGCGGCCCAAGCGTTACTTTGACCGCATCGGCAACTTTATTCACACCGCGCTCTAAGGCGCGTCGAGCTTCTTCATTAAACTTCAGCATTTTCGCAGGCATAGTGGCTCACCTCCTATTCACGAATAGCGTAAATCTGGTCTTCGTCTAAGATAAGATACTTCTTCCCGTCGTACTCGAACTCGCTGCCAGCGTATTTGGAGAACACCACACGCTGTCCGACCTGAACGCTCATCGGAGCGCGTTGCCCGTTATTCAGCAGGCGTCCAGGTCCAACCGCCACCACCTTGCCTTCCTGTGGGCGTTTCTTAGCGGTATCGGGCAGAATGATGCCCGCTTCGGTCTTCTCTTCATCCTCCAGCAGCTCGATAACAACCTTGTCGTTCAGCGGCTTGAAGGTCATTCCTAACACCTCCTTATGCGAATTTTGTACCTGATTTTAGCACTCTCGCCTTCCGAGTGCTAAAGGAGTATACCCCAAAGCCCCCTGCCTGTGTCAAGGGGAGCTTGAGGGTGTTCGAAAGATCGCCTTCCAGCAGGGCGGGTGAACCCGTTCCTGATATACCAAGCCAGCCTGCGCTGGCTCAAAGAGCCGACGGAGGTCGGCTTTGTCTTATGGGAACGGCTTCAGCCGTCGGGCGCAAGAGACGATTTTTCGAACACCCTCAGGGGGCTTTGGTCTTCTTCGTCGTCTGGCAAGGTACAGAGCCTCAGCATCCCTGCCCGAAATGGAACAACACCGTCAACAGGTCAGCGTCGTCCACCAGGTCGTCGCCATTCGTGTCAGCGGGCAGGGCGCCTGTTTCCCCAAAGGCGAACAGTACCTGTAGCAGGTCGGCGTCGTCCACGCAGCCGTTGCCATCCACATCGCCTGTGGCAGCCAGCACACGCAGGGGGATGACCGCCTCGCTGCCTGGTACGCCATCGCCTGAAGGCAGCTCGCCAAAGAACTCACCGTCCAGTGCCAGCCCCGAATTGAGCGCGGTAATGCCTGGCGAGAGGCGAAGCGTATACTGGTCGGGTTTCAGCGGCGTACTGAAGGTCAGTCGCGTGCGCTGGGTGGCGTTATCATAGGCGAAGTTGAACGACACCGCGCCCGTCATTGCGCCCTCCAGCGACACATGGTTTGCGTTGATGGCAACGGGCGTCTGGAAATAGAGGTCTATCTGGGTGGGTGGCGTGGTCTGCACTCCTGGCGCGGGGTTCATCTCCACAATCACAGGCGGACCGGGGCGGTACGACTCGTTGTTGCTGGCGCCCTTGAGGATCCAGTCGTCCGGGTCGAATGCCAGATTGCTCACAGGGCTGGGCGTCGGAATCACATAATATTGCGTCTGTGCCGAGTTCCAGATGCGAACATCTTGAGTCTGGCTACCCAGAGTCAGGCGCAAGCCGATGGGCATCGTGTAGAGTCCGTAGTTCGAAGGCTGAGTTTGACGCACCGACAGCAGCAGGTACGGTTTCCCGTTGACTGTGGTGGTTGTCCAGCCCCAGTTGTAGGTGGGTGCGCCGATACCGTAGACCCATGGGTCGAAGAACCAGCGCATCGAGCCGCCCCACACCTCTTCCGCGACGGTGATGAAGTCTTCTGTGGTGGCATGGCTGTAGGCAAACCGCTGGCGGTAGCGCGCAAGCAGGTCAAAGAAGCGCGCATCGCCCAGCACCCAGCGCAGCTGATGGAGTACCCATGCTCCCTTGCGATAGGCGAAGTTGGAACTGAAAATCGCGTTAACACTGCTGGTGTCGTAGCGGTAGACGCTACCATCCAGGCTGGAGGGGCGACGGTTCAGCATCGCGGTGCGGAGGGCAGGAAAACCGCTGCTGCCTGGCTTATGCTCCTCCCACAGCGCCTCCGAGTAGGTTGCGAACCCCTCGTTCAGCCAGATGTCGTTCCAGGTGGCGCAGGTCACCATGTCGCCCCACCACTGGTGCCCCAGCTCGTGTGCCGTTACCGACTCCCAGAAGCCCCCCTGCCCCGTCATCGTTTGATGCTCCATCCCACCGCCAAACTGGAACTGATAGATGCCATACCGCTCGTTGATGAACGGATATAGCCCAAAAATATCGCTGAAGACGGTCAACATCGGCAGGCATTTTTCCCATGCCTGACGGTTGGCAGTGGTATCGCTTTCGGGGTAGATGTAAAAGTCCACGGGCATCGTGTGTTCGCCGTAGGTGAAGGTTTGCGACCAGTGATTGTAGTTCGTGGCGGCAAACGCCACCAGGTAGGGTGCTATCAGATAGTTATGCTGATAACGGTAGCGTAGGCGGTTGTTCGGGAGCGTATCCACGCCCTGAAGCATCCCGTTGGCAACGGCGACCATTGTGTCGGGCACAATCAGGCTGAAAGTGAGTGTGGCTTTGTCGGTGTTTTCGTCCTTGGCAGGCCACCATGTGTAGGCATAATAGGGTTGGCTCAGAGTCGCCACGATAATGGCTCCCGACGAGCGTGTGGTGAACTCTATAGAGCCGAACCCGCGCGACACAGGAACCCCCTGATAGTCCACGCGCAGCTGGAACACTTCGCCTTGCTGATAGGGGCGGTCAAACTGTGCCCGCACGGTGGTGATGCTTTCCCGCACAAAGCTGATGGGGCGTCCATCCAGTTGCAGATTCGTAATCAGGAAGTTATCGCGCAGGCGGAATCGGAAGGCGTTCAAATTCGGCTGCTCCACTTTCACCGTCATCACACAGGAGCCGATCAGCTCCCGCGTGCTGGGGCGTATCTCTAAAGTCAGGTCGTAGTGTTGCACATCGGTCAGCGTGGGGTCCTGAAGCCATACGCCGAAACTGGTGAGATGCCATTCCATCCATGCGCCTGCAGACGCTCGCGCACAAAGCTCACTCTTCTCGCCTGCCGCGGCGCCTGCCGCCAGCAAAACGATTCCCAACAAGCCTGCTATCAGGGTTCGCATGGCTCTATTATATCCCATTCCGCGCTTGGGGTACAATCTATCCACCTATGGAAGGCATCGAGAAACTGGTGATTATCGGCTCGGGGCCTGCAGGTTACACTGCTGCGATTTACGCCGCCCGTGCGAATCTGGAGCCGTTGCTGTTTGCTGGCATTCAGCCAGGCGGTCAGTTGATGATTACCACGGATGTGGAAAACTACCCTGGCTTCCCCGAAGGTATTCAGGGACCTGAATTGATGGATCTGTTTCGTCGTCAGGCAGAGCGGTTTGGCACGCGGATTCTGTACGAGACGATTATGCGTGTAGATTTTTCGGAGCGCCCCTTCCGTCTCTGGAGCGATTCGGGTCAGGAGTATCGGGCGCACGCGGTGATTGTGGCGACGGGCGCTTCCGCGAAATGGCTGGGACTGGAGTCGGAGCAGAAGCTTCAGGGGCGTGGCGTCTCGGCTTGCGCCACCTGCGACGGATTCTTCTTTCGGGGCAAGAAGGTGATTGTGGTCGGCGGCGGCGACACTGCGATGGAAGAGGCGCTTTACCTCACCAATCACTGCGAGAAGGTGTATGTGGTGCATCGGCGCGACGAATTGCGCGCCTCCAAAATTATGCAGGAGCGCGCCTTTCGAAACCCCAAAATCGAGTTTATCTGGAGTACCGTCGTCAAGGACATCTATGACCCTGAACAGGGCAAGGTGGTCGGCGTGCGCCTGCACAACCTGAAAACCGACGAGGAGTACGATTTCCCCATCGACGGTGTGTTCGTCGCCATCGGGCACACTCCCAATACCCAGATTTTTCAGGGCATCCTGGAAATGGACGAGCAGGGCTATCTTATCACCCGAAACGGAACCTATACCAACATCGAGGGCGTGTTCGCCTGCGGCGATGTAATGGACAAGGTGTACCGTCAGGCGGTAACGGCAGCGGGCACAGGCTGTATGGCGGCGCTTGACGCCGAACGCTGGCTCGCTCGCATTCTGCACTGAAGGAGGTATCCTTTTAACTATGCGAAAACTCGCCATCATCGGTCTTTGTCTTGTGATTCTGGGCGTGTGGGCGGTTGCGCAGAACGAGAGCAAGCCTCAGCTGGCGCCCACCATGCCTCCGCCCGAGCAACCTGCCCAGGAACAGAACCCGAAGGCGCCACCCCAGAACACCCAGCAGAACGCCAAAAAACCGAGCGCCCCGAAAGAAGGGACGCTTTCGGTCGAGGCACAGTATCTGGGCTTCTTCTCGCGGGGTGAAGGCACGCTCACGCTCAAAGGCAAGGGGATGTTTTTGCTCTCGGACCTGCAGGGGAGCTATTCCGTGAACGGCTTTACCTTGCAAGAGCAGCTCCCGCGCGGTGTGCAAATTCCACCCCAATGGCGTGGGCGCGTTAAACTCTACTACGGCAACGGCACGCTCACCCTGAAAGGCAAATATGATGCGCTGCGCGGCAACTTCCGAAACGCCACGATCCAGTTCCGTGGGAACGCGGCATTCAACCTCAGTGGCATCGGCAGGGGGAACAACAGCGGCAAAGAGATTACCCTCTACCCCCAAGCCACGCAAACCGTGCTGGTGCCAGAACCTGAGTGGGCTGCCCAGAAACCTGATGTTGCACCGGTTCCCAAAACGGGACTCCGCTAAGCGATGCGCCTGATTGCCCTGGAGCTGGAAAACTTTCGTCAATACGCGAAAGCGCAGATTCAGTTCAGCACGGGCATCACGGCGATAGTGGGCGCGAACGGCGCAGGCAAAAGCACGCTGCTGGAAGCTATCCTCTGGGCGCTCTATGGGGCGCGCGCCTTGCGTGAAGGCACGGATACGGTACGGTTCCTCTGGTCGCAGGGCGGTAGCCAGGTGCGTGTGACGCTGGAGTTCGAACTCGGCGGGCGACGCTATCAGATTATCCGCACTCTCAAAGACGCGGCGCTTGCTCACCATACCCAGAACGGCTGGACGCCCCTCGCTCGCGGCACCTCCAGTGTGAACGACGCTGTGCCCAAACTGCTGGGCATGAACCTGCTCCAGTTCCAGACCAGCTTCTGCGCCCGCCAGAAAGAACTGGAATTTATGAGCTACGCGCCCGAAAAACGGCGCGAAGAAATCAGTCGCATGCTTGGCTACGAGCGCATTCGCACAGTGCTGGACAACCTTACCCAGCGCACCCGCGCCCTCGACGCTGAGGTGAGCGGACTGATGCAGGGCATTGGCGACACCACTGCCCTCGAAATGCAAGCCGAGCAAGCCCTGCAGGAACTCCAGCATCGCCAGCATGTGCTTCGGCAGCTGGAAGCCGAGCTGGAACAGGCACACCAAACAGAAGCCAGCGCCCGACTCCAGTTTGAAGCCCAGCAGGCGCGTCAGCAAACCTATCAGAGCCTCCACCATCAGAAAGCCTTGCTGGAGCGCGATCAGGCGAACCTCGCCGAGCAGGAGCAGACCCTTAAACGACGCTGGCAGGAGTTGCAGGAAGCCAAAAAACGCCTCGCTGAACTCAAGCCCCAAGCCCAGCACTACAGGCAACTGGCGCAACAACTGCGCGAACTGGAGGCGCTTGCCCGCCACGAGCGCCAGCGCGTCCAGCTCACCGCACAACGGCAGAGCCTCGAACAACAGCGAGAGGCGCTCCAGCAGCAGCTCGGCGAACTGCTCCAAAAACAGGGGCAACTCGAATCACTAAAACCCCAGCTGGAGGCGCTTTATCAAGCCGAAGCGGCACTCCGCGAAATGCGCCAGCGCGCCCAGCAAGCCCAGAAACGCGCCCAGCTCGAAACCGAGATCCAGCATCTCGCTCAGCAGATAGAGCAGCTCACCAGTCAGGAAGTGCAATACGAACAGCTCCAGAATCAGATTGCCCAGCAGGAGACAACCCTCTGCCAACTCCAGCAGGAACGCATAGAGAAGGAAGACACCCTGCAACAGATTCGTGAGCGCTGGCATCGGGCACGCGCCGACGCTCAGGCGGCTCTGCACGCCGCCGAACTCACACGCGAACAGCTCCAGCAACGCCTGGAACAACTCGAATCGCTCGGCGAGGAGACGGAATGCCCTACCTGTGGGCAGCCTCTCGGCGATGCTTACGAGGAGATTCTCCACCATGTGCGCAAAGAATTGAAAAACGCCGAGCGCGAGTGCGCCCAGCGACGCCAACAGGTTCAGAAACTCGAAAAGGAACCCCACGAACTCTCTCTCGCCCAGAGCGAACTTCAGCAGCTCCAGCAAACATGGGACGCCGAGAACCAGAAACTGGCGCAGCTCAAACAGCAAGCGCACCACCTGCAGCAGGAACTGGAACGGCTGATGGAACTGCAGACCCTGCGCCAGCAAAAGGAATCGGAGCTTGAGCGAATCCCCCCTTACGACCCACAGGAAGAACAGAGTCTCTTGCTACAGATTGAGTCGCTCAAGCCCTTTCAGAGCGAGGCAGAACAGCTGGCGGGCGAACTGAAACGCCTGCCCCAGATAGAGCATGAACTCGCCCAGCGCGAACGCGAAATCGCTGACCTCACCCGGCAGATTGAAAGCCTCCCCACAGGCTATGACCCTCAGTACCATGAAGCCATCCGCGCCGAAGCGGAACAGCTTCAGCCTCTCTACGAGGAAGCGCTCCAGCTCCACACGATGCTGAAAGACTACGAGCCACTCAAAGAGCAAATCGCCGCCCTCCGCGCTCGCATGGAGCAAAACGCCGGGCAACTCCAGCAGGTGGAAGATCAGTTGCAAGCGTTGAATTACTCGGAAGCGGAATATCAGCGCGCCGAAGACGCCTATCAGCAGGCGCGGAGCCAGCGCGAAGCACTGGAGCGCCAGCGCCACGAACATCTCTCGCAAGTCGAAGCCCTCCAGCGCCTGATCGAGAACCTGAACCAGCAAATCGAGCAAGCACGCGCCCGCAAACGCCAGCTGGAACAGAAACAACGCGAAGCCGCCTTCTACCGCACCCTGCGCACCGCTATGCAGGATTTCCAGAAGGAACTCAACACGCGCCTGCGCCCCATGCTCGCGGGCTACGCCAGCGAGTTCCTCGCCTCGCTCACCAACGGGCGCTATAGCCAGATCGAAATCGACGAGCAGTTTCGGTTCTATCTGGTAGATGACGGCATCCGCAAGACGGTCATCTCAGGGGGCGAGCAGGATGTGGTGAACCTCAGCCTGCGGCTGGCGCTGGCGCGATTGATTACCGAACGCGCGGGGCAATCGCTTTCGCTGCTGATTTTAGACGAAGTGTTCGGCTCGCTGGATACCGAACGCCGTGCCAGCGTGCTGAACCTGCTCAATACCCTGCGCGACTGGTTCGAACAGATTCTTGTGATTTCGCATATTGAAGATATCAACGAGTCGGCGGAGCGGTGCTTATATGTCGTTCGGGATGAGCGCACCCGCGCCAGTCAGGTGTTTGAGAAACTGGACGGGACTGCCCCGATAGAAGCAGTTGCTCCTCTTGTCGAAACACCCTCGCCCGCGCCGACGCTGTTTGATGAGTGAAAAGCCACTTGTAGCAATTTCGCTACACCCCCCTAAGAGGCGATTTAGGAAAACGAGTGAGCCAGTCAATCAGAGGGCATTTGTGGCTGACGGCTCAAGCCGTTCTGTAACACGTAGCCGACCTGTGTCGGCGGAGGTAGCCAGCGCAGGCTGGCTTTGTTCATAGGGAGCGGGTCCCCCCCCCGCCAGGGAGAACCGCCTGGCGTGCTTTCTGGCTTGTTTTATTTTCCTTGGTTGCCTCCCAAGAAGGTATACTCTTTGCCCGATGGACCTCGAATACATTATCGATGTCGTGTTGTGGCTGATAGTGGTAATTTTGAGCCTGACGGTGCATGAGTTTGCCCACGCGAAGTATGCCGACTGGTCAGGCGACCCGACACCCCGCCGTCAGGGGCGCGTAACGCTCAACCCGATTGCGCACTTAGACCCTCTGGGCACGCTGCTGATAATTATGGTCGCAATTTCGGGCTTCGGGTTTGGCTGGGGCAAGCCAGTGGAGGTCAATCCCGGCTATTTTCGCAACCCGCGTCGCGACTGGGTGCTGTGCGCTTTTGTGGGTCCGCTTTCCAACATTCTGCTGGCAGGGGTGTTCGCGCTCATCCTGCGGCTGGCTCCGATTTCGGACCCAGAAAGCCTTTTCAGTAACAGTTTTCTGCTGTTCGCGCTGTATATGGTGATTACGAATGTAGGATTGGCCGTGTTCAACATGCTTCCTATCCACCCACTGGACGGTTCCAAAGTGTTGTCGGGGTTCCTGCCCGATGTGTTTGATCGTACCTACTGGCGGTGGCAGCTCACCTATGGACCGATTTTGCTGTTGGCGGCGCTGGTGATTGTGCCCGTGGTCACGGACGGGGCGGTGCGCCCGATTGCGTGGGTGCTGCTACCCGTTCGAAACGCAATTCTGGACTGGCTTTTGACATGAGGCACGCTCCGATTCGAGTGATGGCGGTGTGTGGCACGCGCCCCGACGCGATTAAGATGGCGCCTGTGGTGCGTGCCCTGCGTGAAGACCCAGCCTTCCGTGTGCGCCTTGTGGCGACGGGGCAACATCGGGAGATGCTGGATCAGGTGCTGCGCCTGTTCGCGCTGACGCCTGACGAGGACCTGAACATCATGACGCCCCATCAGACGCTGACCGAGATAACCCTGCGCACGCTGGAAGGGCTGGATCAGGTGATGCGGGCGCATCCAGCGGATGTGGTGCTGGCGCAAGGCGACACGACCACCACTTTTGTCGCCGCGCTGTGCGCTTTCTACCATAAAACGCCGTTCGGGCATGTGGAGGCGGGACTGCGCACCTACGACCTCTATCATCCCTTCCCCGAAGAGATGAACCGTCGCCTGACCGCGCCAATTGCCCGTTTCCACTTTGCGCCGACCGAGCGCGCCCGACAGAACCTGATTCAGGAATACATCCCGCCTGAACAAATCTGGGTTACAGGCAATACGGGGATTGACGCCGTGCTGTGGGTAGCGCAGCAGCCCGTTGTGCCACGCAATCCCGCGCTACAGCAAGCGTTGAGCCACACGGGGCGCGTGGTGTTGCTCACCACCCACCGCCGCGAGAACTGGGGCGAACCGATGAAAGCGATTGCCCACGCCGCCCGCAAACTGCTGGATCAAATGGACGACCTGCTGCTGCTGACGCCGATGCACCGCAACCCCCTTGTGCGCGAGGCGCTCCAGAGCGTGCTGGGCGACCATCCGCGCGCCCTGCTGACCGAGCCGCTGGACTACGACGAGTTCGTGCATGCGATGCGCAGGGCGACCCTGATTCTGACCGATTCAGGCGGGGTGCAGGAGGAAGCGCCTGCTTTCGGGAAACCCATCCTGGTGCTACGCCACACCACAGAACGCCCCGAAGGCGTGGAAGCGGGCACTGCAAAGTTGGTTGGCACTGAAACGGAGACCATCTACACCGAAGCACTCCGCCTGCTGACGGATCCCGACGCCTATCAGCAGATGGCGCACGCGGTCAACCCCTATGGCGACGGCAAGGCGTCCCAACGAATAGTTCAGATTCTCAAGCAGGCGTTCGGCTGATGAGGTATCCTTAAGCACGGCAATTATGCGGGAAGCACCGGCATACACGGAAGATACGATTGCTCTGCCATGGCTCTGGCAGGCTTTGAGACGCCAGTTTCGCTGGATTGCAGGCGGTTTCGCGCTGGGCGTGCTACTGGGCGTGGCGGTGATTTTGTTGACCCCTCCACGCTACGAGGGGCAGGCAAAAATTCTGGTGGAATCACCGACGGGGATGATCGCCTCGCTGGGTGGGCTTGCAATGCTGACTGGCGGCGGAGGCAACCCCGATGTCAACACGCAAATAGAGATTTTACTCTCGCGCCCGCTACTGGAACAGATTCGCCAGCAATACGCCCCTGACGAGCCGTTTCGGGAGTTCGAGAAACGATTCCGCGCCGCGCAGGTACGCAACACCCCCATCATTAGCGCTTACGCCGCCGACGAAACTGCCGAGAAATCCGCTCAACTGACCAACCTCTGGATTCAGCAATATCTCGCCTATGTTCGCAACTTTTACGATACAAACCCCTCCACGCTGGTGGAGAAACTGGAGCGTGAGCTGCAACACCAGGAAGAGAAGCTCAACGCGCTCAGCCAGAAAATGACCGCGTTCCTGAAACAGAAACGGATGGTCGTGCCTGACCAGGAGATAGCGAAAGCGCTGGAGCAGTACGCCGACCTGCAGATGCAGATGCTGGATCAACAGGGTAAAGTGCAGGCGTTCACGCGCCAGATAGCGGATTTACGTGCGGAACTCAAAAAACAGCCCGTATACTACGAAGCCGCGCGGAACCTTGCTATCCCGCCCGAAGTGCAGCAACTTAATACGAAGCTTGCTGAACTGGAGATTCAGAAACGCGCCCTGCTGGAGGAGTACCTGCCGAACGCGCCCGAAGTGCAGGCGGTAGAGGCGCAAATTCAGCAGGCGCGGCAGGAGCGTGAAAAACTGCTTGCCAACGCGGTCAACCAGCAGTTTCTGACCTTGAGCAAGCAAGAGACCGTGAATCCGATTTATCAAGGCATTCTGGAGGCGCTCTGGAAAGCAGAAGTGGAGCGTAGTGCGCTGGAGGCGACGCTGGGCTACCTGCGCACGCGCCAGTCGGAGATGGAACGTCGGCTTCATCAAGCACCCGACCTGCTGGCAGAGTACGCCACGCTCCGCCGCCAGTACGAAACAGGCATTACCCTCTGGACGGAAAAGATTAAAGCCTATGAGAACGCGCGCGCCCAGCAGCTGGTGGGCAAGATTTCTCCGGTATTGCTGGAGCCTGCCACCCCGCCGGAGCGCGCCAGTGCGCCGCGCCCCGTTTTGTCGCTCGGTTTGGGTGCCGTGCTGGGGCTGATGCTGGGGCTTTTTGCGGCGTTTGGCGCAGCATTGCGCGACCGCCGTGTGGAGAATCGCTGGGACCTGGAGCGTCTTCTGGGCATACCCGCGCTGGCGGAATGGGAGGCGCTCCCCTCCCAGGAACAGCTGCAGCTGGTGTGGTGGAGCCTGCGTGCGTGGGGCGGCGGCGCCGAGTGGCATCGGGTGATGGCGCTTCCGTTAGGCGCACAAGCGCACAAGGTGGCGGAGTTGCTGGCAAACCACGCGCCGTCCCCTGCTCCAGAACCTGCCGAAACGCTCCCTGCGCCTGCCAGCAACGGCGTTTTGCAGGTCCGAACGCCCGCTCACAGCGCCATAACCGACGCCGACCGGCTTCTGCTGATTGTGTCCAGAGGCTATCCGTTTGACGAAGCGATGCTCACGAGCCTCCGTCACGCTCAGAGCCAGATTGTGGGCGCCATTCTCATTCGTGCGGAGGGAATAGGATGAGACCGTTCACTTTGCTCTGGGTAGCGCTTCTGCTGGGTGTGGCTTCAGCGCAGTCCGCGCCTGATGACTACATGCTGGATATGGGCGATGTGTTATCGGTGGTGGTGTTGCGCCACCCGGAGTTTACCAACGACTATGTTGTGCCTCCCAGCGGGCGGGTGATTTTTCACGGCGTGGGCGAGATAGAGGTTCGCGGGCGCACCTTAGCGCAAGTGGCGGCGGCGCTTCGGGAGCGGCTGGCGACGCGTCTGCGCAACCCGGAGGTTTCGGTCTCGCTGAAGCAGGCGCGCCCGTTGCTGGTGTTCGTGGAGGGACAGGTAGGTAAACCCGGCGCGTATCCCATCCAACCGGGCTGGCGCGTGTTTGAAGCGATTGCCGCCGCGGAAGGCTTGAAAATCCTGCCCGAACGCGCGCAGGCAGTGCTGATTCGGGGCAGCGAGACCTACCCGATTGACCTTGTGGCTCTTTATCATCGGGGCGACCTGGAGGCAAATCTAACCCTGCAACCTGGCGACAAAATCAGCATTCAGCGCAAGCCCACTGTGCGGGTTGCCGTGGTCGGCGAGGTGAACGCCCCGGGCGTGTATGATATTGAGGCGGGTTCTACGGTGCTGCAGGCGATAGCGACCGCGGGCGGCGCGACGGCGAACGCCGCGCTCCAGCGCGCCTTTATTGACCGCCGCGGTACTCTCATTCTCGCTGATCTTTATCGGCTGATTATTCTCGGCGAAACGCACGACAATCCCCTGCTGGAGGATGGCGATGTGGTGATTGTGCCCACCAACCTCACGCGCGTGGCGGTGGTGGGTCAGGTCGGGCGTCCTGGCTATTATCCCATCCCCGAAGGCAAGCCGTTCACCCTCTCCGACGCGATTGCGCAGGCAGGCGGACCTACTTCACGCGCTATCACCTCGCGGGTTTACATCTTGCGGGTGGAAAACGGCTCGGTTAAGCGGATTACAGTGCCTTATCAGCGGTTCCTTCGGGGGGGCGACATGGCGGGCAACCCACTTGTGCAGAACGGCGATGTGGTGTTCGTTCCCGAAACGCGTCGTGTGGAGCTGGGGCAGTTGCTGACGCTCTTCTCGCTGGTGAATATCGTGGAGCGTTTGGGTTGGCTCAATTAGGAGTGCGGAGGTCTGCCTCCGCACTCCTGGAGACTCAGCCTTTGAGCGCTTCTGCGCCGCCGACCACTTCCGCAATCTCCTTGGTGATGGCAGCCTGGCGCAGGCGGTTCATCACGAGGGTCAGCTCCTGAATCATCTTGCCTGCGTTATCGCTTGCCATCGTCATGGCGGTCATGCGGGCGCCGTGTTCGCTGGCGCTGGCTTCCAGCAGGGCTTGAAGCACCTGCGTGAGCAGATAGCGCGGGAGCAGTTGCGCCAGCAGTTCGGGCGCGCTCGGCTCGAAGATAAAGTCATACTTGGTTGCGCTTTCTTCGCCCTTCGGGGGTTCGATCGGAAGTAGGGGAAGCACCACCGGGCGCTGGGTTACGGGGTTGATAAACTGTGAGTAGACGAGGTACACCCGGTCCACCTGCTCGGTTTCAAACAGTTCGCGCACCTTGTCGGTGAGGGCGCGCGCGTCGTCGATACCTGCGCCAGAGGTGGGCATCGGGCGATAGAGCGCAATCGTGAAGCCGCGCTTGCTGAAGAACTGGTAGCCCCTGCGCCCGATACAGAGCAGTTGCACCTGCTCCTGGCTCAGCCCCATGTCGCGAATTGCGTTTTGGGTGGCGCGAATGAGGTTCATGTTATAGGAGCCACACAGCCCGCGGTCGGAGGTGGCTAACACGAACACCACCCTGTTGGGTTCGCGCTGGCGCAGGAGGGGATGGTCTGGCAGGTCGCCAGCGCGTCCCAGTTCCTGCATCATGTCGTGCATGCGCTGGGCGTAGGGTCGGGCGCCCAACACGCGGTCCTGGGCGCGGCGCAGGCGCGCGGCGGAGACCAGCTTCATCGCCCGCGTGATTTGCTGGATGCTTTTGGCGGCGCGAATGCGCGCGCGCATGCCTCGCAGGGTTCTCACAGTCCGTGTGCCTCCTTGAAGCGTGCTTTGTATTCCTCAATTGCCTTGCGCAGAGCCGCTTCGGTGTCCTTGTCGAGCTGTTTCTCGCGGCGGATTTTCTCGCCGATTTCGGGGTAGCGCTCGCGCATGAAGGGGTGGAAGCCCTCTTCAAACTCGCGCACTTTCTCGACAGGCAGATCGTCCAGATAGCCCTGCGTGCCCGCGAATAGAATCATCACCTGCTCTTCGACGGGCATTGGCTGGAACTGAGGCTGTTTGAGCAGCTCCTGCAGGCGTAGCCCACGCGCTAGCTGCATCTGCGTCGCGCGGTCCAGGTCGGAAGCGAACTGTGCGAACGCCTGCACTTCACGAAACTGCGCCATTTCCAGACGCAGGCGCCCCGCCACCTGTTTCATCGCCTTAATCTGGGCGTCGCCTCCCACGCGGCTCACCGAGATACCCACATTAATCGCGGGACGAATGCCGGCGTAGAACAGGCTTGGCTCTAGATAAATCTGCCCGTCGGTAATCGAGATAACGTTTGTGGGAATGTAGGCAGACACATCGCCCGCCTGCGTTTCGATAATTGGTAGAGCGGTCAGCGAGCCGCCGCCGTAAGCGTCGGACATTTTCGCGGCACGCTCCAGCAGGCGCGAGTGGAGATAGAACACATCGCCCGGGTATGCCTCGCGCCCTGGCGGACGGCGCAGCAGCAGCGAAACCGCACGATACGCCTGGGCGTGCTTGGAGAGGTCGTCGTACACCACCAGCGCATCCATCCCGTTGTCGCGGAAATATTCGCCCATCGCGCATCCCGCATAGGGAGCGAGATACTGCAAGCTGTTGGGGTCGCTGGCAGAGGCGACGACCACAGTTGTATATTCCATCGCGCCGTAGCGCTCCAGCGTGTCCACGAATCGGGCAATCGCCGCCATCTTCTGCCCAATCGCGACATAGATACAATAGACGGGCGTATCCGTTTCGTGCGTGTATTTCTGATTGATGATGGTGTCCAGCACGATGGCGGTTTTTCCTGTGGAGCGGTCGCCGATAATCAGCTCGCGCTGTCCGCGCCCGATGGGGATCATTGCGTCGATGGCTTTGATGCCTGTCTGGAGCGGTTGCTTAACGGGCTGGCGCGTAATCACGCCTGGGGCAATCACCTCGATACGGCGATACTCTTCGGCGACGATGGGGCCCTTGCCGTCGATGGGACGTCCCAGAGCGTCCACCACGCGCCCCAGCAGCCCCTTGCCCACGGGCACCTCCGCGATACGCCCTGTGCGCTTCACGGGGTCGCCCTCTTTCAGCTCCTTGTCTTCCCCCAGCACAATCGCGCCGATGCTGTCCTCTTCGAGGTTCAGCACCATGCCCATCACTTCGTGAGGGAACTCCAGCAGCTCGCCCATCTGCGCATCGGGCAAGCCGTAGATGCGGGCAATCCCGTCACCGACTTGCAAAATGGTGCCGACACTCTCGGCGGTCGGTTTCTGATCCAGACTCTCTATCTCTTTGGCTAAGATGTTGGTGATTTCCTCAGGTCTAATCATGGCTTCACCTCTAACGCGCTATAGTACGGCGTTCGATTTCGAGACGGATGCGCTCACGCAGGTTTTCCAGCGCGCCCCGAATCGAGCCGTCGATTTCGTAGTCCCCCATACGGACTTTGACGCCGCCTAGCAGGTCGGGATTGACCTCATAGGTGGGGATAATCTGTTTGCCGATACCTTGTTCCAGTTTCTGCACGAGGGCGGTCTGCTCAGCTTGGGTGAGGGGAACGGCGCTGGTGATGGTGGCGCGCACGATTCCCTGGTGGGCTTCCTGCAGTTTCTGGTATTCGTCGCAGATGGCTTCGAAGAGTTTCTCGCGCCGTTTCTCAATGATGAGTT
The DNA here is from genome assembly GCA_037442385.1 of Armatimonadota bacterium. GTDB lineage: Bacteria > Armatimonadota > Fimbriimonadia > Fimbriimonadales > GBS-DC > LDYB01. The sequence goes on from JBBIQJ010000025.1 coordinate 16,652, forward strand.
CCAGGGCGCGGAGGGTTTCGGGCATCACGCTCTCGTGCAGGATCTGGCGGATACGCTCTTTTTTGCGGTCGCGTGCGATGCGGGGGTCGTACAGGAAGGCGCGAAACGCTTCCGACTGGTGCAACAGTTCGCGCAGGCGCGCGAGGTCTTCGCCTGTGCGTTGAACTGTGTTTGCCTGCAGCGCCACTTTGAAGAGCGCGTTTGCGTAGCGTCGTGCGACTCGCAGGTCTACCATTTAGCGCACCTCCGCTTGCTGGATGAACTCCTGCACGAGTCGGCGGTGGCGTTGTTCGTCGAGGGTTTCACGGAGCAGATGCTCGGTAGCGCGTAGCGCGAGCGTGGCGACGTGTTCTTGCAGTTCGGTGGTGAGTTTTTCGCGTTCGAGTTCGGCTTGCTCGCGAGCGCGTGCGACAATCTCTTCTGCCTGGCGTCGGGCGTCTGCCAAAATCTGTTCGCGCAGCTCTTGTGCTTCGCCGACTGCCTGCTGGATGCGCTCGCGGGCTTCTGCCTCAATTTGCGCCAGTCGCTGCTCGTAGTCCGCGCGCAGCTGCTCCATTGCCCGTCGATCCGCCTCGATTTTGTCGTAGGTCGCGTTGATGTCGGCTCGACGCGCCTCCAGAGTCGCTTGAATCGGCTTCCAGAAATAGCGGGTCATGACCCACAGCAGGAGTAGGAACCCCGCCATCTGGATAATCAGAATGTTGAAGTCGATGCCCAGCAGCTCCAGAATGCCGCCGCCGTGCCCGCCTTCCGCGCCGAGCATTACCGGTGAAGACCAGAATAGGCGTTCTATCATCGCTTATGCCTCCCGTAGAGGGGAGCTGCTGGCTCCCCCCTACACAGCACTTGCCTGGGTCAGGGCGTTACGGTGGGCAATCGCCCCTGGAGCAGGAAGAAGATAACGAACGAGAACAGCACCAGCGACTCGATGAACGCCAGACCGATAATCATTCCTGTCTGGATACGCCCAGCGAGTTCGGGCTGACGCGCCATCCCTTCCATCGCGCCGGCGACTGCGCGTCCCTGTCCTAATCCAGCTCCGATAACCGCTAAGGGCAAGCCCAAGCCCGCAGCCAGAGCCAGCCCCATCAGATACAGTCCGGTGCCAACCTCCATAGCGTTCCTCCTTGTGTTTTTGTTTTGGTCTCGCACTCCTCTGCGAGATTCTCCTCTCTGACGAGAGGAAACGGTTCAGTGCGCATGGGCGTGCGCCTCATGGTGCTCCTCATGGTGTTCGGTTGCCAGCGCCAGATAGATGAGCGTCAGTATCGAGAAGACGAACGCCTGCACGAACGCCACCAGCAACCCCAGCATCATCACGGGGAACTGGAACGGGATCGGCAGGTACGCCTTCTGGAAGAGCGGGACCGCAAAGGCTGTAATCAGCGCCAGCGTCACCTGCTCTTTACCGAACATGTTGGCATACAAACGAATCGAGAGCGAGACAGGCTTCGCCAACTCGCTCACGACCTCAATAATGAAAAGGAGCGGGGAGATGAGAATGGGCACTTCACCCACGCGAGCAAAATGTTTAAAGTAGCCGACGATGCCGCGCGCTCGAATCGCCTCAATCTGCACATAGATAATCACAATAAGCGCGAGCGCTATCGTCGTGTTCAGACTGGCGGTCGGCGCCAATCCGGGGGGAATCAGCCCCATCAGGTTGCAGGTGAGAATGAACAGAAACAGCGTGCCTGCGAGGGGCACATATTTGCGCCCATGCTCGCCCACCACGCTGACCGCCAGATTATCAAAGAATTCGTAAATGACTTCTACGAAATTTTGCCAGCGCCCTGGACGCTTCGCAAGGTTGCGTGTGCTAAAAAGCGCGAAAATCACCAGCACCGCATACGCGATGCCGGCGAAAGCCGCCAAAACCCAAGGTGAGACATGATGTTCCACGCTGTCGTCTCCTTCGCCTTCCTTAGACGCCATGATTATACCCCTTGCGAAGGGGGTGAGTCAAGTAGTGAGCGTCCCCCGTCGCAGCGCCACGCCCCGTCCGTAGGTTAGCACACGCCACACCCACTCCAGCGGTCCGTATTGAAACCACTTCAGCCAGAGGCTACTGAGAATCACCTGCACCACCCAGATAAGCACGGTCAGCCCTATTCCCTGTGCGATCCCCACCTTGCCGTGCCAGCCCAAGCCATAGCCGTAAAACAGGAGCGTGCAAGCCGCCGATTGCGTGATGTAGTTCGTCAGTGCCATGCGTCCCGCATTCGCAACTGGCTGCAGCCATCGCTCTAGCATGGGCAGGGCGCTCCAGATCCAGCCAAACAGCCCCACATAGCCCGCCGAAAGCAGAGGAGCCACCACGATGTTCAGCAGAAGCAAACCGTAGCCCACCAGCTCCTTCCCTGTGCGCACGGCGTCCAGAATACCCAGTCCATACGCCACCTGCGACGCCAGTCCCAGCGATAGCCCAACCGCCATCAGCCAGACCATCACGCGGCGGTACGCCCCCAGATTCTCAAAAACTCCCCACTTGCCCGTGTAAAGCCCCAGCAGAAACATTAAGAATGCGTTTGGAGCGAAGAAGATCGAATTCAGCAGCATGAGCGCCCACTCCACAAACCGATGCTGCTGGGCTTGCCAGTAGGTGCCCTGCGAATAGACTTCGCGAGCGCGCTCTATAAAAGGCTCAAACATCGCCGTCTGTCCCGAGGTATCGCCGTAGCCCAGCGCCCCTGCCCACAGGGTCAGACCACCACAACTGAAACAGCAAAGCGCCTGCACGCCCCACAGCGCCAGCGCGATATACAGCACGGTGCGCGGTGCAAGGTTCCGTAACGCCAGCAGCAACAGCCCGCACAGCGCATAAATAAATAGCACATCGCCCGTCCAGATGAATAGCCCATGCAGCAGCCCAAACCCCAACAGCGCCAGCAGGCGCCGTATTAGAATCGGCATTGGGTTTCCACCCCGCACTTCAATCCGTTTCACCTGCAGGGCGAATCCCAGCCCGAACAGGAACGCAAAGATGGGGTAGAACTTGCCGAAAAACAGAGTCTCTAACGCCAGGCACGCATATTGATCCAGAGGCTGGGCGAGGCTTTCAGCATTTGGGAAAGCACTCAGCACATCGAGGCTTTTGAATGCCCTCATGTTCACCATGAGAATCCCCAGTAGCGCGATTCCGCGCAGGGCGTCCAGTGCGCGGATGCGCTCTTGCTCGCCAGTGGGTGTTGCCAGAGTCATCGCGCGTCCCCTGTGTGCAGAATTTTGTTGCAGGAGAGTGATTTCCTGCTGGTAGCGCCGGTGGTTCGGAGGGCATGGGGTACAATTCGCCATCATAGAAGGAGGACAACAGGGATGAAGGTTTCTTGCGAGCGGAAGTTGTTGGACGAGGCGCTGAGTGTGGTGGCGGGCGCTGCAGCGAGCCGTGCCTCTCTGCCAATTTTGAGCCATCTTTATATCGAGGCATCGGGCGACCATCTGCGTCTGGTTGGGAGCGACCTGGAGCAGTGGGTGGAGCATCGTATCCCTGCGATTGTGGGCGAGGAGGGCGCTGCTACCGCCAGCGCACGCCTGTTTGCTGATCTGGTAGGCTCGCTGAGCGGAGAGACGATTGAGCTGGCAACAGGCGAGCGCCATCAGCTTATTCTCACGGCGGGCGATTCGCGCTATCAGCTGGCTGGGTTGCCTGCTGAAGAGTATCCCCCAGTGCCTGAGCTGGGGAACGCCAGCGAACTGGTGCTTCCGGCAAAGCTTTTCATGGAAATGATTGAGTCGGTGGAGTTTGCCGTTTCGCGCGAGGAGACCCGCCCCACCCTGACCGGCATCCGCATGGAGTTTGACGGCTCCAACCTGCGACTGGTCGCAACCGATACCCATCGTCTGGCGGTGCGCAATGCCCAGATCGATAGCGCGGCGGGCGAAGCCGCTACCGCGATTGTGCCCCTCAAAGCCATCCAGCTGTTGCGCCGTTTGCCTGCGGGCGAGACCTTCACCATGCAGTTGGGCGAGCATCGCGCCGCTTTCATCGGCGAAAACGCCAGCGTCGTCACCCAGCTGATTGAAGGACAGTATCCCAACTACGAGCGCGTCATCCCCAAAGATTACACCCGACGCTGGACGCTGATGGTTCAGGAATTCCGTAATGCCCTCAAGCGCGCCTATCTCGTTGCGAAAAGCGACTCGAATAAGGTGATTCTCAAGACCGATGGCGAGAAGCTCGTCATCACCGCGCAGGGGAATGTGGGTGAGGCGACTGAGCGCGTGGACATTATCCGCGAGGGCGACGACCTCGAAGTCGCCTTCAACGCCAAGTACCTGCTGGATGTGCTGGAAGTGCTGAATACCG
>JBBIQJ010000026.1:0-20750 GCA_037442385.1 Armatimonadota bacterium
TGCATCACCCTCACCTCCCGCGGCGGTTCCCTGAGCATTCAGGGAACCGCCGTCTATTTGAGGTATAATCACGAGAGCGAAAGGAGCCGCTATGCGCATCTCTCCGTTTTTACGAGTCAGTCAGGTGTTGCTGTTCAGCCTTCTGCTGATTGCCAGCTGGGCGACCGAGCTGCGCGTGATGAGCTGGAACATCGCACGCGCTGTGGGAGCCAACAACCCCAGCGATGCCCAGCAGCCCTATGTTGCGAAAATCTGGAACTACTTCCGCCCCGATGTGATTCTCTTACACGAAGTTGGTGGCAACAGCAGCGGCTGGAACGCGCTCAATCAGGAGAACGCCCTGGACAGTTTTATCCGCGCCAACCTGACCTATCTTGGCGCGAATCCCCAGCGGAATGTGAACTACTATCTGTATGTGAATCGACTTTCGGATGGCTGGATCAGCTCCGCCATCGTGAGCCGCTACCCGCTCATTTCGGCGACGGATGTGTCCATCGGTTCACCCAATCGCGGACTGACCATCGGTTTTGTGGATGTGCCGGGCACGAATGGCGTCGGCTTTTTTGGGGCGCACTTCAAAGCAGGCGGCTACACCACCGACGCCGAGAAACGCCAAACGAATGCGGAGCAGGCGCGCGCCCAGGTGAACCTCTGGCGCTATCAGCACCGACGCTCCGCCTATCTGTTCGGGGGCGACCTGAACGAAAACGAAGACCCCGACCTGAACTCGCTTTACAATATTGGCGCGCTCTTGCCCGACGGGCGCGTCTATAACCCCATCAGTACGGTACAGTCCGCCCGACTGCGCGACCATGTGCCGACCGATGGGATGGGCGGCAAGCGTACCTATAAGATTTCCAATCGCAACTCCGATTTGGACCAGCGCTTTGATTATCTGTTCACTTCTGCCGACGAGCCGGGGCGCGATCGAATTCGCGTGCTGGAGGCACGCATCTTCAATACGCGCCGCATGACGGAACTCCCCGCCGGATTTGAGATAACCGATAGCCAGAACGCCTCCGACCACGCGCCCGTGTTTCTGCGCATCCAGATAGACCGCTGGCATACACGCCCCGACGGCTCAGGCTACTGGGTTCCTGAACCCAGCAGTTGGCTGATCCTGGTGGGGCTGTCAGGGGCGCTGCTGCTGAAACGACGGCGCCCAGATTGGCGTTCGCAGAGAGAGACCTCGTCGCACAGATAAACAGCGCCCCCTCCAGAGGTTCCGACCGTTCGGAGGGGGCGATCTACGGACAGTTTCACACGAGGTTTTCAGACGCTCGTGCCGAAGTTGAACAGCACGGTCAGCAGGTCAGCGTCATCCACCGTGCCGTCGCCGTTCGTGTCGCTGGCTTCGTCGCTAGAGCCGAAGTTGAACAGCACCTGGAGCAGGTCGGCGTCGTCAATCTGGCAGTCGCCGTTCACATTGCCCAACGAGCGCGGCAAGCCCCCTGCATAAGCGACCCAGTCCATATTCAAAACACGCGCGTTGGCAAGGGCAAAATCTTGCTGGAGACAGAACAGGTAGCCGCGCACGCGCAGGAAGTTGTTCGCGTCACCACCGTTGTCGGTGATTTGCAGGTGAACGCGGTGCGGCATCACGCCCAGCGGGTCGTCCTGACAGGCCATGCGCTCCACCAGACCCTGCAGCCGACCCTCCAGCTCCGTAATCAGAACTTGAACTTGAGTGTTTCCTAAGCTAACCGTGATACACTCGTTGGGGAAATCTGTGCCCGCCCAGCGGACGATGGCTGTGTCCCCGTTGTCCTGAACCACCTCGGCTATCAGGGGAATGGTACGCTGAATACCCAGATCAGGAAGCAGTTCCTCAAGGTCTAAAATCACATCCAGCGCCAGTCCATCGTTGTTGACATCGGTGAAGGCGAAAAGCACCGGATTGCTGGCGCTGAGTGTGCCGTTTTGTGAGATGGAGCCAGTGATTTCGTAGTTCCCCGACAGGAACTGCCATGCGAGGAATCCCCCGCGTTCCAGCTCGTCCACAACGCTCTGGGCGTAAGCCCCGCTAAACACCAACAACCCGCTCAGCGTGATTGCACTCATTAGTAGACCATTTCGCATCGTTGGTTACCTCCTTTCGTGCCGCCTTCGGCGTGCAGGAGTATTATACACTAAACCGTTACGCGCGCGTACTCCAGCACTTTGGGGCAGGGGCAGTTTCGCTCGGTGGGGATTTTCTCGATTAGCCCGAAAATCACTTTGCGGATACGCTCGGCGTTCTGATGGAACACATGCATCACTTCTTCGGCAGTAACAGGCGATACCTCGCCTTCTGCTACCAGCCCACTGTCGTAGTCCGTAATCAGCGAGATGTTGACCACACACATCGCCAGCTCGCGCGCCAGATACGCTTCGGGGTACTGAGTCATATTAATCACTTCCCAGCCCATCGAGGTGAACCACTTGCTCTCCGCTTTGGTGGAGAAGCGGGGACCGTTAATCACCACGATGGTGCCTTTCTCATGCACGGGAATGCCGTGCGCGCGGATTTCTTCAATTGCGAGCTGGCGTAGCACGGGGCAGTAAGGGTCCGCGGGCGACACATGATGCACCGTGGGCCCCTCGTAGAAGGTGTCGGCGCGCCCGTGTGTGCGATCCACATACTGGTCGGCGACGACGAAATCGCCCGGTTTGACATGGCGTTGCAAGCTGCCTGCGGCACATGGGCTGATGATGCGCGTTACGCCCAGCTCTTTCATCGCCCACAGGTTCGCGCGGTAGTTGATTTTGTGGGGCGGGATGCTGTGCTTGCGCCCATGGCGGGGCAGGAATGCGACGCGGTGCCCTGCGATTTCGCCAATCGCAATCAGGTCGCTCGGGGGGCCGTAGGGTGTGTCGATCTTCACTTCTTCCACCTTCTCCAGAAAGGAGTAAAATCCCGAACCTCCGAAAACGCCAATTTCAGCATAGGGTTTCATCGATGAGCCTCCTGTTTTTTTGGGTGTATTGGAGCGCTTCTTCAGCGGCTTTTTGCTCGGCTTGCTTTTTGCTGGGTCCGCTGCCACGCCCCACTACGAGGTCTTTGAGGCGCACCTGCACCACAAAAGTGCGCTGATGCGGGCTGCCATGTTCCTCCACGACCTCATAGACGGGGGTAACGCGCCACCAGGCTTGCGTGCGTTCCTGAAGCATCGATTTGTAGTCTTGAATTGGCATCCGCCCCTCTTCGAGCGCCTGAAGTTCGGGCTGGAGGTGGGTCAGGATATATTCCTGCGCCGCCCTGTAGCCCCGATCCAGATAAATCGCGCCGACCACGGCTTCGAAAGCGTCGCTCAGGATGGAAGCACGTTCGCGTCCGCCTGCCTGTTCCTCGGCGGGGCTGAGTTTAATCAGGGGCGGCAACCCTGCACGTTTTGCCGCCTCGCACAGCACGCTGGCGCGCACGAGGCTCGCCCGCGCTTTGGAAAGCTGCCCCTGATCCCAATCGGGGTGGCGGTGAAAGAGATACTCGGCAATCACCAGCCCGATTACAGCATCGCCGAGCAGCTCCAGGCGCTCGTTGCTGGCTTGCAGGTCGCCCTCAGTGTAGGAGCGGTGCGTTAAGGCTTGCTCTGCCAGCGCCTTATTGCGAATCGGCAGAGTCGTCCCCGCTTTATGCGACCACCAGAAACGCACGGGTATAAGTATACCCCCTAAAACAGACTGGGCTGGCTCGCCGACTGAATCAGCACTTGAGGTTTGGGAAATGCCTCGTCGAAGTTGGGGAAGAGGGGTTCCAGCCGCTGGGCGAACTTGTAGAGTTTCTCCACATAATGCTCCAGGTCGGCGTCGTTGGTGTACTCTTCCAGTAACCCCAGCGAGCCGTCGCGTTTGCGGTAGACCATAATATAGTCGCCAATCTGGAAACGGGGGGCAAGGTGGTGGAGCGGATGGTGGGGCAGGCGGCTCTTTTCGGTGATGCGCTCGCGTCGGCAGAGGTCTTCAATCGGAACCTCGCCGTTGAGTATCGCGAACACCAGCCGCCGATACTCCTGCGCCACGGCTTCGGGTTTGCCCTCCAGCAGCCAATCAATTGCGCGGGCGATAAACTCGCGCCCAAACCGCTCATCGGCGCGCGAGCGAAGCGAGGCGCCCTTGAAGATACGCTTGCCATCATAGCCCAGAAGCCCATAGTTTTTGGTCTTCAGCGAGAGCATCACCGCATAGCGCCCATCGTGAACGAGGCGGATGCCCTCGGGCAGGATGGAACCCACCTTCTCCACAAAGGCGCGCTCTTCTGCTTCGGTCTGGACTTCAGGCGGCGGCTGAAAATAAACGCCATCGGTGTCAATCTCGATGACGCGCCCGCCGAGCGCCTCAATCTGCTGGGCAATCTGCTTCACGATATCCTGCCCCGTGATGGTGACTCGCTCGGCAGCGTCGTAGTCGTTGAAGTGAAACGGAGCGGCTAAGTAACCATACATTGAGTTTATGAGAATTTTGAAGGAGCCTTGCAACCCATCCCAATAAGCCGCTTCCACGCCCTGTGTCTGGCGGGCGCGGTTTTTGGCATCCAGTCGGCGCTGGCGCAGTTCCGCCAGCATCGGCAGGAACACATCGAGGGTGTCCACCTTCGGCTTGATGGCGTAGTGGAGCATCACGCTGGGGTACAGGCTCTCCACATCCGCCTTGACAACGCGCTCAATACGCCCCACAAGGCGCACCTCCGTGTAGCCGCCGGGGTAGTCGCGGGCAGGTTCGGGGGTAGGAATCGCGTGCCCATGCATCAGATAGGCGCGCACAAACAGTAGGTTCGCCTTCTCGCCCGTGCCGATGGTCGCCAGATTTTGCAGGGTGTCGGGAATCATCTGGCACTGATAGAACTCGGTAGGCAGCACCAGCTCGGCGAGCCGACGAGTCTCGCGCACATCCTGCAGGCAATACTGGCGTACGGTGTCGGGGTCGGTACGCCAGAGATGGGGGATTTGCTCCCGCTCCAGATAGATACGCTCTTCTAACGCGATTCCCAGTTGCTGGGCAGCCTCTTTGAGACCGTAGCTTTCCAGGTCGCCGCGTCCGATATCAAAGCGCTGTACGGCGAGATAGGTGTCCAGCAGGTGGCGCCCGTGAACGAAGGCGGGGGTGAAGGTCCGGTTGTTCGCGCCAATAACGCACGCGCGCGGGCTGCCGAAGCGCAGCTCCGAGCCGTCGCGCCCCCATCGGAGCGCCACGCCCAGTGCCTGCGCCCGCTGGTGCAAATAAGGAAGGTCAAACCCGAACAGGTTGTGCCCCTCTATCACATCGGGGTCTAACTCCTGAATGCGTTCGGTAAGCCGCTGGAGCATGCGCTGCTCGTCGCCTTCCAGCAGCTCCTCGTAGCCCCGATTGTCGCTGAGCGCAATCATCAGAATCTGGGCGTCCGACTGGTCGTTCGTGAGGGTGCTGGTCTCGATGTCAATCTGCATGCGATGGAGTTCGTCGAACGCCATGCCCTTGAAGAGGGTTTTGCCAGAGAGGAGGAGGTACTGGCGTGGCAGGCTGCCGAACGCCAGAATCTCGTGGTGGGCGTCGCGCAGGGCGCGCCGGAGGGTATCGAACGCCTCGCGGTGGGCGCATCGCGCCAGATAGCGCAGGGCAGGGCGCTCGCCGAAATCGCCTTCCAGCTCCTGCCAGCGTACATCGGGCATCTCCAGCCGCGTGTCGCTCAACAGCCATGGCTCAAAGGGTTCCTCTTCCACTACCAGTTGCTCGCTATCGCGCCGATAAATTCGAATCAGCCCGTTCGTCGACTCGACGGCGATAATGCGCGGGGTCGGGTCGCACCCGAACAGGAGCGCTTCCAGGGGGGAACGCTCTTCTGCGTGGGGGCGCTCCACCGACTCGGCGGGCATATCCAGCGGTAAACTGGGCTGTTGCATATTTCACTCGCCTCCGATTTGCCACGCGCCCAGCGTGTGCCAGGGGTCAGCGAGGGGTATGCCATCCCGCGCAGGGCGCGCCTGGGTTTGAGGGCGCAAAAGCGTCTCCGCCAGCCCCAGCGCCGTCAACACGGGCAGGGGCAACACCTCTGGCTCGCCCGTAATGGGATGCTCCTCCAGAAAGCCCGTGTGCAGTTTGCCTTCCTGAAAGGCGGGATGGCGCAACAGGTCTATCAGGAACCCCAGATTGGTGCGCACGCCCATTACGACGGTGCGCTCCAGTGCGTGAATCAAGCGCCGAATGGCTTGCTCGCGGTCCTCACCCCACGCAATCACTTTGGCAATCATCGGGTCGTAGTGATGGGTAATCGTGTTGCCTGCGACAATCCCGCTGTCGATGCGCACATGGGGCAGATAGGGCGCTTCCCAGACCTGAACCGTTCCCAGCGAGGGGGCAAAGGCGTTCGCCGGGTCTTCGGCATAGAGGCGCGCCTCCATCGCATGCCCGCGCTGGCGAATGGCGTCCTGCGACAACTCAATCGGCTCGCCCGAAGCCACCCGTAACTGCAAATGCACTAAGTCCACGCCCGTAACCATCTCCGTGACGGGATGCTCCACTTGCAGGCGTGTGTTGACCTCCAGAAAGTAAAATCGCAGCCCCTCTGGCGTCTCCTCCAGGAGGAACTCCACCGTGCCCGCGTTGGTGTAGCCGACGGCGCGCGCCAGTTTGACTGCGGCGTCTGCGAGCGCGGCGCGTGTAGCGTCGTCCACCACGGGGGAGGGACTTTCCTCGACAATCTTCTGGTGGCGACGCTGGATGCTACACTCGCGCTCAAAGAAGTGGAGAACCGTGCCGTGCGTATCGGCGAGAATTTGCACCTCCACATGGCGCGGGCGGGGAATGTAGCGTTCGATCATCAGACACGGGTCGCCGAAGGCAGCTTCTGCTTCGCGCTGGGCGCTCTCGGCGGCGTGCAAAAACTCCGACTCTTCCCACACCGTGCGCATACCCTTACCGCCGCCGCCCGCCACCGCCTTGAGCAACACGGGGAAGCCAATCCGCCGCGCGTGTTCCAGCAAAGCGCGCGCGTCCACATATTCCGCTGGATTGAAACCCGGCACTGTCGGGATGCCGTTCTGCTCTGCGATTCGTTTTGCCGCGCCCTTATCACCCAGCAGGCGAATCACTCCAGGCGAGGGACCGATAAAGCAAATGCCCGCCTCCTGACACGCCTGCGCGAACTCCGCATTCTCGGCAAGAAACCCGTAGCCGGGATGGATGGCGTCGGCGCCGCAGGCGCGAGCAACCTCAATAATCTTCGGGATGGCGAGGTAGCTCTCGCGAGCGGGCGCCTCACCGAGCCGATACGCTTCGTCTGCTTCGTATACAAAAGGCGCGTCGAGGTCGGCGTCCGAATAGACCGCGACGGTCGCCAGCCCCAGCTCACGGCAGGCAGTAATAATGCGTCGGGCAATCTCCCCACGGTTCGCAATCAGAACCTTGCGCACATGGATATTGTACCGCAGGAGGGCTGGATGTTCAACTTTTATCGGTTCATGGATTCCGCGTTCCATTTTCCCGTGAACCTACACCAGTACGGGCGGGAACCACTCTGCCCACTCAGACCTTCTAACAGATTTGCCACGTCCCTATGGCTGTCAATAACAACGGGAGGTGAAATAAAATGCAGCGGACACAGAGAGTATATCGCTGGATGAGTGCTGGCGTTCTGCTTGGATGACTGACGGTTGCCTTTGTGGTTTTGCGAACCGCGCAAAGGAGTGGATTGAGCAGGGGCATGTGTTTGGGTTCAATAATGCCTTTTAGCAGGTTGGCTTCTACGAAGGGAGTACCTACCCCTCCAGTGGATACGCCCCCACGAGGTAAAAAGACCCCGTAATCAGTACGAGGTCGTCAGGGGCTGCCAGCTCCAGCGCACGCTGAAACGCAAGCGCGGGGGTTTCTGCCGCTTCCATGCGCACGGGGAGCTTGCCCTGCGTTTCCTGAAGCCAGCGCTGGGCACATTCCAGCAGATGCTCAGGCGGATAAGCGCGTTCGCTGGGGGCGCGTGTGAAAATCGCAATCTCCGCCAGCGGCAACAGGTGGCGCAACACTTCGGAGGGTTCGTGAGGGCGGAGCATGCCGAACACGATTATCATCCGCTGATACTTGAACACGCGGGGCAGGCTGAGCGCGAGCGCGCGCGCCGCATCGGGATTGTGCGCACCGTCCAGCACCACTTTCGGCGTGTCGCCCACCACCTGCATGCGCCCTGGCAACTGCGCGTGCTGAACCCCTGCCTGAATCGTGCGGTCAGGGATGGTGTAGCCCTGCTGGCGTAGCTGGAGCGCCGCGCCGACGGCGCACGCTACATTATGGCGCTGGTGGTCGCCAATCAACTGGGGATGGGCGTCCAGTTCCCACGAAGCAAACCGCAACCGCACGGAGGAATCACGCGGCGAGGGCAGGGGAGTGTAAAGGAGCGTCGGCAAGGTAGACTCCTCTCCTTCGGGCGCGACTTCCACCAACGGAACGCGCTGAGTCTGCGCCACACGACGCGCCATCGCCAGCGCCTCAGGGTGCAACACACCGCTCACCGCAGGACGACCCGGCTTGAAAATCTTGCTCTTCTCGTAGGCAATATCGGCATGCGTGGGTCCAAGGCGGTCTGTGTGGTCCAGCCCGACGCTCACCAGCACGCCCACGAGGGGGGTTATCACATTCGTCGCGTCCAGACGCCCCCCAAGCCCGACTTCCATCACCGCAATCTCCACCCCCGATTGGGCATACGCCCAGAACGCCAGCGCGGTTTTCAGCTCAAATTCCGTAACCTGCCCGTACTCGGTGTCGGCGAGGCGCTCAATCAGTGGCTTGCATAGCGCCACGCCTTCGGTGAGCAGCGCTTTGGAGATGGGTTCGCCGTCTATCAGGATGCGCTCGCGAAAGTCAAACACATACGGAGAAAAGTAAGCGCCCACGCGATAGCCCGCCTGCTTGAGAATGCTGGCAACAAGCGCAGTGGTAGAGCCTTTACCGTTTGTGCCCGTGATGTGAACAACGGGCACACGCAGGTGGGGGTTGCCCAATCGCTCCAGCAGCGCTTCCATGCGGGCGTTCCCCAGCCGCCAGCCGTACAGATTGAGGCTTTCAATATACGCAACCGCCTGCTCGTAGGTCATCGGCGAGAATTATACTTGCCCACTCTATCGGGACGCTGGCACACGCACCGAGACTGCCCCACGCAGATCGCCCAGCCGATAGCCTGTCGCCCTGTCGTTGGGATACTTCTCACGAATCAGGCGGCGCACTTCGGGCTTGATGTTTTGCCCATGGCATTCCAGACAGAGGGGCATCGACACCATAATCGGACGCATGTAGCGATAGACTTTTTTGCCCCGCTCGGTGGTTTTCACAATCACGGGGGAGGGGGGCTTTTTCTGCTGGAATTCGCGTTCCCAGCGTTGCAAAATCTGGCGCTCCCAGCTGTCGGGTGCGTTGCGTGGGTTGCGGTTTTTGAGGGAGACGCGCCGAATCTGCACGCCGTACTCTTTGCTAATCTGTTGCGTGAGCTTCTGGGCGATTTCAGAGCAGACTTTGACCCCGCGTTCCGCTCCACCTGCCTGATATTCCTGATTGAGGCGTGCCAGCAGGCGGGCAATCAGCGCGTCGGACGCTTCGCTCGCTTTCCGAAACGCCTCCATCTGCGCCTCGTCTTGAGGTTGCTGATCTTGCCCCAGACTCACCGCCATTAGCAGTGCCAGAACCCCCGCAAAGAGAGCCAGCCGTTTCATGGGTATGAGTATACCGAATAAATCGTTTCCCATGCTCAACGGCTGGAGCCGTTCCGTCGCAAGGATGCGCATTCCACCTTGTGGCACGAGTGATTTCGCCGCGTGGGGCGCGGCGACCGCGCCCCTACCGGTGCCCGTACGGACGCGGTTCCGCGTCCTCTTCAGCAAAACCTCCGTGTAGCCTTCCTCCTAGACATCACGGTTTATCAGCAGTTGCTGGAAGCCATAAAAGCCTACGACGAAGCGAAAGCCCCTGGAGAGCAGCCGATTCCGCTGGAGGATGCACTGCGTTCTATTGAGGAGTCGCGTTCGTGAAGAGTAGAAATCACGAAGTATCAGGAACCCGTCCGAATATCCCGCAGCCAGCGAATGTGCCCATCTAAAAAGAGTCGGTTCCTGCCCCCGCGATGGACAGCAAGCCCCCTCAGTTCAGGCGCAACGGTGGGGATGGTGCGCGGAAAATAGGGGTCTACTGTGAGTTCCACATCGCTGACGCCCTCGGGAGGGGCATAGAACGGGCTGGGGTTCGCCTGCAGATCGGAGACTGCCTGTTCGGGCGTTTTGCCCCAGAAGTTATCGGGCGGCACTGGGTCGTCCACGCGGTCAAAACGCCACATCCAGTAGCGCGTGCGCCGTGAGGGGTCTACAGTGTGCACCACCGAAACAGCCTCACTCAGCCGACTGCCCGCCACACTGGGGCATGACCAGAGCGCCCAATCGCGCATATAGGGTTCCAGCACAATCCCCGCCCAGCCGCAGCGCGGATCCGAGCCAGGCCAACCGCTCCACGGGCGATAGCCCAGGGCCTGCTTCAAATCACGGCGGTCGGGCATGCGCTCGTCGTAGTCCTGCAAATAGAGCCAGAACGCCTGCCCAATCTGGCGCAGGTTCTGTCCACAGACACTCTGGCGCGCGCTCTCCCGCGCCTGCGCCAGCACAGGAAACAGTAGCGCCGCCAGAATCGCCACAATCGCAATTACCACGAGCAACTCAATCAGCGTGAAACCCCACCGTCGCATCGCATGAAGGATACCTCCGCGTGGGTATACTTGCTCTGTGAGTCGGCAAATCCTGCTGGGCGTTACGGGGAGTATTGCGGCGTATCGGGCGTGCGATGTGGCGCGCGAGCTGATACATCGGGGCTACGCCGTGCGTGTGGTGATGACCCACGCGGCGACCCGACTGATTGCGCCCGCAACTTTCGAGGCGCTTACAGGGCATCCAGCAGTGGCGGATGTGTTCGACGAACCCGAACGCGGACAGATTGCCCATATCCGCCTGGCGCAGGATTCGGACCTGGTGCTGATTGCTCCCGCCACGGCGCATACGATTGCGAGGCTTGCGCTGGGGCTGGCGGATGATATGCTCACCACCCTCTGCCTCGCGACTCGCGCGCCGATTTTGATTGCGCCCGCCATGAATCCCGCGATGTGGACGCATCCCGCCACCCAGAGCCATGTGCGCACGCTCATGGAGCACGGCGTGCAGTTTATTGACCCCACCTACGGCATCATGGCGTGCGGCGACGAGGGCTGGGGCAAGATTGCCGACACCCCCACAATTGTGGAGGCGGTTATCGCGCGGTTGAGCCAGATCGAGTCGCTCAAAGGGGTTCGCGTGCTAATTACGGCGGGTCCCACCTATGAGCCGATAGACCCCGTGCGCTTTATCGGCAACCGCTCCAGCGGCAAAATGGGCTACGCGGTGGCGGAAGCGGCGCGTCAGCGCGGCGCTGAAGTAACGCTTATTTCAGGACCGACCGCGCTCCCCGACCCTTATGGCGTGCGAGTGATACGGGTGCAAACGGCACAGCAGATGTACGAGGCAGTGCTGGAACATTTTGACTCGTGTGAAATCTTTATTGCGACTGCCGCCGTCGCTGATTACCGCCCCGAAGCCGCTTTGCCCCATAAGCGTAAGCGGGGTAGCCGCGCGTGGACGCTTCGACTCGTGCCCAATCCTGATATTCTGGGCACTGTCGCCCAGCGCAAAGGCAATCGGATTGTGGTGGGCTTCGCAGCGGAGACCGACAAAGTGCTGGAACACGCCCGCGAAAAGCTCCAGCGCAAGAATTTAGATCTGCTGGCGGTCAACGATGTGCTGGAGCCAGGCAGCGGCTTCGAGGTGGACACGAACCGCCTCACTTTGCTGTATGCCGATGGGCGTGTGGAGGCGTTGCCTCAGATGAGCAAGCGTGCCTGCGCCAACGCGCTGATGGAGCAGGTGGCTTCTCTGTATCAGGCGGTTTCACAGCCTGTTTAGGAATCCCGCGCCTGAACCCCGAACTGGCGCGCGTAGGGGAGCTTGCCCAATCGCCTCCACGCCCGCTTCATAGAAAATCGCCCGGAGTGTTCAGCATAGAAGCGTGGAGGCTCTCGGTTTCAGGGCACGATAATCAGTCCGCTGGCGCTCGCGCCCCGAAGCACCTGTTGCACAAACTGCGGTACCGCAGTTTGGCCCTCGAAGCTGTGCTTGTCGTTAATCACCGTTTTGGGCACCGCCATCACATTGAACTGGTTCGCCAGCTCAGGGAACTCCTCACTACTGATTCCTTCAGCGGTAATCAGGTCGCTCGCCATCGCCAGCTTGTGCGCCAGTCGCACGGCGGACGGACAATAGGGGCACCCGTAGGTCACGAAGACGCGAATACGCACGGGGCGGTTCAGGTTCGCCAGCATCAGGCGGCTATCGGGGGAAAGTCCGGGGTCGCCCTTGCCCACATCTTCAATCGCCCCGATCAGTGAGACGAACTCGAAGCCTGCGGGGATGCCCAGATAGCGGATGCCGTAATCCTTCTCTTCCGAGCGCACCACAATCGCAGGCGCGAGCTGAATGCCATACTCCTGCGCCACGCTCGGCTCGGATTCAAGGCTGTGCTGCTCCATGACCACTTTGCCGTTCGATGCACCGACCACTTCCTGCGCCAGTTGCGAGAGCAGCTCGCTGGTCTCAGGCGCCTGCTCTGTGGTGAACACCACCAGCTTCACGGTGTTCGGCAACACGCCCAACCGCTCCTGTAAGGTCTGTCGGTCTTTTTCTTGAAGTATCGCCATTCTCTTCACCTCGTCGTTATGTTAGAGTCCTCTGGGGCGGGCTTCGATTCGAGGGGTTCGGCTGCCGCTTGTGTGGGCAGGCTCACGATATGCACATTCACCAGCCCCTTCGCTAATTTTAGGCAGGTTTCCACCGCTTCTGCAAGTCGCGATTCGACGCCTGGACGAATCACGAGTCGGTCCACGACCACCTCTATCGTGTGCTGTTTATAGCGGTCCAGTTTGGGCGCGTCGGGCAGCTCGTAGAGTTGTCCGTTCACCCGCACACGCACAAAGCCCAGTTTCTGAATCTCCTCAAACACATGCCGATACTCGCCCTTGCGTCCCCGCACGATGGGCGCCAGCACCTGAATGCGCGTGCCCTCCGGCAAACGCATCACCGATTCCACAATCCCGTCTACCGTCTGGCGTGTGATGGGTTTGCCGCAGTTCGGGCAGTGCGGATGCCCGACACGCGCAAACAGCAAACGTAGGTAGTCGTAAATCTCCGTCACTGTGCCGACGGTACTGCGCGGGTTATGGCTGGTGGATTTCTGGTCAATGGAGACAGCAGGGGAGAGACCCTCAATCGAGTCCACATCGGGCTTGTCCATCACGCCGAGAAACTGGCGTGCATAAGACGAGAGACTCTCCACATAGCGGCGTTGCCCCTCCGCAAAAAGCGTATCGAACGCCAGCGTGGACTTGCCCGACCCGGAGATGCCCGTAATCACCACGAGCTTATCGCGCGGGATTTCCACCGTGATGTTTTTCAGGTTATGTTCCCGTGCGCCCGTGATAACAATCTTGTCCTGTGGCATGGCTCACTCCTTCCGCAAAAGCGCAGCGAGCATGGCGAGAAAAGTCAGCCCGCTCAGAATCATACTGATTCCGCCCGGCATCCATTTTCCCGTGTTGAGGAAGCGCATCGTGAAAAAGATGGCGAGCGCGAGTGCCACCACCGCCGCTATCCCGAAACCGACCCTGGTGTTGGAAAACGAGAGCCAGAGCGCAATCGCGAGCAACACGCCGCTGGCGAGTCCTGCAATTAGCGAGGCGGTGCTTTGCGCCGAAACATAGCCCATCACACCGCCTCCCGCCACCACCAGCAGGTAAATCAGCAGAATCGCCTGATAAACGCTCATGCAGATACCTCCTTGAAAACAGAGTGGAGGATTTGAACCGATTCTTGCACATCGTCTTCGGTGATAATCAGGGGCGGCACGAGGCGCAGCACCCAGTCGCCGATTGCATTAATAATCAACCGTTTCTCGAACGCCTTCTGCGCGACGGTACGCGCGATTGGCTGGGTGAGCTGCACGCCGAGCATCAGCCCTTTGCCACGGATTTCGGCAATCGGCGCGCCTTCGGTCTGGAGTTGAGCGAGCTGTGTGCGTAGGCAGTCGCCCATGCGCGCCGCATGGCTGAGCAGGTCTTCGTCTTCAATCGTTTCCAGCACTTCCAATGCCGTGGCGGTGGCGAGGGGGTTGCCCCCGAAGGTGGAGCCGTGTTCGCCGAGCTGGAGCAGGGTCGCCGCATGCCCTCGCGCCAGGCACGCACCAATCGGAATGCCGCCGCCCAGCCCCTTCGCTACGGCAACCAGATCGGGCAGGACATCTGTGTGCTGGTAGGCGAACCATTTACCCGTGCGCCCAATGCCCGATTGCACCTCGTCTACCGCCATGAGCGCGTTATAGCGGTCGCACAGGGTGCGTGCAGCTTGCAAATACTCCTCGCTGAGGGGATGGATGCCGCTTTCGCCCTGGATTGGCTCCATCAGGATGCCAGCGGTATGCTCCGAAAAGGCGGCTTCCAGCGCGGCAATCTCGTTGCGGGGCAGTACCCGAAAGCCTGGCAAGAGCGGCTTGAACGGCTCCTGATACTTGGGCTGTGCGGTTGCGGAGACCGCGCCCATCGTGCGTCCGTGAAAACTGCCCTCCAACACAAGAATCTCATAATCGGCTGTCTGTTTGACTGCATTCGCATGCTTGCGGATAATCTTGACGGCGGTTTCGCATGCTTCCGCGCCCGAATTACAGAAGAAGGCGCGCTCCATGCCCGAAAGCGTACAGAGTTTTTGCGCCAGTCGCGCCACAGGTTCGGTCAGCAGCAGCCCGCTGGTGTGAATGAGCGTTTCCGCCTGTTGCTGGAGGCGTCGCACCATGCGGGGATGGCAGTGCCCCAGCGCGCACACTGCGATGCCTGCCAGAAAATCCAGATAGGCGTTGCCCTGCTCATCGTAGAGGCGCGCCCCCGAACCGCGCACGAACAGCGTGGGATAGCGCCGATAGGTGGGCATCACATAAGTCTGGTCTAATTCCCATACGGTTTGTTGAAGACTGAACGAGCCTGCTTGCGCCATAGGAATTAGTGTACCTCAAAACAAACTCAGCTGCCCCTCTTCATTCGGCGGAATCAGCTTCTGCTCTTCCTGCAGGCGGCGCAGTTCGATCACTTTCTGGCGCGCAGCGAGCAGGTCCTGAACCAGATATCGATAGGCTTGCTGGAAACCCGCACCTGCCTGGCGCAGAATATAGGCTGGGTGGAGCGTGGCAATCACCGCAGGCGCCCAGCGCGAGGTGAACCATTGCCCGCGCTCCTGCAGAATCTTGAAGTTTTTATGAATAATCGTGGAGGCCGAGGGCGCGCCCAGACACACAATCACCAGCGGGCGAATAATTGTCAGCTGCGCGTCCAGCCATGGCAGGCACGCCTGAATCTCGTCGGGCAGGGGCGC
This sequence comes from Armatimonadota bacterium, assembly GCA_037442385.1. Taxonomy (GTDB): domain Bacteria; phylum Armatimonadota; class Fimbriimonadia; order Fimbriimonadales; family GBS-DC; genus LDYB01. The sequence goes on from JBBIQJ010000026.1 coordinate 15,417, forward strand.
ACGGTTGCGCACGCGCCCGTTGACCACCTCGCTGGCGCGGCACTTGATGATGTTGCAGATGTAAACATGCTTGCGCTTCATGCCCGCTTCCTGAAGCGCCTTATCTAACAACTGCCCTGCGCGTCCCACAAAAGGACGCCCCGTGGCGTCTTCCTGTTCGCCCGGTCCTTCGCCGACCAGCACTAATGGCGAGCGGGGGTTGCCCTCGCCGAACACCACATGAGTGCGAGTCTGCGCCAGTCGGCAGGCGGTACACTGGCTTGCTTTCGCAGCGACCTCTTCTAACTGTTGCTCAATCGGTTCGTCCATCGCGCATCGCCTCCTCCAGAGCGGCTTTCAGGCGTGCGTGGGTCTGCTCCAGCGCTTCGGGGAGTACGCGCACTTCGCCGATGGTGGTCATGAAATTCGTATCGCCGTGCCAGCGCGGCACAATATGCAGGTGCAAATGCCCTTCGATCCCCGCGCCCGCGGCGCGCCCCAGATTAAAGCCGATATTGAACCCGTCGGGCTTGTAGACCTGCTGAATTGCCCGAACGCACTTTTGCATCAGTTGCCAGAGGTCAAGGCTCTCGTCGGGGGTCAGGTCTGCAATATCGGCGGTGTGGCGATAGGGGGCAACCATCGTGTGTCCGCTGGTGTAGGGATAGAGGTTCAACAGGGCGAAGCAATAGGCGCTACGCCAGAGAATCAGATTCTCGGCGTCTTTTTGCTCGGCGGGTTTGAGGCAAAAGATACAGCCTTCGCCCTCCGTTTTACCTGCGTTGCTGACATACTGCAGTCGCCAGGGCGCCCATAACCGCTCGCTCATAGAATAAAGTGTACCTGAAACCGCCCTCGACTGAAGGATACCCCCCCCCGCAAATTTCACATCCGCAAAAATTTGGTGTATAATTGGAAACACTGGAAAAAGGAGGTGTGCTATGCACAACAAGGGATTCGGGCTAGTGAGTCTAATGGTTGTATTGTGCAGTCTCCCGGCTGCTGGTCAGCTCGGAAACGGTACCAATCTGACCGTGCCTGTGGACGGTTACGGCTCCTGGTTCACAGACTTCCAGACTGGCTTTAGCAGCGAGTCGTTTCAGCCCTGTAGCTTCTCCCCTGGTTTCCCGACCTTCAGTGCGGGAACCTTCCTCTTTGTCGAGGGCGTACCACGCGGTATTTTGACGAGTCATGCACCCTGGATTGACATTTTCTCCGGCAACCCGCCCACTTTAACCGTGTCGCTAACAAGCGGTCCCGACTTCGTGGACATTGCTTATGGCGATTCGGTGAACGACACAGCGTATAGCACCTTGCAGGTCTCGGGTACAGACTTTAGCCTTTCTGTGGAGCTGACTCAGGCAGCGCGCCGTACCTCGGACTCCTGCAAGGCGTTTCTCGTGCAGCGATACCGCTTTACCAACACGGGCAGCTCGGCGGTCTCCTTCAAGGTAAACCGTGCATGGGACCTGGATATGTACTGGCGTACTGGTACTGCGACTGACTACACGAACGACGAGGTCGGCGTGGGAAGCTTCGGAGGGCAGCTCTACCCCTGGCAGGGCGAGTTCAACGCGCCTGCCACGCGGTGTGCCCTGAGTAGCATTGGTCCGCCCACCTACTACTACGCCTCCAAACGGCTCCACACGCCTGACGGAGGACCGCCCACGATGGGTTACGGTACCGATGTGATTGTCTGGGACAACTACGGAACGCCCACTTCATGGCAAAACTATGGCGCGTTCATCGGCTACAATACTACAGGTGCCTGCGGCGATCAGCTCGATGATGCCCACATCAGTCTGGAGTGGAGTGTTTCCCTCGCCCCGAACGCCAGCACCGAGATTATCATTGTTCACACCTACGGCTCGGACACCCCTGCCATCTGCTCGTTGGCGGATGTGAACACCGACGGCACGGTGGACGACGCCGATCTGCTGGCGGTGTTGTTCGACTTCGGCGGACCGCAAACTGCTCAGAACACCGATGTCAACTTCGATGGGGTAGTGGACGACGCCGACCTGCTCCAGGTGCTGTTTGAGTTCGGTTTCAGCTGCTAACTCGCTTGCCTTGCCCCCCGACCGGGGGCAAGGCGCACCTCTCATTCTGCACTCTGATACGGTATTAGCAAGGTAACACGCCTGTTCGCATAGTGGTAGGGGTTCTGGGGGAAGCGCAAGCGCGTGTCGGCGTAGCCGCGCACTTCAGCGACCTGACCTTTCCATAAGCCGCTCGATTCCAGCACCCGCCGCGCCGCATTAGCGCGATCCGTAGAAAGCTCCCAGTTCGAGTAGCCGTTGCCGTATTTGTAGGGATGTGAATCGGTGTGTCCTTCAACAATCACACGGTTATCCAGTTTGCGCAACTCCTTTGCAATAACGCCCAACAGGCGTCGGGCGCCGGGCGTGATTTCCGCACTCCCCAGCTTGAAGAAGACGGGTTCGGGACCCTCTATCAACTCAATTCGCAGCCCCTCTTTGACGAACTCGATCTTAACATGTTCCTTGAGCCGCGCCAGTTCGGGGATATTGGCGAGCGCCGACTCCAGATACTTTTTGAACGCCTCCATCTCCGCCTGCTCGGTCTTACGGTCTTTCGTGCCCGGCTTTTTACCTGGCGGCATAAAACCCTTTTCGCCCGACAGGTGGGGGTCTTCGGTGGTGTTTTTGCCGCCCGGCGGCTGTGTGTCGTTAATGTTGACGATATTCTTCGTGCGAGGGTAAGATTCAAAGAACCCGGTGGGGTCGCGGAAGTAGCCTGCAATCGCGCGGCGGGTTTCCACATCCAGCCCAATCAGCCACATCACCAGAAAGAACGCCATCATCGCGGTTACGAAGTCGGCGTAGGCGACTTTCCACGCGCCACCGTGGTGTCCGTGCCCCGCACGTTTCTTTTTGATAACGCGAATTTCACAGCCTTCTTTCGACATGGGGGACTCCCGTTATGCTGCTTGTGCTGACGCGCCGCCGCCTTTGACCGCCTCTTCCATCTCCTGGAAGGAGGGGCGCAGGCTCGGTTCAATACTGCGTCGGGCGAACTCGATGCAGGTCAGGGGCGCGTCGCCGCGTGCGAAGGCAATCAGCGCCTGACGAATACACTCCATATACTGGTGTTCGGGGTGGAGGTTGCTTTCGATCGCGGACGCCAGGGGCTGGAAAATTCCGTACGCCAGCAGAACACCAACGAAAGTTCCGACCAGCGCCGCGGCAACCTTATGCCCCAGCGTCTCGGGACCCTCATCGATGTGCGCCATCGTGTTGACAACGCCCAGCACCGCCGCCACGATCCCGAAGCCGGGCATCGCGTCGCCCAGTTTGCTGATAGCATGAGCAGGGCGCATCACTTCCTCATGGTGCTTTTCCAGGTCGGTCTCGGTCAGCTCCGCCAGCTCAAACGCGCCCACCGCGCCTGTCAACACCACCTTCATGGTATCGCACAAAAAGTGCAGAGCATGATGATTGTTCAGCAGGGAGGGATATTGGGCGAAGAGAGAACTCTCTTCGGGACGCTCGACATGTTGTTCCAGCGCGAGCAAGCCCTCCTTGCGGGCTAAAGTGAACAAAGCGAAGAGCGCAGTCAGCAGTTCCAGAAAAGTCTCCTTTTTGTAAGGACTGCCTTTCAGGACCCCCAGCACCGCTTTGATAATGGCAGTAACCCCTGCAGGCGAGCTGCTCGCCAGAAGCGCGCCCGCCCCTGCGCCTCCGATGATGATAAATTCGGAAATCTGGATCAGCGCGGCAATCTTTCCGCCGTGCATGACAAAACCGCCAATCACGGCGCCAAACACCACGAGATAGCCGATGAGAACAAACATGCCGTCCCAGACGCCTCCAGCAGAGGTTATTCCATATTCGGACGGCAAACCCCACTACTCGATAGTTAGAGGGTTGAAGTTGGTATCGACATCATAGGCGTCCACGCCCTCCACCCGTTTCAGGAATCCGACCACCAGGTAGGTGAGGGGCGTCGCCAGCGCCTCGTAAGCTGTTTTCGCGAGCCACTGCACCCCAATCATCGTCGCCAACGCATCGAGGGGCATAAGTCCTGCGAAGGCAACCGTGCTGAACACTGCGGTGTCCACCAACTGCCCCACGAGGGTGGAACCAATCGTGCGCGTCCACAGCCAGCGCCCTTGCGTCAGAATCTTCATTTTCGCCAGCACAAAGGAGTTGGTGAACTCGCCCAACAGATAGGCAACCAGAGAGGCGGTTAGCAGGCGAGGCGTCGCGCCTAACACTTCAGCGTAGGCATCCTGCTTGTCCCAGAACGGCGCAGGCGGCAGCCAGATGGCAACCATGATAGCCCCCACCATCATCAGGTTGCACAGGAAACCCAACCAGATGACGCGCCGCGCATGACGATAGCCGTAGACCTCCGTCAGCACATCGGCAACGATGTAGCTGATAGGGAAGACCACAATGCCCGCTGGCAAGGGCAAGCTGCCGATTATGGCGATTTTGGATGCAATCACATTCGAGACGAGCAGGGTCGTAATGAACAGCGCCGCCGTCAACACGAACCAGACGGAGTAGGTATTGGCGGTGTAGCGGGTTTTCATCTTACTTTTCTGCCTCCGCTGGAGGCCCCAGCTTCGCGAATCGGTGTTTGCCCACGCGCAGCAGCTTACCTGTGAGATGCTCCACAGGCAGGGAACAGGTGGGGTCGCTAATGCGAGCACCGTCCAGTTCCACGGCGCCGCCCTGAATGAGCCGCCGTGCCTCCGAATTGCTGGAGGCGAGTCCAATCGCGGCAATCAGCCCTGCCAGCCACACCGTGCCATCCTCCTTAATCAGCGAAGCGGGAAGAGGAATTTCTGGGGCGTCGGTGGGCAGCTGGCGTTGCGAAAAGATGCGCATAAACTGCTCGTCTGCCTGCTGTGCCGCTTCGGCAGAGTGATAGAGCGCGACAATCTCGCGCGCGAGCCGACGCTTCACATCGCGCGGGTTAATACGCCCCGCTCTCCAGTCCTGCTCCAGCGCGTAGACCTCCTCTTCGGGCACATCGGTACAGAGGATAAAGTAGTGCGTCATCAATTCGTCTGGCAGGCTCATCACCTTGCCGAACATCTGGTCTGGCGGTTCGCTGATGCCGATGTAATTGCCCAGCGACTGGCTCATCTTCTCCTTGCCGTCCAGCCCGATCAGCAGGGGCATCAGCATCACCACCTGCGGCTCTTGCCCATACTCACGCTGGAGGTCACGCCCCACGAGGTTGTTGAACCGCTGATCTGTCCCACCCAGTTCCACATCGGCGCGGATGGCGACCGAGTCATAGCCCTGGCAGAGGGGGTAGAGGATTTCGTGCATGCCCAGCGGCAGGTTGTTCGCAAGGCGGTTTGCGAAATCCTCGCGCTCC
>JBBIQJ010000027.1:0-20462 GCA_037442385.1 Armatimonadota bacterium
CGAAATACTCTACATCGGCAGGGTTTAGAGTTGTCATGGCGTTAAGTTCGTTGCAGGAGCCATTCTGTCAGGTTTGCCTGCGGAACGCTATGTTGCTCATGGGTGTGCAGGTCGCGCAGGGTGGCGGTGTGTTGCTGGAGTTCGTCCTCGCCGAGCAGAAGGGCATAGCGTGCCCCCGATCGGTCGGCGCGTTTCATCTGGGCTTTGGGGCTGCGCCCCTCCAGATCTAGATCGCAGGCGATTCCCGCATGGCGCAACTGCTGGGCTAAGAGTAGCACGGGCACACGCGCCGAATCGCTCATCGCTACCAGATAGACCCGCGGCTGGGGCGGTTCTGGCAGGAGTACGCCCAGTTCTTGCATCACCAGCAGTGTGCGCTCGATGCCGATGCCGACGCCCAGAGCAGGCGTGGGCGGCCCCCCGCACGATTCCACCAGCCCGTCGTAGCGCCCGCCGCCACACAGCGCGTTCTGGGCACCCAGCCCCTGAGCCACCACCTCAAAAGTGGTGCGCGTGTAATAGTCCAGCCCGCGCACAAGCCGCACATCCCGCCGATAGGGCACATCCAGCGCCTTGAGCAGCGCTTGCAGTCGCTCAAAATGCCCACGGCACGCCTCACACAGGTAGGGATCTATGGGTGGCGCATTCTGGGTAATGGCTTGACAAGTAGGCACTTTGCAGTCCAGAATGCGCAGGGGGTTTGTCTCCAGTCGGGCGCGACAGGTCTCACAGAGCGAATCGCGATGCGCCAGCCCGAACTGTCGAACGGCTTCCCGATACGCGGGGCGACATTCGGGACACCCGATCGTATTGAGACGCAACTCCAGTTTCTCCTGCGGAATACCCAGCCCCAGAAAGAAGTGCAGGATCATCGCCAGCAGTTCCGCGTCGGCAACTGGCTCCGCTGTGCCGATAATCTCGGCTCCAAACTGGTGCGCCTGGCGGTAGCGCCCTTTCTGGGGGCGCTCATAGCGAAAAATGGGGGTGATGTAGTAGAGCTTTTGAACCCCGCCCTGCGCGTGCAGGCTATGCTCCAGATAGGCGCGTACCACGGGCGCCGTGCCCTCGGGCTTCAGCGTGAGCGAGCGCCCCCCGCGGTCTTCAAAAGTATACATCTCTTTGGACACAATATCGGTCGATTCGCCGACACTGCGCGTAAACAGTTCGGTCTCCTCAAAAATGGGGGTGCGGATCTCCCGATAGCCGTACAGGTGGCACAGGTCACGCCAGCGCGATTCCACATACTGCCACAGGTGGCTGGTGTCGGGCAAAATGTCTTGCGTGCCGCGCGGAGCCGAATAGCGTGTGCCCATCGCCTACTCCTGATTCACTTTTGGTTGAATCTTTTTCCCCAGATAGCTCTGAATCCTGGGGTGATTGTTCAGCAGGTTGACCAATCCGCCCATGCCAGACGCGACATGGATTTCGTTCTCAAAAACCACCACGAAGGTGGGCGTGGAGTTGACTCCCAGTTTGGAGCCTTCTTCAAAATCGCGGTAGATTTTTTTGAAATAGATATCCTGATTATCCATCGCGGCGCGCACTTTCTTTGCGTCCAGCCCCATTTGTTGCGCGATGCGCTCAATGCTGTTGGGAGTCAGGTTTTGCTGGGTCTCAAACAGAGCGCGGTACATCTCCCAGAATTTGCCTTGCGCACCTGCTTCCTCAGCCGCCGAAGCTGCTACCCAGGCCATCGGATGGATATTAATCAGGGGGTAGTGGCGAAAGATGAAAAACACCTTATCGCCCAGTTCGGGCAAGACCTGCCCTTCCAGCAGCTGAAACGCCTGTCGGCACGCAGGGCACTGGAAATCGGAAAACTCCACAATCACCAGTTTTGCGTTGGGGTTGCCCTTGCGCCAGCCCTGCCCTTCCAGGTAGAGCAGTTTGAGCCGTGCTTCGTCGTAGGGGACCTGGGTGGGTTTGGTGGCGTGTTGCCACTGCCAGTAGCCGTAGCCAAAGCCAATCACCATCATCAGCATCGAGACCATCAGCGCCCGCACCAGCTCGCGCCCTGGGACGCTGGCGGGTTCTGGAGCGCTCCGCAAGCCGATGAGGGCAAACACCCACACCAGCAGATTGGACACCGCGGCACCAAGACACCACCAGCACGGTGCCCCTTTCGCGTACAGGTTCAGCACAAACAGCTGCACATAGGTCAGATAGGCGAATGCCAGCACGCCCAGCGTGCTCAAGCCTGCAATCAACTTGCCGTAGAACCGCCACTGTTCAGGCTGTTGCAGACGCGAGAGCGCCAGCGTGAGCAACGCGGCGAAGTAGCCAAACCCCCACATCGCCGTCGGGAAGCCGAGAAACCGCGCATAGGGGGAACGCGCTACCTCGTCGCAGCCGCCCCCCGTGCAGGGAAGCGCGTACCCCGCCGAGTGCGAAAACCATAACAAGCCTGAAATAATCAGTCCGAGTGTTGAGAAGAGAATAATCAGGCGGTTCACCATGTGTGCGCCCATAATGGCTCATCCTCCGGGCTATAAGTGTACCCTATCCTGCCGATTCGGCTTGCGTGCGATAGTACGCGCAGAGGTCGGTCAGGGGGCAAGCCTCACAGCGTGGGCGCGGCGCTTTGCACACCGCACGCCCATGCCGTATCAGCGCTACATGGAACCGATAAACCAGCGGTTCGGGCACTATCCGCTCCAGAGCCTCGTGGGCTTTCGCCTCGCCCAGCGATTTGGGAATCAACCCCAATCGCCACGACACACGGAACACATGGGTATCCACCGGAATCACAGGACGCCCCAGCGAAAAGCACAGCACAATCGCGGCGCACTTGGGACCGATTCCGGGCAGGCTCAGCAGAAACTGGCGTGCTTCATGCGTGGGCAGCTCTGCCAGCCAGTTGAGCTCATAGGCGCCGCGCACTTCATAGATGGCTTTCAGAACCGCCTGAATGCGCGGCGCTTTCTGGTTCGCCAGCCCGCCCGAACGAATGGCTTCCGCCACTTTCTCGGTCGGCGCTTCCACAATCGCCTGCCATGTGGGGAAGGCTTTTCGTAGCGATTCGTAGGCGCGAAACGAGTTCGCGTCAGAAGTGTGTTGCGAGAGGATGCAGTGAGTCAGCTCTTCCAGCGGCTCGGCGCGGGGTTTCCATTCGGCGACACCATAAAGGGGTTCCAGACGCGCCAGAATCTCGCCCACCAGTTCTGCCTTCATCGGGGAGAGATTGTACCCTTCGGGCGCGGGGAGCGCACCGCTCCCCACGCCCGTTGGAGGTGGGTGTTGGCTGTGGAGTGAGACGGCTAACTGGTTCGGGGCTCAAGCCGACTCAGCCATGCAATAATGCCTGCCAAAAGCGCTGCCATTCCAAGGGCAACCCCCAGATGCGGCACGCCCAGCACCTCATGCAGAGTTAGCTTGCCTAGGTCCGTCGGCTTGATCAGCACCGGCTCCAGTGCGGGGTAGACCAGGATGAACGCCAGCGCACCCGTGAGTCCACCCAGCACGGCGAGCAACCCGTCGCGTACGCCGCCCCCCAGTCCTACCAGCGCCGTGCCCGGACAGTAGCCTGCAATCGCCATGCCGACGCCGAAGATCAGCCCACCCAGCACCACGCCCCCCACATAGAGCGGCTTCACCTTCAGGTGGGCATACTCCGGGAAAAAGGTTGCCAGAACCGCCGCGCCAACCATGCCGACCGTGATGGCGGTCAGCATCACCTTGAGCATCGTGAAATCCTTGAACGCCAGCCCGCGCATCACGATGCCACATCGGCTGAACCCCGCACGATGGAGCGCGAAGCCAAACAGAACGCCCGTGAGAAGTCCCAGAATCTGTGTCGTTTCCATATGCTTATCCCTCCTGTCCCGATGGCTTGCGAAGCTTCCATATCGCGACCATCACGCCTGCCGCGAACGCCGCCATGCCGAACACGAACCCGCTGAGCGCCAGCTGGGCAATCCCGCTCAGCATGTGCCCGCTGGTGCAGCCGCCTGCTAGCCGCGCCCCGAACAGAATCAGAAAGCCACCCACAAACGCCATCAGCCCGCGCATCCATGGCGAACGGAAAGGCACGACATCCGCCTCACATGCGCTACCTTCGCTGGCGGAACGACCGCCCAGCATCCGCGAGAGCAGCGCGCCCAGCGCCACCCCGAACACCAGCATCACTTCCCAGCCGATTTTCGCGCCAATCTTCTGCAGGTAGGGCTGCGACTCGGCAAAGCCGGGCACCACTTTATCCAGAAGCCAGCCCACAAACTGGGGGTACGCCGTGGAAACCCCCAGCGGCTGTACAGTCGCCATCGCAAAAATCTGCACCAACCCGATCATGCCGCCCCATATGAGCCACGGCGGCAGAGTGCCCTTGCGCACGCGCGTTTCAACTGTCTCGCGAGAAACCCGATCGGCAATCATCGTGTTCTATCCTCCTGCTACGAGGTGTCCGTAGTCATGAGAGGCGCCAAGGAGGCGAAAGGATTCATCGAACAAAAAAAAGCCGCCTGTAGCCTGCTGGGCTACAGGCGGTTCATGGCATGCCTTACGCTATCGCTATTGCGCAGGAGAAAAATAGGTCAGAGCGAACCCGGTTCCTTCGGGCGGGATGGTTGTCTCCCAGCGCATAATGGAAAGCAGGCGCGGCGCTTCGGAGCGCATCAGAGCGCGCACCGTTGCCCCCTCAGGTACCTGAAGAAACTCCCCGTATACCTCATAGTGAATCACCAGCTTAATCGGCTGCGGATGCCGACTCTGCAGGCGAACCTGGATTGTTATCATCTCCAGCCGAGAGTCATCTTGCCACCAGCTACGGTCACGGGTACTCACCAACCGGAGTTTCTGACGGATTTCCGTCTGGTCCGTTTCTCTGTCCCGAATTTCGAGATAGGTGAGCTGGTCGTCGGGTTCCAGACGCACTTCCACAGCGCCTCCCGCAGGCGTAAAAGGCAGAGTGTCCTGACCGATTACTGCCATATCGCGTCGGACCAGCACAGAGCCAGAGGGAAGCGGGAATTGGGCTGGGTTGGCGATTCGGGCAGCTTTCCAGATAGCGCCTGCCAGCTCCGGGATTGTGTAGACCTTGCGTAACTGCGAGCTGGTTTCGAGGCGTGGGTTGCGCCCCCACTGCCAGCGCAAGTATTCGGGCGCTCTCGCCGCATATGTCCACAGGTAGACCGTCTCGTAGGGCACAGTGAAGGTTTCCAGCGTGACCGAAGCGCTCTGCTGGCGGCTTATGTTTCGAACGCGAGGCCGCTTGAACAGATGAGCCACCCCCACGCCCTCCTCCAGAATTGGAAATATCCAGCCGGGGCGCTCCTGAAGCTGGACGAGGGACAACCCCATTCCTGAAGGCGATGTGGGAGCCGTCGGAGTGGTCGGGGCTGTACCTGGAGAACCGCCAAAACCGCCAAAGGTTCCAATAAACGGATATCCGAAATAGTCAGGGTAGTAGCGCTGGCGGTCGTCGCCAAACCATGTCAGAATCTGCCAGTAGTCGGCGTTCAGGTTCATGGGGTCGTCCATCTGGCGTAGCAGGAAGTGGGGCGTGCCCACCGCCAGAAAAAGTTCGGCGTCGTTCAGATCCTCCAGCTGGTTTACCACCGTGCCGCGCAGGATCAGAGTCGCCTCGCCCTGTTTGGGGGAATCAAGAAGCAACTCATAGGCAGGCAACCAGCCAATACCCTGCTCAATACACGCAATCCCGACGGTGATTTTCTGCCCCTTGCGAACCCCATCCAGCATTATCTCGATGTTCGTTTCGGGCAGGTTCACTTCGCGGGTGCGTTTGTAGTCGCCCAGAAAGCGCACCCGCGCCACCTGCGAAGGATGGAACGGAACGATTCCATCGGGCGTCTCCACGGCGAATTGAGCTGCCTGCGCCAGCGCGGTGGTCTCATCCTCAAGGGTTTGAGGCAAGTAGGGATAGCCGCGCGGGGCGCCACGCTGGCTCAGCGAGCGCACGAATTGCGGGTCCAAAATCGGCTTCATCACCATCAGTTTGCCGCGGTAGGTGCGCTCTTCCGCAGGAAAAAGCGTAGGTGAGTAGCCATAATGCCGCGGATTGGGGTCTCGAATCGCGTTCAGCGTAACTTCCACCTGCGCGCCGTCGTTGAACAGCAGCAGTTCCGCAAGGCTTTGCACAGTCTGGGTCTCTTTGCGCTTTACGGCATGGATGGAAATCACGCGCACTTTCGGATCGGTCGTGTAGCCCCACACCGCACCGAAAATCGGCTTGACGGTATTTTTCAGCACCACGCGGTCGCCTTCGGCGGTGAAGGTCGCTTCGCGGAAGGTCATGGCATAGCCGTTGCGGAACACCACGACACGACGGATGGGGGCTTCCACCTCAGGGGCTGGAGGTTCACTGTATCCCCCGACAATACCCCACACCGCCAGAACGCCACACAGCCATCGGGTATACATCCTGCAGCACCTCCTTATGAAATTGGACGCCCCTGTTGTGAGGGCGTTTCCCGTGAAAGATTTTTTCAGAGGAACAAAAAAAACGATTCAGGCGGTTGAAGCGACTCTGTTGCCAAGAGCAGGAGCGCCGGGCAACAGGACGCAGGAACCGCGTTCGTATAGACATGCGCAGGATTGCGCTCGCTGCGCCCTACACGGCGGAACGGCTGTGTCGGAAACCCAGCAATCCGAGAAATTTGGTGTATAATTCCCCATAGCAATACCACCCTGGAAAGGAGGCATACGATGCAACCTTTGAAGAGCCTATGGGTTTTAGGGGCAGTTGGAAGTCTTGTGCTGAGTACGCACGCCCAGGTGCTGTATAGCACGAGTTGGGAACCTCCCGATTTCACCGCAGGGAACTCTGCTGTTGGTATTCAGGGTTGGAGTGCTGGCTCAGGTATAGGCTCCAGCCACACTGTTTCCGGCGAGCAGGCGCGCACGGGTTCCCAGAGTCTCAAGTGGGACAACTCGGGAACTTTCGTCTCGTTTTACTCGATTCGCCGCGACCTTAACTGGGGCGCGGGCAACGACCTGCTCATCGTAACGACCTATGTGTGGATAAGCGCCAGCACGCAGCCGAACCGCCTCTACGGGCTGTATCTCCACAGGCACGCTGGGAAGTACAGTGCTGGGTATCACCATCAGCGGCGACGGCACGGTACGGGCAGGCACCACCTGGAGCACCACCTACAGCAGTGCTGGCATAGGGCAGGCGCCCGCCGGGCAGTACACCGAGCGATGGATTAAGCTGGAGCTCACCTATGACCGCAGCTCGGGGCAGGCGATTGCTAAGGCAGAAGATCCTGGCAACTGGAGCGTTTCCGCCACCTTTAGCCAGACAACCACGCCCACGAATGTGAACCTGGGTACCGACTACGTAACTCCCACCGATCGCGCAGGTGTCGCCTACTTTGACGACCTTGAGATTCGCGTTGAGCCGGGCGCCCCGTTCGAAGGCTGGGACGAGACCGACGACGGCGGGGGCGACGCAGGCGACCTGAGCGGCACGGCACAGAAGATTACCAGCGCTGATGCCGAGCCGTGCTATACCCCAATTGCACGTGTGCGCGGGTTGATGAGCGCTAACGACGCTGACCTGTATGTCATCTGCATTACCGATCCCGCGCAGTTCTCCGCTTCCACTGTCGGCGTGACGGGCTTCGACACGCAGCTCTGGATGTTTGACTGCGCAGGCAAAGGTGTCGTCCATAACGACGATGACCCCGACGCCACCACGGGACTGCAGTCGCGTATTGACAACCGCACAGGCTGCATTATACAACCCGGCATCTACTTGCTGGGCATTACCCGCTACAACCGCTACCCTGTAGATGACAGGGGTCAACCCATCTGGGCACCGAGCAGCAGCACAACCTTCCGTCTGGTGCGTTGTGCGGACGGCGTATCCGAGAGCAAGGTGTTGGCGGGCTGGTCAGGTACAACACCCGAAGCAGGCAGGTATGTTATTGAGCTGCAAGGGGCGTACTTCGTCGATGCGAACGGCACTAGCGGGGGCGACATCAACGGCGACGGCTGTGTGGACGACGCCGACCTGCTTGCCGTGCTGTTTGCCTTCGGCGAGACAGGCGCGCGCCCTGAAGACCTCAACTGCGATGGTGTGGTCGACGACGCTGACCTGCTCACGGTGTTGTTCAACTTCGGGAACGGCTGCTGAGAATCCCGAAAAATCTGTGTCTCTTTGACCCCACCCGACGCGATTCGGGTGGGGTATACTTTACTCAGGATAAAAGTGGAGAGTGGCGATGGAGACCCGAAAAACCGTGCAGTGGACCGTGCCCGACATGGAATGCGAGGGCTGCGTACGAACACTCCGGCGCGTCTTGCAGGATCTGCCTGGCGTACTCCAGGTGGAAGCAGACCTACTTAGCAAGCGCCTGCAGGTTGAATATAACCCCCAGCAGACCACCCCCACCGCTCTCTACGACGCCATTGTGTCGGCAGGCTTCACGCCTCAGAAGTAGGTGGGACGGTTGAAGCGGGATGGTGCGGGACAGGAGCGGTTCTCGCGTGTTAGTGGTGTTGTCTGGCTGATTGTGCTGGGGGCAATCGGCTGGGGTGTGCTACGCCATCTAGAGGGCGCGTTTGAGATTGGCTGGGGTGGAATTGTGCTGCTTTCGGCGCTGGGGATTGTATCCGCTGGTGCTCGCACCTGGGTGGGGTTACGCGACCCTCGCACGATGTTTTCCCTCACCCTACCGCTGGTGATCTATGATGTAGGAGTCATCACTCTGGCGGTACACCTCACAGGCGGGTTTGAGAGCGAGGCATGGCTCCTCTACTTCGCACTGCTTCTGTCCGAGGCGGCGGTCATGTCCACGGTAGCGCTGCTTTCGATACTGGCGCTCATTGGGGTAGGCTACGGCTTCGCGGTGCCCCCCCTAACGGAAGCCTCACAGTGGACCGATTTTGGCTACCGTTTGGTGGCGCTCAGCCTGACAGCCTGGCTGGTCCGGCTGGTGCTACGAGCTCATAAAGAGTATCAACTGGAGCTGGCGCAGCTCCGTCAGGAGCGCCAGCTGGCGCAGGAGCGTGAGCGCATCGCGCAGGAGTTTCACGATGGACTGGGTACAACCCTCTCGCGCGTGGTGATGGCGCTGGAGGCGTTCTGTTTGCAAAGCCAGTATCTCCACGCTCTGAGCGATGAGCAAATCCACTACCTTCAGGAACAGATTAACCAGCTGCGCGAGGCGAACTATGAGACGCGTCTGATTATCCGCCAGCTGGAGCCAAAACATGGGCTCAACGCCTTCGAGCAGGTGCGACTCATTGCCCAGCGCACTGCCCTGCAGCTGGGCGCGACGCTCCATTTTGAGGCGCCCGAAGCCACACCCGAACTCACTCCCCTGCAATCACTTATGCTCGTGCGCGTCATGCAGGAAGCGCTCACGAATGCCCTCAAGCACGCCCCCAACACGCGCACCCTCTGGGTATGCTTAAAGCGTGAGGGAAACACCTTATGGGGGCGTGTTCAGGATGATGGCGATGGGTTTGAACCCCATACCGAGGTGGGTGGATTCGGTCTTCAGCACATGCGCGAGCGAATCGAAGCGCTGGGCGGAGCGCTTCACATTTCCAGCCAGCCAGGTGGGGGTACATGCGTGGAATTCCAGATTCCCTTAGGAGGTGAAAAGTGATGGAACGGGTACGCCTTGTCATTGCGGAGGATGACCCCACACTGGGTCGCTCGCTGGAAATGATTCTTCAGACCGAGGAGCAGATTGACCTGCTGGGATGCGCCAAAGATGGGGAGCAGGCGGTGCAGCTAACGATGCAATTTGAACCGCATGTGCTGTTGACTGACATCCAGATGCCTCGCCTGAACGGGATTGAGGTCACGCGGCGCATCGCACGCTCTGCACCCCATGTGCGTGTGGTCATCTGGACCGTGATGGGCGACGACCAGACGCTCTTTGAAGCCATCAAAGCAGGTGCGATTGGCTACCTGCTCAAAGACAGCCCACCCCAGGAAATTATCGAGAGCATTCTGGCGGCAGCGCGCGGCGAATCGATTTTGCATCCCGCGATGGCAATCCGTATTCTGAAAGAGTTCAACCGCCTGCGCGAAACCGAAGTGCAAAAAAGTGAGTTGATTCTGGACCTCACCCCACGCGAACTGGAGATTTTGAAGCTAATCGCGCAGGGCAAACGCAATCAGGAAATTGCTGACGAACTCTGCCTTGCCCGCGCTACCGTGCGCAATTACATCTCCAATATCCTGTTCAAGCTCCATGCGAACTCGCGCACGGAGGCGGCGATGATTGCGATCAAAAAGGGGCTTGTTTGACCTATGCGCGCTGTCTATCGTTCGCTGAAGCCGCTGGTACTGTGGCGCACGCATTCGCGCCCCCTGGATTGGGAACAGCTTTTTGGTAGCAGCGCCCCCGTCTTGATGGAAATCGGCATCGGCAACGGGGACTATCTGGTGGCGCAGGCGCGTCAACACCCCGATTACAACTTTGTGGGGGTGGAGATGGAGTGGGAAGGGGTTCAACGGGCGTTGCGTCGCTGCGCGGCGGCACAGGTGTCCAATGTGCGTATCCTGTTTGGGGATGTGCGCCCGATTCTGAAACGCGCCGTTGCGCCCAGAAGCCTGCAGCGAATCTACACGCTCTTCCCGTGTCCCTGGCCTAAAGAGCGCCACCACAAACACCGCCTGTTCAGTCAGTCGTTTCTGCAGCTGGTCAACAGTCGTCTGGTTGATGAGGGGGAAGCCTCCCTCCTCACCGACCACGAAGCATATTTTGGTTGGGTGCTGAGCCAGCTGACGGACACCGGGTTTGAGGCTTATGCCCGCACCGTACCCCCGAGCGTCAACACGAAGTATGAGCGCAAATGGCTCAGCGCAGGGCAGACCCGATTCTATGAGCTGCGCCTGCGTAAAAAGGAACACTGTTCCATACCTCTGGTGGAGGATGTGCCGATGGAAACTTACCGTGTCGCTCGCTTTGACCCAAAGCAGTTCCGCCCAGAAGATGCCCACGACGAGCCGTATGTCTTTTTCAAAGAGGTGCGTTATGACCCTGAGCGCGCGATCGGGATGGTACGCACAGTGGTGGTAGAAGATGATCTGACGCAGCACTTCTGGATTGAGATTGTCTCCACACCTCAGGGCTGGCATATTCGCCCGATGGTGGGGTGCGGGATTGTGCCCACGGTGGGGGTTCAGCGTGCGCTGGATCGGGTGCGGATGGCATGCGAATCACCCCCCTAATTGGCACCATTCCTGAAGCATCCATGCGTCGCCCTTTTCGCGTCGCAGGGCTTGCAGTTGTGCCGATTCGGGGTCGCTGGGGTCGTGGTAGCGCAGGGCAGCCTGAATGGCACGCCAGAACGGCTCCGCATCTTCGCCGTGCGTTTTCAGGAAGCGATAGGCGCCCACGAGGCGGTCTTCGGGGCGCAGCTTGCGTAGTGGCTCCCGTGCCACGCGGGCGATGGGATCGTCCAGCCGTTGGTCCTCAATCCGGGCGCGCACATCGGCGACCATTTCGTGGTGTTCGTACGGGTCAAAGGCGAAGGCTTTCAGGAAGGCGCGCTCCAGCGCCACGGCGCCGCGTAGGTAGAGCCGCTTGATTTCATAATCGTGGAGCGCCTCCTGAATGGTGGTGTAGCCCTTCTCCGCGCCAAGATAAGCGATAAGCGCATGTAAGCCGTTATGCACATAGAGCTTCCTCTGGAAATAGGCCTCAAATGGGCACACAGGCTGCAGTCCCTCAATCGGCGGCAGGTCGCCCACCAGCGCCTCGGCATCTATTGGGAGCTTGCTATACGAGTCTGCGCGCACCCCAGGCGGGTCCCCCGGGATTTCTGCCACCACCTGACGACCGATGATGCATCGCACCAGCCCGAATTCATCTTCTACGGGCGGCAGGGCATCGCGCAGAATCTGGTCGGCGCGCAGGTCGTTCTCGCCCAGAAGGATGTTGAGAGGAGGCTTACGAGCCTCAGCACGCGCCTGCAGCCCAAATGCAATCAGCGGAGCAATTGTCGGCAGCAGGTTGACGCCCACGGCGGTGGAGGCAACAACCGCCTCGCAGAAAGCCTGGGCAAGCGCCTCACTCGGTTCGGGCAGCAGCGCGGAGACAGGCGCGCAGTCGGTGCGTGTACCGTCCAGCCATTCCACCCAGCAGAAGCGGTGTCGGTTGAGGCTCTGCACCAGCTCGGGGCGCGCCTCCACAAACACCACTTCTAGCCCGGAGCGGGTGTAGCGTTCGGCGAAAAAGCCTCGCCCGATTTTGCCCGCTCCGAACTGAAGCACCCCCATGCTCAGTCACCCGTGATACCGAAATTGAACAGCACAGTCAGCAGGTCGGCATCGTCCACCACACCGTCACCGTTCAGGTCAGCCTCATGGGCGCCTGTCTGCCCGAAAGCAAACAACACGGCAAGCAGGTCGGCATCGTCGATCACATTGTCAGCATTGATATCGCCGTTGACGAGGTTGAACACTAGCCCCGATACATCCGCGTTCAGCGACACATTTCGCACCTTCCGCACCAGACTGGTGGGCGCCCGCACGGCAATATCCACCGTGCCCGAACGAATGTTGGTGTAGGTGGTGAACGCACCAGTGCTATTGGTGAAGAAAGTACGCGTGTAGAGCAGGTTCGTGCTTCCCGCTTCAAGAATTTGCATCTCGAAGGGCACGGTTTGCAGGTTCTGCCGGTCAAAGTTGATTTGCCCCGAGAGATTGCGTCGCACAGGCGTGTAATCGGTAATCAGCACATCATACCAGCCTCCTGCGCGCCCGCCAGGATAACTGAACCCTTCCACCCGGAGGTAGTAAACCCCTGCAGGCAGGCTCGTCAGTGCCACTCTTGAGGTGAAGGGGTTGAAGGGATCGTGGGGGTCGTCGTCGTTGCTCGCAATCGGGTTGAAAGCGTCATTGTATACCGTGACGATGGTGTCTGTCGCACCGTAAGTGCGCACAGTAAGGTTACCTGCGCCTATCTCGATGCGGTAGTAATCCAGATCGGTCTGGCGATAGGTCAGAAAGGCGTTGGGTATCCAAGTAAAATCGTCGGCAAGAGCGCCCACCTCCGTCGCCATCCCCAAGGTGTCGTTGGAGCCATCGACTTCGTAGGGGTCGTAATCAGGGGCGGTACTGCCATCGAACACGCGCAGTGTGTAGCGCAGGCGCGCCAGATCTCCTGAACCAGCGATACTTCGCACCTGAATCAGGTAAGTACCCGCGCTGAGCGTCCGCGTAATCCCCGAATCCGCGTTGGTGAAAGAGGTATCCCGATTGCCCAGGTTGTTATTGTTAGGCACATCGTCGTCGTTTTCCTGAATCAGCGTGCCAGAAGCGGTGTAAATCCCCACCACAGAATCGAAGGTCGTATCCACACGCACGGTGTAGGTACCCGATTGAGGCACCGTAAATCGGTACCAGTCCACATCTGCATCAGGGTTAATCAGAGCGCGTACCACCACGATGCGACGGGTTCCTGACTGCACCCCTATAGTCCCGATGTCATTCGCTAACTCGATAATATCGTTGCTTTCCTGTTCGCTTAAAATGGCTATCTGCGGTGGCTGTGCAATTATTGTGCCCCACAGCAGCCCCAAACAACCCAAGAGAACGCCTCGTCTCCACATAGGTCTGGCTCCTTTCCGTACCCGTATTATAGCACACTTCCTGCCTCAAGCAGCCCGCGCTCCCGAAAACTGGTAAAAACGCCATCGCCGATAACGATATGGTCTAACAACTCAATCCCCAGCAGTTGCCCTGCTTCTTGGAGGCGTCTGGTAACCGCGATGTCTTCGGGGCTGGGAGTGGCGTCGCCGCTGGGGTGGTTATGCACCGCAATCCAGCACGCGGCGCCCTCTCGAATGAGAACCCGATAAACTTCGCGCGGATGCACCAGGCTACTGTCCAGGGTGCCGATGGAGATGGTTTCGATGCGCATCACGCGGTTTTTGATATCCAGCAGGAGCACGATAAAATGCTCGCGCCGTTCCGCAACCAGATTCAGGCGGAGCAGGTTATACACATCCTCTGGGGATCGAATTTGGGGGCGCTCCTGATAGGCGCTAAGCGCCACGCGTCGCCCCAGTTCCATCGCGGCGGCAATCTGAGTGGCTTTGGCTAACCCCATGCCTTTGATCTGGGCTAACTCATGGACACTGGCGTGCATCACGCCACGCAATCCGTTGAACTCGTGGAGCAGGCGCTGGGCAAGTTGCAAAGCCGATTGTTGCGCGGTACCCGTGCGCAACAGGATTGCCAGCAGCTCATGCTCGCGCAACGCATGCGCGCCCCAGTGCGCCAGCTTCTCGCGCGGGCGCTCGTCAGGGGGTAATTCCCGAATCGTTTTGTAGAACTCGCTCATCAGAACCACCTTTTGAGACGGGTATGGAGCATATCCAGGAGCGAGTGTGCCGCGCCCCCAGCAATCAGTCCAATCATGAGCGCAATTACCTCTTTCTGGTAGATTCGCATCCAGTCCGAGGCGCGTAAAAGCCAGCTC
This sequence comes from Armatimonadota bacterium, assembly GCA_037442385.1. Taxonomy (GTDB): domain Bacteria; phylum Armatimonadota; class Fimbriimonadia; order Fimbriimonadales; family GBS-DC; genus LDYB01. The sequence goes on from JBBIQJ010000027.1 coordinate 14,406, forward strand.
CGGGAGTCCACCTCCAGAGCAATTCCAATCTGGCGTAGCGCGAGTTGCACGCCCCAGACCAGAAGCCACAGCATCCCCAACAGATAGGCGACACGCAGTAGCGGCCCCACTCCCAGCCCGTGCGAAATCCAGCTGCGGTGGGGCACCAGTTTCTGGTAGGGCCACCAGAGCCAGCGCAACGGTCCCCAGCGCCGATACGCGGACGATTCCACATCCAGGTCGCTGGAGAGCCAGATCCCGGAAAAAGTGTAGCTGGCAATCACCAGCCACGCCAGCGGGCGCGTTTCTGGGGGCAGATACCATCCGCACATGGGGATGGCGCCCAGCGCAGTGGCAACCGTAAAGCCGTCATGCACTTTCCCCGAAGGCATGTTATTTCTGCACCGCGTCCTGCAGCTTGCGGATGGCGCGCGATTCCAGCTGGCGCACGCGCTCTTTGCTCAATCCCAGCCGCTCGCCCACCTCTTCCAGGCTTAGACTGCCCTCATCGGTCAGCCCGAAACGGAGCGCCAGCACCGTGCGTTCTTTCTCGTTCAGCACGCGCTCCATCAGCGTCTGCAGGTCTAACTGCTCTTCCCATTCCGCAAGTTCCTGTGCGGCAATCAGGTCTGCCAGCACCGTCTCCTCGCCATCGTGGATGGGCATCTCCAGCGAGATGGGGTTCGCCACCGAATGCATCAAGTCGCGCACCTGGTCGGGGGAAAGTCCTGTGCGATCTGCGACTTCCTGAACGGTGGGTTCGCGCCCCAGCTCTTGCTGCAGGACGGCGCTTGCCTGGCGCACCTGGTGAAGCGCCCGGGTCAGGTAGATGGGCACACGGATGAGCGCTGCCTGCTCTTGCAGCGCGCGGGCGATGGCGCGGCGAATCCACCAGCTGGCATAGGTGCTGAAGCGCCTGCCCCGTTCGGGGTCAAACAGCTGCGCCGCGCGCAATAACCCCAGATTGCCCTCCTGAATCAGGTCTGAAAAGGGCAGCCCGCGCCCCACATAGTGCTTGGCGATGGAAAGCACCAGCCGCAGGTTGGACTGAATCAGCTTCTCGCGTGCCTGTTCGTCGCCTTGCCGCGCCCGACGCGCCAGCTCCATCTCTTCTTCAGGAGTCAAGAGGGGGTAGCGCGCCGCGGTGGTCGCCCACCAGTGAACCGTATCTTCCAGCATCTCCTGGTCCAACTCCTCTATCTCGCGGTCCGCTTGCTGGGCGATACGACGGAACTCCGCTTCGGCAGCCTCCGCTTCGGAAACCACTTTTACCCCCGCCGATTCTAGCATCGCAAACAGGGTTTCCAACTGATCGGGTTCCAGCCACTCATCGGGCAGGTGGGCTAACAACTCTTCCACCGTGAGGTAGCCCTGGTCTCTGGAGCGAATCACCAGTTCCTGCAGGCTCTCATCAAAAAAGCGGTCGTCCATCATTGCAATCCATGCCTCCTGGGTTAGGAATTAGATTCGTGGCTCGGTTCAGGATTCCTGCTCTGGGAGGCATGCTTCAATTCCTTGAGCAAGCGCCAGTATTCCTCGTTGTAGTCGCCTGCGCGCTTGAGTTCCTCGAGGCGCAATTTTTTGGTGTGCTGTTCCATTCGCTGGAGACATCCTTCCACCACTTCGCTGGAGAGAGCAGGAGTCTCCTGAAGAAGGAGAGCCGTGAGCAGCTGCTTCATGGACTCCGATTCGGCTGAGTCGACCAGTATGCGTGCCTCCACAGGCGTCTCACCTTCTATTCGGCTCTGGAGCCATGTCGCCAGCTGGGCATGCTCTGGATTTGCCCAGCGCAGATGGGGCAGATGCGTCGCCACCCTTTTCTGATAACGGGGGTGGAGCAGGGCGCGCAGGACGGTCCGCTCTGCCTCCTGTAAGCCTCTGGGGGGGCGGAGTTCGGCGTGTGGGCGCGTTTCGGGCGTCGGGTTTTCCGTGCTGGGGCGCAGCATCCGCCGAGCGGCGCGTTGCAGGCGACGCTGAATCTGGCGCACTTGATTCTGCAGGGTCTCCAGCACGACCGGCGCGCTCAGGGTGGCGATGGGGCTAAACGGCACAAGGCGCTCCAGACATGCCAGGCGTTCTACCTCGCTGGGGACACGCGCGACCCACTGCAGCGCCTCTTCCAGCAGCTGGGTTCGGGCGGCGATTTCGAGCTCCGCAGGCTGGGTGGTGTTCGCCTGCTTGAGATGATTCTGCACAATCTGCTCCAATCCAAACAGTGCCAGCGTGCGGGCGCGTTGCAGGCACTGATTCAGCGCTTCCGCACCGTGCTGGCGGAGCAGGCTGTCGGGGTCCTCGCCTTCAGGGAGCGAGGCCACAAAAGTCGGGATACCCGCTTCCATCAACACCTCGCCGGCTCGAAGCGTTGCACGAATGCCTGCCGCATCGGAGTCGTACATCAGATAAACCTGATCCACCATGCGTTTGAGGCGCTGGGCGTGCGATTCGGTGAACGCCGTGCCCAGCGTCGCAATCGCGTGGGTGAAACCGTGCTGACGGAGCATAATCAGGTCTAAATAGCCTTCCACAATCAGGGCGGCGCGCTGCTTGAGAATTTCTCCCCGCGCCAGATGCCAGCCGTAGAACAGATTGCGCTTTTCAAACAGAGGGGTTTCGGGGCTGTTGAGGTATTTTGGTTCGTCGTTGCCCATCGTGCGTGCGCCGAACGCAACGACGCGCCCGCCCGCGTCGTGAATTGGGAAGGTGATGCGATTGCGAAAGCGGTCGTAGTAGCCGTTGCGCCCTTCTTCTACCAAGCCTGCAACGCGCGCCTCTTCCAGTGACATCTGGTGCTTCTGCAGGAAGCGCACCAGATAGTCCCATCCATCGGGTGCGAAGCCGAGCTCGAATCGCTCGATAGTTTCGGGGGATAGCCCACGCGCTTGCAGATACTGGAGCGCTTCGGGGGTGCGCTTGAGGCACTGGCGATAGTAGAAATGAGCGGCGTAGACGATGCGATAGAGCCGCTCGCGGGAGTCGTCGGATTCGGCGCGTGAGGCGTCTATCTCTATCTCAATTCCTGCGCGTTCGGCAAGGCGACGCAGCGCATCGCGATAGCTGAGTCCCTCGATGCGCATCAGAAAGCCGATGGCATCCCCTGAAGCGCCACAGCCGAAGCAGTGAAAGCGGTTCAGCGCGGGACTAACGAAAAACGAAGGGGTTTTTTCCGTATGGAACGGGCAGAGCGCTTTGAAGTTTCTGCCTGCCCGTTCCAGAGGGACATACTCCGAGACCAGTTCTACAAGGTCAATCTGGTTCAGGATTTCCTCGCGCAGGTTGCGCATGGGCGGCGAGCGCCTCCCTCAAATCGCGGGACCTGCGGCGCCACCGCCCCATTTCCCGCCGCCACCGCCAGGAGCGCCGGGCATCCCAGGCGCAGTAGGCGGCGGAGGCGCGCCACCACCGGGTTGGCCCCCAAACATGCCCGGACCCTGCTGACCGCCTTGCTGACCCCCAATCCCCACAAAGCCCGGGCCGGTGTTGGGGATACCCGCCGCCACGAAGATACCAGTTACCTTGTTGGTCTTCGTGTCAAACTGGAAGGCGACCCCCATGCGGTTGTAGCGGATGACCGCCACATTGCCCGACATCGCGTGTTCGTCGGGGTAGCCATATGCCAGCACAACCGCTTGATAGGTGGACCCCAGCCCGATACCGCGCGCTGTGCGCACATTTTTGTCGGGCTTGATGCCGTAGGCGCTAATTTGCACCACACGCCCGTCACGGTTCACCTGAAAGAGGTAAGTGGAGCCACCCTTTACCCGGTAAACATATACCATCTCGGTTTCGATGCGGGCCTGGGTATTGCCAGCGCCGCCGCCCATCTGAGGACCGCCAGGACCACCCGGACCGCCGAATCCGGGCGGACCGCCCGATGGACCGGGCAAGCCGCCCTCGCCGAATTCACCCCCACGCCCGCCCTGCTGGCCAGCGCTAAAATCTTGAATCTGCATCTGAGTGGATGCAATCATCGTGGGGTTGCCAAACTTTTTCAGCACCGCCGAGATGGGGCTGAACACCCGAATCCCCAGCAGCGACACCTCGGGCTTCGGACGAGTTTGCGCCGTCAAAGCAAGACCCAGCGCCAAAACGCCCATCGCCGCAATCGCCAAACTCCGTCTTTTTCGCATAGCGTTTGCCTCCGATACGGTATAGTAATTCGGCAGGGCGCAGGTCTTTCCTGCTGTTTCAAAGCGCCCTGACCTTAATTATAGACGATGGGAACGCGAAAAAGTGCCCTCTACTGGGGCGTTCGGATTCTGTTCTGGATTCTGGCGCTGGTCGGGCTGATTTACGGGTTCTGGTATCTCCCGACGCGCCCTGAATCGGTCTCTATCGAGTTTGTGCCATGAAAGTTGGATTGCTCGGTTTCCCGCAAAGCGGCTGCACGACTCTGTTTGAGGCGCTTTCAGGCGGTCAGGCGCGTGAGGGCATCGCCAGCGTGCCGATTCCCGACCCCCGTCTGGAGGCGCTGGCGCGATTGGCAGGGGCGAAAAAGGTTGTGCCCGCCTCACTCGAATGGCACGATGACCTCCCCCCCTGGTACCCCGACAAGCCTGAAACGGTACGCCAGACGCTCAGCGTCGCCCGCCAGATGGACGCCCTCGTGCTGGTACTCCGCGCCTTTGAGAGTGACTACGCCCCTTACCATGCACCTGTGGACCCTGTGCGCGACCTGCGGTTCTGGCTCGACGAGTTCGCACTCAGCGACCTTCAGGTGATTGAAAATCGCCTGGAGCGTCTGAAGAAACTGTTCCAGTCGCACAAGGAGAGCGCGCTGGACAAAGCCGAAGCGGTGGTGCTGGAGCGCATGGCAGCCCAGATTCACGAAACAGGCGCCTCGGAAGGAGTGGAAATCCCCAAAGAGCTCGAAGGGCGCATGCGTGGCTATGGGCTGCTTACACGGAAACCGTGCGTGATTGCGTTGAACCTCAACGAGAGCGCGCTGGGCAGCGAAAGCGCCCAGCTGGAACCGCTCCAGAAACTCACCGAACTGCCGATGGTGCCTCTTTGCGCGACCTTTGAGCGCGATCTGACCTCGCTCCCCGAAAGCGAACGCGCCGAGTTTTTGCAGATGGTGGGGCTGGACATGCCACGTCTGCCCACCCTGGTACAGACCGTTTATCGGCAGCTCCATGTGCAGGTGTTCTACACGGTTGGCGCCGACACCCGGGCGTGGCTTTTGCCGATCGGGGGCACAGCGCTGGACGCGGCGAGCGTGATTCACTCGGACATCGCGCGCGGCTTTATCCGCGCCGAAGTCTGCCACGCCGACGAGGTGATTGCCTTAGGCGGCTGGCACAATGCTCAGAAAGCTCACAAAGTGCGGCTGGAAGGCAAAGATTACCCCATGCGCGATGGGGATGTGATCCATGTGCGGTTCAACATTTGAATCGTCAGGTGGGGTATAATTATGAAGGCGAGCAATTCGCCGAAAGGAGGCTGATGACGATGCAATACAAGGCATTACTGGCTTTTACGGCAGCATGCGCCCTCTTTGTAGGCGCGCAGGCGCAGACATGGTTCGAACAAGGCGATGCAGGCGATTTGCCTGAAACCGCCCAGTCCACTGGAAGCGGTACGCTTACCGAGATCCAGGGTAACCTCGACACGAATGATGTGGATATGTACGCGATCTACATCAGCGACCCTGCAAGCTTCAGCGCTAGCACGGTGGGCGGCGCATCGTGGGACACCCAGCTCTTCCTTTTTGACGCGGACGGTAAGGGCGTCGTTTCAGAAGACGACACAGGAGGACTCCAATCCACCATCAACAACACGAACAACTGTATCCCGGGTCCTGGGCTTTATTACCTCGCCATCACGCGCTATAACAAGGATCCGCTGGGATGCAACGACGGCGGGCTATGGTCGTCGAGCAACGACAACAACTGTCCGAATGGTCCCGAAAGCACTTCACGGGTTGCCAGCTGGACGAGCAGCACCAGCGCAGCGGGTGCCTACACCATCTTTCTGACGGGCGTAGAAGGCGCTACCGCAGGCGACCCTGCCGATTGTCCGCCGTTTGAAGGCTGGGATGAGACCAACAACGGTGGCGGCGATGCGGGCGACCTGCCGGGT
>JBBIQJ010000028.1:0-20339 GCA_037442385.1 Armatimonadota bacterium
AAACGCCTTCAGGGGCAAATAGAGCGCCTCTTCCGATTCGATTCGCACAGGGTGCAGCTGGCGTTCGCGCCGCTCCAGCAATCCCACTGATACGAAGCCATATACAACAGGCATAAAGCCCTGCTGGGTCTGCTGGTAATACATGAGGTGTGAGTGCTGAATGCCGTCGATGAAGTGGGTGAACTGGGTTGTGCTATCGGCCGGCGGCACGGGGAAGGTTCCGAACTCTTTGCGGTTGGGTTCTGCCACCAGCATCGCGCCTTCGAAGCCGCCTTCTTCGTCGGGCGTTTCCAGCTCATCTTCGGTGCTGATGCGTCGCACCAGTTTGACCCCCTCAGGATACTGGCGCAGAAATTCGGCAACTTTGCGCAGGAACGGTGTCATGGCAGCGTTTTTATTCGCCTGACGATGCAGGGTTCCTGCTGGGGTAGCAGCACGCAGCTTCGCGGTATAATACCTTTGGGTGAGCGTGATGAGCCTTTCGGTACGACCCCGCGGGATTCCCATGAGCCGCGAGCAGTTCCTGCAGCTGCCCGAAGGTCCACCCTTCTACGACTATGTGAACGGGGAGGCTATCGAGGTGAACCGACCCCCTCTCAAACACCAGGAGATTCTGCTGGCATTGGCGTCCCAGCTGCTGTTGCACACACGCGAGAAACAGCTCGTCAAGGTGGCAATTGAGGTCAATCTGGAACTGCCCAACGGCAATATTTACACCCCCGATATTCTCTTTTATTCTCCGCAAACCGAGTCGCGTCTTGATTTGCAACGCGGCTATGTGTGGGGTGTGCCCGATTTGATTGTGGAAATCCTCTCTCCCTCTACCGCTGAATACGACCGCACTCAGAAAATGAGCGACTATGCCACCTGCCAGGTGCCGTGGGGGTGGCTGGTGGATCAGGACACGCTGGTGCTTGAGGAATGTCAATGGACGCCTGAAGGGTATTTGCGTCGACAGGCGGTGAACGCTCAGACCCCGTTCACGCCACATCTGTTCCCTGAGCTCACCCTCCAGATGGCACAATTAGCGCCCCCAACCCCGCCTGAAGGCTCCGAAACCGCAGAGGGGGTATAATTTTGCTCTGGTGAAACACACATGCCACGCTACACCATTCTCACATGGGGCTGCCAGATGAACGAAGAGGACTCCGAGCAGATGGGACTCTATCTGCAGGAGCGCGGCTACGAGCCGACCGAGCGCCTCGAAGAGGCGGATGTCGTGCTGCTGAACACCTGCTCGGTGCGCCGCAAACCCGAAGATAAGGTGTTCAGCACGCTGGGACAGCTGCGCAAGCTCAAGGAGCGCAAGCCCCATATGGTGATTGGCGTGTGTGGCTGCATGGCGCAGTTGCGCGCTGAGGAAATCAAACAGCGAGCGCCCCATGTGGATATGATTGTCGGCACAGCCCATGTGGCGCAGGTCGGCGCGCTGCTGGAAGAGGTGCTTCAGAAGCGCCGACTGGCGATGCGGCTGGAACTGCCTGAACGCAAGGGCGCGATTGTAACGGACATCCCCCAGCGCAAGGTGGACCGCCAGCCGAAGTTGAAGGCGTTCGTGCCGATTCAGTACGGGTGCGATAAGTTCTGCACTTTCTGCATCGTGCCGATTACCCGCGGGCGCGAGCGCAGCCGTCCCACCGCCGATATCCTCGACGAGATTAAGCGTCTTGCCGAGCACGGCACGAAAGAAGTCATCCTGCTGGGGCAGACGGTGAACTCCTACGGCAAAAACCTGCTGGAGGGGCGCGTGCCGTTCGCCCGCTTGCTGAAGCTTATCAACGACATCGACGGCATTGAACGCATCCGCTTTACCTCTCCCTACCCACGCGACTTTCGCGACGACCTCATCGAAGCGATTGCCACGCTCCCCAAAGTGATGGAGCAAGTTCACCTGCCCCTGCAGTCGGGCGATAACGAAATTCTCAAGGCGATGCGCCGACTCTACACGGTGGAGCAGTTCGAAGAGATTGTCCACAAACTCCGCGAGCGCATCCCCAACATCGCTATCACTACCGACATTATCGTCGGTTTTCCGGGCGAGACCGACGAGCAGTTCGAGAACACGCTCAAAGTGGTGGAGCGCATTCGCTTCGATGGCGCGTTTATGTTCGCTTACAGCCCGCGTCCTGGCACGCCTGCCGCCGCGATGGAAAATCAGGTGCCCCGCCACATCAAGCAGGAGCGCCTGGAACGCCTGATTGCTCTGCAAAACCGCATCTCCTGCGAGATTAACGCCTCACAGGTCGGGCGCGTGTTCGAAGTGCTGGTGGAAGGTCCCAGCCAGAAAGACCCCAGCAAGCTGGCGGGCTTCACCCGCGAGAACAAGATGATGCACTTCGTGGGCGGTCGCGAGCTGATTGGCAAGATTGTGCGCGTGCGCGCCGACGAGGCGCACCTGTGGGGCTTCTACGGAACCCTTGTGGAGGGTTGACGCCATCGGGAACGGAGCCAGAGCGCCATCGTTAGAATGCCTGCGGTGTCTATGCCCACATCCATCAAGGTGGCGCTGCGCCCCGGCACAAACGACTGTTGCCACTCGTCCAGAAAGGCACGCAGGATGCCTGTGATAATCGCCCAGCGCAACGCGACAGGGGGCGCCAAACCGAAACTCTCACGGAACATCCGATAGCCCAGATAGGTGAGAATCGTGAACCCGCAAAAATGGGCGCCTTTGCGCACCAGAAAGTTGAGGGCATGAAGCCTCTCAGGGGTCAGGCGTTCCACAAGCGCGGGGCTAATGGCTTTCAGGAGCGCTATCAGCCACTCTGCAGAGTTTTCGGAGCTGCCCACACGCGACGACAACACCACGTAGAGCGCAATCCATCCCAGCCATGCGACCAGCCAGCTCCAGCGTCTCATCGGACGATTCCTTGCGCCTGCGGTTTGAAGAGTGCAACCGTCAGAAAGAGCGCGCTCGCAATCAGCGCCACTGCCGCGCCTGGCGGAATCGGCTGCCACAGCGCCAGCCCGAACCCACCCACAAGGCTTATTGCGCCAAACAGCCCGCTGAGCGCCAGCATCTGCCGAAAACTCTGGCTGAGCACCCGCGCCGACGCCGCAGGCAACACCAGCAGCGCACTGATGGGCAGAATCCCCACCGCACGCACGCCCACCGCTACTGCCAGCGACAACCCCACCAGAAACAGCGTCTCCACCAGCCGCACGGGCACGCCCTGTGCTTGCGCCAGCTCACGGTGAAACCCAATTCGAATCAATGGGCGCGCCAGCCCCAGTATCATCGCCCAACCTAAACAGTCAACGCCAAACAGCCGCCAGAGATCGGCAGGCGCAATCCCCAGCACATCGCCGAACAACAGAGCCTGAAGCGCCAGCGGCGCCTCCGTCAGACTCACCAGCATGATGCCCAACGCGGAGACGCCCGTAATCGCCACCACCAGCAGCGTGTCGGGAGGCAGTGCTGTGCGACTCTGGAACCACGCAATCAACAAGGCGAAAAGGGGCGCCGTCATCAGCAGCGTATCCCCCAGTTGCCAACCCAGCACCACCGCCAGCGCCGCGCCTAGAAACGCTGAATGCGCCACCGCGTCCCCAAAATACGCCACCCGCTGCCCCACCACAAACACACCCAGAAACGGATAGAACGCCGTCAACAGCGCTATTGCGATCAGGGCATATCGCACGAAATCAAACTGAAACCAGTCCATCGTCTCCCGTATTATACTCTATGCTTGGTGAGAAGCTATTTAGGAAAGCAAGAAAGCGCGCCTGGCAGTTCTCTCCGACGGTTGAAGCCGTTCCTAGGATACCAAACCAGCCTGCGCTGGCTCTGCGTAGCCTGGGCATCTTGCCCCAAACCACGCGCAGGGATGCGCGGGCTACTGGAGCCGACGCAGGTCGGCTTCGTGTGATAGGAACGGCTTTAGCCGTCTGGCAAAAACACCGGCTGATTCCATAGCTGGCTCGTTTTCTATATCGCCCCTGAGGGAGTTTCTGGCAACCAAGCAGATTCACCGCCCTCTGAACGGCGATTTCCGAACGCTCTCAAAATGAAGACCGAGAAACCCCCGCCCTGCGCAAGCGTCCAATCAAGGGTATACTTTTCACAGGAGGGTTCCAAAAACCATGCGCACACTGGTCAGCAGTCTGCTGGGATTTGCGATAACGCTGGCGGTGGCTCAGGATACAGCCGAGACCACCTTTCAGTATAAGTTCAAGGAGCAGCAGCAGGAGAAGTATCAGACGACCGTTGAGATGAACGGCAACCTGCCCATCCCCGGCGCCGCAGGGATGGCGGGTGTGCTGAAGCTCAACATGACCGTCTTCCTGAAAGTGGACGAGGTGGACGCCGAGAAGGGCGCGACGGTCCAAACAGGGCTGGAAGCTTTCGAGGCAGAGTTCAATGGGCAGCCATTCCCCGTTGGGCTGGATATGGCAAAAAATGTGATTCCCGACTCCAGCGCGACGGTTCACCCCGCAGGGAAGATAGGCGGCATCAAGGGCGGCGGCGGATTGATGGGCTTCCAGCTGCCCGGCTTTGACCCGCGCAACCTTGCTACCATGCTCGTGCCAACCGAGTTCCCCGACAAGCCCCTCAAAGTGGGCGACAAGTGGCAGTTCGTGCGCACTTTCGGAGAAGGCGAGGACGCGCTCCAGATTCCCATCACCGCCACTTTCGCAGGCTTTGAGGAGGTAGACGGGAAAAAACTCCTCAAAGTGACGCAGGAATTTGACCTGCCCATCGAGAGCTATCAGGACGCTTTCTACCAGCCGATCAAAGACAAAGAGTCCGCCGCGCGTGTTACGAAAGGCACCATGAAGGGCACGATGACCCTCTGGTATCACCCGGAAGACGGCATTCTCTATAAGGGCGTTCTCAGTGCCAGTATGAGTCAGACCACGGAGCCGATTAAAAAAGACGGCTCCGAAATTAAAGACTATGAGCGCGAGAGCTCGCAACTCACTGTGAGCGCCACTATCGTGCGCAAGGAGACGACCACCGCGAATGCGGAGCAGGGGACTCTCACGCGGTAAACCATGGCAGGGGGTTTCCCTCCTCTTTGGGGGGAACCCAACGCAGCAGGGGGGATTCATCAGCCAAGTGGCTCGCCCCCTGCTCTCCATGCTTGCCGCGTTCTTGCTCTGGACAGCTGCTCATGCCCAGATTCTCATCCCCCCGATTCGTCTGCCTGCTGAGCTAGCGCAAAAAATTAAGCCCAAACAGTCGGCTCCGGCGACGCCGCGCCCCAGCCAGAATCGGCGCTCCACTTTTGAGGTGTTTCGCCAGATTCGCTCGTGGGACGACCTGGAGCGCGAGTTTCGCGAAACCGTAACAATCAGCGGGCGCAAAGTGATGGGGTTTCACCTGCACAGGGTGGAGGGCGACCTGAACTCGTTTCGCGACCAGAACTACTTCGGGCAGGGCGGTCAGCGCTTCACGGACAACACCGACCTGTTTATCCGCGTGAACAAGTTTCTCGGTTTCCTCTCCCTCGACTGGCGCTGGAACAATCAGCGCTATCGGAACCCGTTTGACACCCGCATCACCTATACCTACGAGTCGCCCAACTTCAAGCTGGAGTGGGGCGATATTCAGGCAGTGCTTGGGGGCAACAATCCGCTGGTGGGGTTCAACCGCACATTGCGCGGCATGACCGCCTCCGCGCAGTGGGGGCAATTCAACTTGCGCTATCTCACTTCGGAGACCAAAGCGGGCGCGCGCACTATCACCATCCCCGGTAACGATAGCCCAGGACCCTACTACCTGCAGGGGAGCCAGATTGTGGATGGCTCCGAGCGCGTGCAGGTGGACGGCGTGGAGAAACGGCGCGGTGAAGACTATACGATAGACTACTATGCGGGAATTTTGCGTTTCCGCGACGGGATGATTATTCCCCGCACTTCTACCATTGTAGTGACCTATGAGACCTACGCCTATAACTCCCAGCCCAGCCGACTGGACGGCGTTCGAATTGAGACCAAACTTGGCAGAAACACCACCCTGGGGGTCAGCATGCTCCGTCAGCAGGCGCGCGCTCGCATGGGATTGCTTACCCGCACCGAGCGCTTCGCAGGGCAGGGCGCGCCCAGCAACCCGTATGACCTGGAGTTCGTGCCCGCGCCCAATACGCCCGTTCAGATTACCGTTAGCGGCGTGCCCCAGCAGGAAGGCGTGGACTACTACTTTGATCCCGTACTCCCCTACCGATTCTACTTCACGCGATTCATGCCCTCCAATCTCACGGTGATTGTAACCTATGTGCCGCTACCCGATCCCGGCTCGACTATCGGGGGCAACCGCGAGGTGATGGGGCTAGATCTGGGTTTCTCGCTGGGCAAGCAGGGGAATGTGGTATGGAACATCGGGCGCAGCCGCGCCGAATCGCTCGGCAACACGCTGGAGGCAATCGCGCATGTGGTTTCGGGGCGTTTCCAGTTCGGCAAACTTTCGCTGGATAGCACCTATCGCGCTATCCCCGCCGAGTTTATCGGCATCGAGTCGGTGGGCTTCCGTCGCAACGAGCAGGGGCATCAGACCAGCCTGACCTATGCGCTTAGTTCCAGCTCGCGCCTGCAGGCGTCGCTGAGCCAGTCGCGTATTGCCTCGCTCGCGACGGGCACGCAGTTCAGCACTGCCTACACCGATACCGAGTATCACACCCTGAGCTACTCTTACACTCCCGCCAGCGGCTTCAGTCTCACGCTGAACCGGGTCGGCTCTTCCGTGAACGCGCCCAGCAGCCGCTCGAATCAGGTGCGCCATTCGCTGGGGCTATCCCGTGCATGGAAAACACTCAGCGTCCAGATTGGCTATGACCAGAGCGACTCCGAATCGCGCTCACTGGGCAACCTCGACAGCTTCCAGAAGTATCAGATTCAGAGCCTCTCCTCGCGTGCGGAATGGCGCATCAGCGAACGGTTCACCCTCTCGGCGACGGCAAGCCAGAGCCAGATCCGTCAGCACAATTCGCTGGCGCAAACTGGGGCGACCAGCACCCGCTCGCGAGATTACAGCCTCACCGCCACATGGCAGCCGAGCGATCGGCTCTCTATCAACTACCGCTGGAGCGACCTCGATTCAGGCACACTGGGCAGCAACTTTTTCACCCCGCGCTCGCGCCAACTGGGCGGCGGCTTTAATACGGGCTTCCAGAACCCCTGGGGCGTCGGCTACAACGGCAACGGCTTCTCCTCAGGCGCGCCCCTTTATAGTGGCTACACCTACTACGGCGTGCGTGGCAAAGGTCACGAACTGAGCGTTCAATGGCGACCCAACGACCTGCTCACCTTCGACCTGCAGTGGAGCGATCAGCGCTCTGCAGGCGACTTCCAGACCAACAGCGCCCAGAAGGTGCTGACTGCAGGCGTTAGTTATCTCCCTTTCGAGTGGCTGATGATAAACCTCAACTGGAGCCGACAGGAAGTGCAGTTCCTCACGGCGTCGGGATTCTCCAATAACGAGTACCTCACGGCGGGCGTGGAGATTGGTCCCATCCGACGGTGGCAGCTCTCGCTGAACTACTATCGCATGACCACGCAGAGCGTACTGGGCGAGGGGTTCGTGGGCGGCACAGGCAGCTACCTTCAGGAGCCGTATGGCTTCACCGCGCGGATCAGCTACGATTTGGGGCGCAACCACAGCCTGTTCGCCGATTATCGTTTCAACGAGCTGCGCGGCTACCTCGCCTCCCGCGATGTGGAGTTTCTGGTGGGCTATCAGTATCGGTTCTCACGCAATCTCTCGTTTGTGTTGAACTACCGCCTGCGCGAGCAGTTGAACGCCGACCCGCAGTATAGCCAGTATAACTATCGCGCCCACTCGCTGGACGCGGGTTTGAACTTCAACTTTTAAGGCATCTCCACCGAGCTGCTGTCGCCCAGCATCAGGCGCAGGGTTCGCGGACGGCGCATACCCCCGCGCACGACGGTGTTCTTGCCCAGCAGGCTCGCCTCAATGCGCGGCTCTACCGCGTCAATCTGGCTGCCCTCCAGCACGATGCTGAACTCAATCTCGCAGGCGCGCATGCGCACCCCGTCGCCGATGGCGGTGAACGGACCGATGTAGCACTCTTCCAGCACGCAGTTTGCACCGATGATCGCCGGACCGCGCACCACGCATCGGCGCAGCACGCTTCCCGCGCCGACCGACACCCTTCCAAACACCTGTGTGTCTTCCAGAGTGCCCTGCATGCGCGGCGACAGCTCTTCCAGCACCAGCCGGTTCGCCTCCAGAAGCGATTCGAGGTTGCCCGTGTCCTTCCACCAGCCTGTGATTTTCTGCCACTCCACGGTGTAGCCCTGATCGATCAGGTATTGAATGGCGTCGGTGATTTCCAGTTCGCCGCGCCACGAGGGTTTGATGGCGCGCGCCGCCTCGAAAATGTGCGAATCGAACAGGTAGACGCCCACCAGCGCGAGGTTTGAGGGCGGCTCTTTGGGCTTCTCGATGAGTTTAGCCACGCGCTCGCCTTCCAGCTGGGCGACACCGAACTCCTGTGGGTTAGACACTTCCGCCAGCAAAATCAGGGCATTAGGGCGGCGTATCTCAAACGCTTCCACCAGAGTTTTGACGCCCCCTGTGAGCAGGTTATCGCCCAGATACATCAGGAAGGGCGTCGTGCCCAGATAGGGTTCGGCGGTCAGCACGGCATGCGCCAGCCCCAGCGGCTCTAGTTGTGGGATATAGGTAACCTCCAGCCCCCAGCGTGCGCCGTTGCCAACCGCCTGCTCGATCTCTTTCGCCGTATCGCCTACGATAATGCCCACTTCGCGGATACCCGCCTCCGCCAGCGCCTCCAGCCCGTAAAACAGCACAGGCTTGTTAGCGACGGGCACCAGCTGTTTCGCCATGCTGAAGGTGATGGGGCGCAGGCGCGTGCCTCTCCCCCCAGCCAGAATCAGACCTTTCATGGCGCGAAACTCTGGGCGAAGCGACTTAAACTGGCGCGAAACGCCTCCACGAACGCCGCAATCAGGTGGCGGTTCTCACGGAGCCAGCGCGCGGCATCCCCCCAGCTCGAGAAACGGGGCAGATAGTCGCGCCACCAGAGCGCGCGCTGTTTCTGCCCCTTCAGGTGCTGGTTGAGCCACTGGGTAATCTGCATGAACACAGTCGGAATCTGATCGGGCGGCGGCACATGTCCGCCTTTGTACCAGACAATCGTTTTGGGTTCCTGTGCTGCCGCGTGGAGCGCCTTGTTGGATTCAACGGGCACTACATCATCGACGTCGCCGTTAATCATCAGCACAGGGCGCGGGCTGATGCGTCCCACCCAGCGCACGGGGTCCACCACATCCATCACCTTGAGTGCGTTCTTAACCAGCTCGGGGTTGGTTTTGCTCGCTTCGCGCCAGAGAGAGAGCGTGCTTTTTTCCATCAGGATTTTCCAGTCGCCGCCTGCCACCAGCAGGATGGGCGCCTGCACGCGGCTGTCCACCCCTGCGAAAATCGCGCCCAGAATGCCCCCCATGCTGGCGCCGATGTAGCCGATGCGCTGAGAGTCTATCTCTTTGCGGGTCTCCAGATAGTCGATGGCGCGGCGCAGGTCTATCACGGTTTGAATCAGCGCATCGCGTGTCCGATAGGGGTACATCCCGAAGAAGGGGCTGTTGTCTTCGGGTTTGCGCTCGCCGTGATACTGGGCGTCAATCGCGAACAGGGCGAACCCCGCCTGCGTCAGCATGCCCCACATCATCTGGAACATGCGCTTGTCGCCGCCCAGCCCATGCATCAGAATCACGCACGGGAGTTTCTCGTTTTCGGAACGGTTTTTGGGCAGGATCAAAAAGGCAGGAACCTTCTGGTCGCGCGCGCTCCGATAGACCACCTTGTAGACCGTGTACTGGTTGGTCTCCTCCACCACGTTTTCCTGTGCCATCAGAGGGAGGTTCTTGTCATAGCCGAAGATCAGGTCGGGGTCGTATGCTGGGGTGCTATTCTGTGTCTGGGCGCAGCTGGCGAACGCCAGCCCCCACAAAAGCCAGATGAGATGCCGCCGTGTTCTCATGGCTCATGAGTTTACCCGCTGAAGCGCTTTGACAAATTCCGCGAAATTTGGGGGCCAATTTCGGCAAATTCGCTGTCCCCCTGTCCGGTTTTCGGGGTTTTTCGAGTCTAATTTAGTCAGAAGCATCCCGCAATCAGGCGGGCAAGGCTTCGGAAAGTAACTCACTCAAGGAGGTATCGCGTGATGAAAGGCTTAAGGATTGCGGCGTTTGCGTTAGCGATTGTGGCGGCGGGGCAAGCGCTCGCCTCAGGCTGGGATGTGAACATCATTTCCAGCCAGGGTTTGCTCTTCTCGCCCAGTCCCGGTTCTACAACAACCCAGGTGCCTGTTGTAGTGAACAACAACGCGCCTGCATTCGCCCCGTTTATGGTAACTGTAAACACTCTGCCTCAGATTACTTTCGCCACAGCACTGGGCAATCCCAATGCGATACTGGTGGGCGATGGTACATCCTTCACCGGCGGCACTTTCACTGCCCAATACACAATCAGCACACGCCCGGGCAAAGGCGACCTGACAGGCTTCAACTTTGTCATATCGGCGCTTGTTCAGGACTTCGGGCAGATTATCTGGACTAAGAAGGTGGTGTGTATCGACACTAGTGAGGTGCTGTACAACGGGAGCGGGGTGTTCAGCGGTGATGGCTACGCAGGGGGTGCTGACGGACTGTACACCATCAATCAGTTCATCCCGTTGGCGAACACATGCAGCAACCTGCTGGTGATCGAGACCTTCGTACTGCACATCGATGGTGCGCCAGCTCCGGGCACTTCTACGGCCTCCCTGTTGCTGGTGGAGCAGGACTGGGTTCCTGAACCTGCCAGTCTGTTGGCACTCGCGGTGGGGTTTGGTGGCTTAGCTTTGCGACGCCGCAAGGCGTAATCGATGGCGATTGTGGGCGACTCTGCGAAAGTAGTGCATCTTGCCCCGAAGGAATCTCCTTCGGGGCTTATTGCTTTCGAGAACAGGTACAATATCTCTCGCTATGGACGAGTGGCTGGAGCAGGTGGAGCAGCTGGCGCAGTTGATGGCGCAGCGCGGGCTGACTCGACTGGAGATTGAGGTGGACGACGCGCGGGTACAGCTGCGGCGTGCCCCGACTCCTGCCTCCACCCACGAAACCGAGACAATGCCTCCCCTTTTCATGACAGGATTTCCCGCCGAAGCATCTCCTGCAGACGAACCTGAAGAAAGCCGCTGGACGCCTCCCGCAGTGCTGGAGGTGCGCTCGCACCTGGTGGGCTACTGCACGCTCGCCCCGATCGAGGTCGGCAAGCGTGTGGAGCGGGGCGAAACGCTCGCCACGATTGAAGTGCTGGGCATCCCCAACGAGGTAAGCGCGCCCGTGCCAGGCATTCTGCAGGAGTGGGCAGTTGAGAACGGACAACCCGTTGAGTACGGTCAGGTAATTGCGCGCCTGCAACCCCTCAGTGAGGAGTAATGCCCAACGGGTATAATCCCCATTATGCTGGAGACGCGCCAGAAACTCACGGTGGCGCTGGCGATTGCCGCGCTCCTGTTGCTGATGTTTGGGGGAACCCTGGTCAATATCTATACCAACTACCTATGGTTCACGCACGATGTGGGCTATCCCCAGCTGTTCGGGAAGCAGCTCGGACTGAAGTGGACCCTGTTCGGGCTGGTGGGAGCGGGGTTTTTCGTGTTCGCGTTTGTGAACCTCTGGATTGCGAACAGGGTGGCAGGTTCTGTGGAGGAGCCAGAGCTGGTGTTGCGCGGGGGGCGGATTATTCGGATTACCCGTGCGGTGCGGCGCGGCACTTTTTATCTGCTGACTCTGGGCACGCTGGTCTTTTCGCTGTTCGTGGGCGCGTCGGCGACTGCCTACTGGAACGACCTGCTCCTGTTCCAGCACGCTCAGAGTTTCGGCACAAAAGACCCTCTCTTTAATCTGGATATTGGCTTTTACGTGTTTCGGTTGCCGTTTCTCTCGTTTGTGGCGGGGCTGCTGGTGTTTTGTCTGCTGATAGTGTTGGTGGGTGTAGGGGCTTTTTACTATTTCAATCGCGCGTTAGGCTGGCTGGGCGGGATGCCCACCTTTTTGCCTTCGGTCAAGCCACACCTGCTGATTCTGGCGACGCTGTTTTTGCTCTCGTTCGCGTGGTATCTGTGGCTGATGCGCTACGACCTTGTTTTTTCGGAGCATGACCAGTTCTTTGGGGCGGGCTACACCGATATTCACGCTGCCTTGCCCATTCTGAATCTCACGGTGTTCGGGTTGCTGGGCGTGGCGTTGCTCTGCCTGATCAGCCTGCGTCCAGGCGCGGGACTGCTCTTGCCAATTGGAGGCTTCGCGGTGGTGATGCTGTTCTGGATGGGGGCGAGCCTGATTTATCCCTCGTCCGTTCAACAGTTTGTGGTTGTGCCAAACCAGCTAGAGCGCGAGAGCAAGTATATTCAGTACCATCTGGAAGCAACGCGCCGTGCTTACGGGCTGAACAAAATCGCTGTGCGTGTGATGAATGTGCGCTCCAGCCTGACCGCCGACGACCTCAAAGGTGCGGAGGGTACGCTGGCGAATCTGCGCCTGTGGGATTATCGCCCGCTGGGGCAGGTCTACAACAGCCTGCAGGCGCTCAAGCCGTATTATCAGTTCGTGGATATCGATGTGGATCGTTATGAGGTCAACGGCACGCCACGCCAGGTGCTGCTCTCGGTGCGCGAGTTGAATCTGGACGGTCTCCCCGCGCAGGCGAAGCGTTGGCAGAACCTGCATTTGCTCTACACGCATGGCTACGGCATGGTGATGAGTCCCGTGAACGAAGCCACGCCCGAAGGTCAGCCCGTGCTGTGGATGCGCGACCTGCCCCCCACCACGCCCGAAGCCATCCCCCTCAAAAACCCTGCCGTCTACTTCGGTGAGAACACAACCGACTACGCGATTGTACGCTCTAACCTCAAAGAGCTGGATTACCCCATGCTCACGGGGGAGGGAAGTAGCGAAGAGAATGTCTACACTACCTACGCAGGAGATGGAGGCATTCCGATTGGCGGCTTGCTCACGCGCCTGCTGTTTGCCATCCGATTGCAGGACCGAAATATTCTGCTCACGCGCGACCTGAACGCTGAGTCGCGTCTTCTATGGCGCCGCTCGATACAGGAGCGTGTGCGCGCCATGTTCCCCTTCCTGCTTTTTGATGAGGACGCCTACCCTGTGGTGGCAGATGGCGAAATCATCTGGATGTACGATGCCTACACCCACACCCGAAACTACCCCTACAGCAAGCCGTTCCTTGTGCGCGATGGGATTCTGAGGCAGTTCAACTACCTGCGCAACTCGGTCAAGATTACCCTTCACGCTTACACGGGCGAGGTGAACGCCTATATTGCCGACCCAAACGACCCGATTATTCGCGCCTATGCGCAGGCGTTTCCCAATACCTTCAAGTCGCTGGACGAAATGCCCGCGTCTCTGCGTGCCCATATCCGCTATCCCATAGACCTGTTCCAGATTCAGGCGCGTCTGCTGGAAGTGTACCACACCACCGACGCCCGAATCTTCTTCAACAAAGAGGATGTGTGGCAAATCGGGCGCGAGCGCCCCACGGGCAACGAAGAGACGCCAATGGTGCCCTATTATGTGATTATGCAACCGCCTGGCGAGCAGCGCCCGCGCTACATCCTGACCATCCCGTTCACGCCAATGAACCGCCCCAATCTGGTGGGCTGGCTGGCAGGGCATTGCGACCCCGACCGCTACGGCGAGCTGGTGCTGTATCGTTTCCCCAAAGAGCGCACGGTCTACGGTCCCAGCCAGATTGAGGCGCGAATCAATCAGGTGCCCGAAATCGTGCAGCAGATTAACCTGTGGAACCAGCAGGGCACGCAGGTCTTTCGCGGGCATTTGCTGGTGATTCCGCTGGGCAATGCGATGCTCTATTTCCGCCCCATCTATCTGCGGGCAGTCGCTGAAGGAGCCATCCCGGAGCTCAAGCGCGTGATTTTAGCCAGCGGCGACCGTGTGGTAATGACCGAAACGGTGGAGGAGGGCCTGGCGCAACTGTTGAACATGCGAACGCCCGCGGAGGTTCCCACCACGCGCCCCACCGAGCCAGCGACTGCCACTGCGCCTGCCGACCTCAAATCGCTGGCGCGGCAGGCAAATCAGCTCTATCGCGAAGCGCAGGAAGCCCTCAAAGCAGGCGATTGGGCAACCTACGGCGCTAAAATGAAGGCGCTGGAGGGCGTTCTCCGACAGATGGCGCAGTGAGGGCAAACGGAATGCCTTGCGAGAGCTGGAGATGAGAATCAGGGTCTGAAAAAAGGCTGCGTAGGCATGCACAAGAGACTGGTTACTATTCTGAAGAGGCTTCGCGAGGCATTCCATTAACGCAAAGCAGCTGAAACAGAGCGCATGGTTCTGATAACTGGACAAGACCGACAACACTGAACCTTTTCTCTCGGCAGGAACCTTCGCATTTTCGGCGAACAAGCAAACTATGCCAGAAATCGCCCTGCAACTTTACACGGTACGGGATGATGTCGCCCGCGATTTTGAGGGCACAGTGCGCGCCGTTGCCCGGATGGGCTATCCCGCAATCGAAACAGGGGGTGCGCTCGGTAAGCCAGATCCCGCGCTTGTGCAACTGCTGGAAGAGACCGGGCTAACAGTCGCCGGGCTGGGCTATACGCTGGAGCAAGCCGAATCGGAGCCTGACGCAATTGCCGACTGCTGCCATGCGCTCCACTGCCCGTACGCCATCACCTACTGGATCGATGAATCCCGGCGACGCACGGCAGACGACTGGCATCGTCTCGCGGAACGCTTCCAGCGTGCGGGCGAGCAACTTGCCCAGCGCGGAATCCGATACCTCTATCACCTGCACGGCTATGAGTTCACGCCCCTCAACGGCAAAACAGGTGTCGAAATCCTGCTGGAAAACACGAATCCCGCTCACTTCAACTTAGAACCTGATACCTACTGGGTGGAGTATGGCGGTGCAAACGCGGTGGAATTTTGTGAGCGCTACGCCCACCGAATCCGATGCGTGCATCTCAAGGACTATGTGAGCAAGCCCGAAATGCACGATATCGAAATCGGCGAGGGCGCGATCGATATGACCGCGATTGTGCGACTCGCCTTCCAGCATGATTGGGATTGGCTGGTCGTGGAACAGGAACGCTATTTCCGAACGCCACTGGAGAGTGCCGAACGCTGTCTGCACAATCTCCGGAAAATTATCGCAGAGGTGCAGGGTCAACTCTGAGGGAGGCAATCGCGATGCAGAACGGAATGGAACGCCAGCTGGAGATTTATCGTAAAGGGTTGTTCGGGACGCCTGAAACTTTTCCGCTGACCTACGAAGCGCTGGAGGCGGCGGCGAAGGCGGTTCTCAAGCCGGAAGCGTATGACTATGTGGCAGGGAGCGCGGGCACAGAAGCCACCGCACACGCCAATCGCCACGCGCTTGATCGGTGGCAACTGGTGCCCCGCATGTTGCGGGATACCTCCCAGCGTGATTTGAGCGTGGAGCTGCTGGGATATCGCTATCCAACCCCAATTATGGTTGCGCCCGTCGGCGTGCAGGGGATTATCCACGAGGAAGGGGAGCTAGCGGTGGCGCGTGCATGCGCCAGCCTTGGCGTGCCGATGATTCTCAGCACCGTCTCGTCCTATTCGATGGAACAGGTCGCTGAAGCGATGGGCGATGCCCCGCGCTGGTTCCAGCTCTACTGGAGCCGCAATCACGAGGTGGCAGCCAGCTTCGTGCGCCGCGCGGAGAAGGCAGGCTATCAGGCGATTGTCGTGACGCTGGACGCGCACACGCTGGGCTGGCGCCCGCGCGACCTGATGCATGGATACCTGCCGTTTATGCACGCGCAGGGATTAGCGAACTACTTCACCGACCCGGTGTTCCGCTCCATGCTCTCCAGCCCGCCTGAGGAAGACCCCGGCAGCACGGTGATGCTGTTTGCCCAGATTTTCGGCAACCCCAGCCTTACATGGGATGACCTCGCCTTTTTGCGCCAGCAGGTGAACCTGCCGATTCTGTTGAAGGGCATTCTGCATCCCGATGACGCGGTGGAGGCGCTCCGGTATGGCGTAGATGGGATTCTCGTTTCCAATCATGGCGGGCGCCAGGTGGATGGCTCCATCCCCGCGCTGGAAGCGTTGCCTTATATTGTGGAGGCGGTGGAAGGGCGCGTGCCGGTGCTGTTCGATAGCGGCATCCGCACGGGCGCAGACGCCATCAAAGCGCTGGCGCTGGGTGCGGACGCGGTGCTGCTGGGACGCCCGATTATGTGGGCGCTCGCGATTGGGGGCGAGGAAGGCGTGCGCACCTATCTGCGCAACTTCATCGCGGAGTTTGACCTGACGCTAAGCCTGTGCGGCGTGCGTTCTGTTGCGGAGCTGGACGGCAGCCTGCTCTTCTCGGCAAGCGGGGTATAATCGGCGCTATGAGCGCGTACCGCATGCACACCGAGATTCACGAGCAGCCTGAGGTTTTGCGTCGGATTGCGGCTTGGGAATGGAGCGCCATTCAGGAAGCGGCGCGGACTGTGCGCCAGCGTGGAATCCAGTATGTGATTCTGGCGGCACGCGGCACTTCCGACCACGCGGCGCAATATTTCAAGTACCTGTTTGAGATTGAAAACGGCATCCCGTGCGGACTGGCGGCGCCATCGGTGGTGACTCTCTATCGGGCGAGGCTGAACCTGCAGGGCGCGCTGGTGGCGGGGATCTCGCAATCGGGTCAGGCGCCCGATGTGATTGAGTATCTGAACCATGCGCGCACGCAGGGGGCGCTCACTTTAGCCATCACGAACGACCCGCAGTCGCCGCTGGCACAATCAGCCGACCTCGCCCTGAACCTGCACGCAGGCGAGGAACGCGCCGTCGCCGCCACCAAAACCTACACCGGCACCCTGAGCGTCATCTATCTGCTCTCTCAGGCGCTCAAAGACAATCCTCGCGCTCCCGAAAGCCTCGCGGAAACCGCCGACCAGATGCAACAGGTGCTGCAACTAGACGCAATGGTTGAAGCGGCTGTGGACCGCTACCGCTACATGCGCGAGTGCGTCGCGCTGGCGCGCGGTATCAATCAGTGTACCGCGATGGAGACCGCTCTGAAACTGATAGAGACCTGCTATGTGCTGTGCAAGCCCTACTCCGTTGCTGATTTTATGCATGGTCCATTCGCGCTGATTGAGCCGGGCTTCCCGTGTCTGCTGTTCGCGCCCGACGGGGCGACCTACCCCACCGTGCTGGAGAGCGCTCGCAAGCTGCGCGACGGGGGTGCTGAGACCATCACCTTTGCCCATCAACCCGAAATTCTGAGGCTGGCGCGTACACCGATTGAGGTCCCCATCGCGGTGTCGGAAACGGTATCGCCGATTGTGTATGCGGTTCTGGGGCAGCTGTTTGCGTATCATCTGGCGCTGGCACGCGACCTGAACCCCGACCAGCCGCGCGGACTCCAGAAGGTAACGCGCACGCTCTGAGTGTTTTGCGTCCCTGTGAGCAACTTATAAATATCCAGCGAAAAGACCGTGATGAAGATTGCCAGCACAATCACCAGCCCTGCGATTTGTACGCGCGCCATCGCTTTAGGGCTGAGTTTGCGTCGGCGTAGCGCCTCAATCGTAAAGATAAGCAGGTAGCCCCCATCCAGAATCGGGATGGGCAACAGGTTCACCACGCCCAGCATGATGCTGAACATCGCGGCGAAGTCGGCAACCTCCACAAAGCCCAGCTGCGCCGCCGCGCTGGTGGCGCTCGCGATGGAAATGATGCTGCCCACCTCGTGAATGTTGCCTTTCCCCGAAACTAAGCGATACAGGCTATCGGCAATCCCGAACACAAGCGCCACAGAAAGGCGCGCCGCGTGCCCAATCACCACGCCCAGCGGTTCTGGACGACGCTCCATACGCCAGACAACGCCGATTCGCCCAATCTTCCGGACATTCCCCTTCTCGTCGCGCTCTTCCTCAAGGCGCGGCGTTACGGTCAGGGTGAGAATCTCGCCCCCACGGCGCAAAGTGAGCGTAATGGATTTGTTGGCGCTGGCGCGAATCGATTGAGAGGCGTCTTCTATAGTCTTCACCGGCTTGCCATCGATCGCTAACAGCACATCACCGATATGGATGCCTGCCTGCTGGGCAGGGCTATCGGGCTGAACGAAGCGTACCTGGGGTGTCGGCTCGCCCGTGGGCAGCCCTGCGGTCAAGCCAATTATCACCAGCAGGATAAACCCGAATAGCACGCTGGCGACGGGTCCTGCCAGCACGGTCAAAAAGCGTGCATGCAGGGGTTTAGACTGGAAACTGCCCGGGACGGCTTCTTCATCGGGCATCATGCCTGCGATACGCACGAACCCGCCCAGCGGCAGCCAGCGGATGGTGTAGACTGTACCCGTGCGATCGCGCCCCAGCTGCGCCAGCAGGGGACCGATGCCCACCGAAAACTCCTCCACGCGCATGCCGAACCGCTTTGCGACCCACATGTGCCCCCATTCGTGGGCGACCACCAGCACGGTGAAGATTCCAACCAGATACAGTCCTACAATCAGTGTGTCTATGCTTATCATGCGAATCCTCCAGATGTGGACAGGCGGCGTTCCGCCAGCGTACTCACATATTCCCGCGCCCATCGGTCCGCCTCCAGAATCGCCTCCAGAGTCGGCTTCTGGGGTGTGTGTGCCTGCATCGTTTGTTCCACGAGCCGGGCGATTGCAGTGAACGGAATCTGCTCCTGCAGGAACAGGCGCACCGCCACCTCATTCGCGGCGTTCAGCACTGTGGGCATTGTACCCCCCGTTCGCGCCGCTTCGTATGCCAGCATCAGACACGGAAACCGCTCCATTTCGGGCGCTTCAAAAGTCAACTGTGAAACTGTACGCAAATCGAGGCGGGGGAGTTCCGTGTCCACGCGCTCAGGGTAGAGCAGGGCATACTGAATCGGCAGACGCATATCGGGCACGCTCAACTGGGCAATCACGGAGCCGTCCACGAACGCCACCAGCGCATGCACAATGCTCTGGGGGTGAATCAGCACCTCAATCTTTTCCAGTGGCAGGTCAAAGAGCCACTGGGCTTCGATGACCTCCAGCCCCTTGTTCATCATCGTTGCGGAATCGACCGTAATTTTGGCGCCCATGTTCCAATTGGGATGCTGAAGCGCTTCTTGCACCGTAATCTGGTCAAAGGTCTCAAGGGGACGCTTGCGGAACGGTCCTCCCGAAGCGGTCAGGATAAGGCGTGCAATCTGGCGGGGTTTGGCGTTTTGCATGGCTTGCCATGCGCCCGAGTGTTCGCTATCGATGGGAACAATGGGCGTGCCTGTGCGTCGGGCGGTCTCCATCACAATCGCGCCGCCGCCCACCAACACCTCTTTGGTGGAGAGGGCGACGGTTTTTCCGTGTTCCAACGCGGTGAGTGTTGGCAACAGCGCAATCATCCCCGCCAGCGCCACCACGACCACATCCACCTCCGGCTTGCACACCATTTCGCACAGACCCTGTATCCCCTTATAAACGGGGAGCCGCTTTCCCTGAGGGGTTGTCCCATGCTCCGGGGCATCTTCTCGCAGCAGCCCCAGCATCGAGGCGCCGAAAGCGTCTGCCTGCTCCAGCAGCAGAGCGAGATTGTTATGTGCGGCCAGACCCACGACCTGAAAGCGTTCTGGTAGGCGACGCACCACATCGAGGGTCTGCTGTCCGATGGAACCTGTGGAACCCAGTATCAGCAGGCGCTTCATCTGCAGGGGATTATACCCCACTAACTTTCCAGTTGCTGGAAGAAGGCAGGGTTGTTGCGCCAGTTCTCGCGTACTTTGACCCACAGTTCCAGAAAGATTTTGCGCCCCAGCCACAGTTCTAACTCCTGCCGCGCCTGCTGACCAATCTTTTTGAGCATCTTGCCCTTTTCACCGATTAGAATCCCTTTGTGGGACTCGCGCTCCACATAGATGGTCGCCGCGATATACAGCATGCCGTTGGGGCGCTCTTCCCAGCGTTCTATCGCGACGCCGACGCCGTGTGGGACTTCCTGGCGGGTGTTGAGCAGCACCTTTTCGCGAATCAACTCCGCCGCAAACAGGCGCTCAGGCTGATCTGTAATCTGGTCTGGGGGGAAGTAGGGCGGGGCTTCGGGCAGGTATTTCAGAAGCTGCTCCAGCAGTTTATCGCAATAGTGTCCTTTGAGGGCGTTCGTCATCATCCAGTCGGCATGGTGGGGCACAAGCGCCCAGTAGGCTTCGGTGTGGGGCTTCACCCTGTCTATAGGGAGTTTGTCAGCCTTGTTCAGCACGAGGATGATGGGCGCTTTTGCCTCTTTCTGGAGCGTTTCGGCAATCATGCGGTCTTCGTTGCCAGGCGGGCGTGAGGCGTCCACCACAAACAGAATCACATCGGCGTC
>JBBIQJ010000029.1:0-20331 GCA_037442385.1 Armatimonadota bacterium
TACTGGGAGGCGCCTGTGGAACTCGAAGACGGAGCGCTTCGTATACTATGCAGGACATCACTTTATGGAACCGAACTATAGGAGGGCGAGATTGTGAAAAGTTTCACGAAATCGCCCCTTCAGGAGGTGAAACCAGTGCCAATATTGGATGAGGAGATGGAGTTAATTGAGACGCAGGCATCGGCTCGTCTGACGAAGGCGGGACGCGAGTTGGGCTATGACCCCCTCGAACTGGAGATGGAGGGGGTCGATTTTGACGACCTCGATATGCTGGATGAGGAGCTCGCTTCAGTGGGCATGGGGGGGTTGGAGCTGGGCGACGAACTCACAGGCGAAGAGGAAGAAGAGTACGATTTCTGGGGCGGGCTGAGCGAAGAGACGCCTCATGAGGACGATAGCGTCGATGTGGAGCTCTGGATGCTTCAAAGCCGCCGCTCGCAACTGTTGACGCCCGAGGAGGAAATCCGGTACGCGCAGCAGGTGCAGGAGGGGGAGCGGCTCCACAAAGTGCGCCAGCAACTTGCGGAGAAACGCAAGGTCAGCGTGGAAGAAATCAGCGAAGCTGAGTGGGCAGAGGCTGTCGGGCTGCCGCCTTATGAGCTGGCGTACCGCCTCGAAGAGGCAGAAGAGGCAAAGCGGCGCCTGATTGAATCGAACTTGCGACTGGTCGTCAGCGTCGCCAAGCGCTATGCCACACGTGGAATCTCGCTGGCAGACCTGATTCAGGAAGGCAACCTCGGTTTGATTCGGGCGGTGGAAAAGTTTGACCCCAGTCGGGGCTTCCGATTCAGCACTTATGCCACATGGTGGATTCGGCGCGCTATTGCGCGTGCCGTGATCAACAACGGGCGCACCATCCGAATCCCGGTGTATGTGGCGGAACTGATTAACAAGGTCATCAAGACCGAGATGCGCCTGCAGCAGATTCTCCAGCGTGAACCGACCGATGAGGAGATTGCGCAGGAGACAGGGATGAGCGTGGAGCGCGTACGCGAAATCCGCCGCGCTTCGATTGAACCCATCTCCATCGAAAGCCCTGTCGGCGAGCGCGATAACGCGACCCTAGGCGAGTTTATCCCCTCCACCGATATTGTGCCGACCCCGGAGGATGTAACGCGCCAGATGATTTTGCGCGAGCAGATCGAAATGATTCTGCAGAAACTCCAGCCGCGGGAGCGCGATGTGGTGCGCTTGCGCTTCGGACTCGACGATGGGCATCAGCGCACCCTCGAAGAGGTCGGCGCCGAACTCAAGATTACACGCGAGCGCGTGCGCCAGCTCGAACTGCGCGCCCTGCGCAAACTGCGCGTTATCGGGGAACGCCTCGAAGACCTGCGCAAAACACGCGGTCTCGAACTGGAAGAGGCGCTCGCCCTGATTGAAGACAAAGACCTTGAGTAACCACGCTTCCGAGGGGCAGGAACACGCCTGCCCCTCAGACTTCACACGCATGCCATGACCGAGACCCGTGTGCCCATCCCTACTCTGGAGAGGCTCGCTACCTACCTGCGAGTGCTGTTAGACCTGAACGAGGGTGGAGTCGAGACCATTTCCTCACAGGAGATGGAGCAATATTCGGGCATCAGCGCCGCCCAGTTCCGCAAAGACCTCTCCTACTTCGGCGAGTTTGGCAAGCCGGGCGTCGGCTACTCGGTGCCTCAGCTCATTGAGTGTATAGAACGCATTCTGCACATCGATCGGGAGCAGCCGATTCTGCTGGTGGGCGCGGGCAATCTTGGCGCGGCGCTGGTCGGATACCCCAACTTTCGGGCGCACCGTTTCTGCATCGCCGCTGTGTTTGATAATAACTTCGTCAAAATCGGGCGTCCGTTCGGCGACCTGGTGATTGAAGATATCGCCCAGCTGAAAGAGGTGAACGCCCAGATTGGCGCGAAACTGGCGATTATCGCCGTGCCTGCCAGCGCCGCGCAAACGGTGGCAGACATGCTGGTGGAGGCGGGCATCACGGGTATCCTGAACTTCGCGCCGACCGTGCTGAAAGTACCGCCCCATGTGTTCGTGCGCAATGTGTCGTTCCTGCAGGAACTGGCGGTGCTATCGTATCATGTAGCCGAAGGTACGGAAATAGCTCAACCCTCCGGAGGACACTGCGACAGTGCAGTATGACTATCTGGTTCTGGGCAGTGGAATTGCGGGGCTAACCTTTGCACTGAACGCCGCGCCCTATGGCTCCGTCGCCATTCTTACCAAGAAACAACGCTCCGAGTCGAACACGAACTATGCGCAAGGCGGAATCGCCGCCGCCCTCGGAGCCGACGATTCGTGGGAACTGCATATGGAGGACACGCTCCGTGCGGGGGCAGGACTCTGCGAGCCAGAAGCAGTGCGCATCCTGACCCAGAACGGACCGCGCCTCATTCACTGGCTTATCGAACTGGGCGCGGAGTTTGACCGCAACCCCGACGGCACGCTCGCCTTAGGAATGGAAGGGGGGCATTCGCGCCACCGAATCGTGCATGCCGCCGACCACACAGGATGGGAGATTGAGCGCACTCTGCTCCGCGCTGTGCGCAATACCCCCAACATCACCCTGCTGGAACATTATCAGGTGCTGGAACTATTGATGGAGGGCGACGCCTGCGTGGGAGCGCAGGTGCTGGATACGCTCACGGGCGACCTGTTTGAGATACGGGCGCGCGCCGTTCTGTTAGCCACAGGAGGCTGCGGACAGGTCTATCTGCACACCAGCAATCCGCCGATTGCCACAGGCGACGGAATTGCGATGGGCTGGCGCGTGGGCGCCGTGATTGCCAACATGGAGTTCATCCAGTTCCATCCCACAACGCTCTATCATCCCGAAGCGCAGTCGTTTTTAATCTCGGAAGCCGTGCGCGGTGAGGGGGGCATCCTGAAGCGCCGGGACGGATATCGCTTCATGCCCGATTATGATTCCCGCGCCGAGCTGGCGCCACGCGACATCGTGGCGCGCGCCATCGACGCCGAACTCAAAAAAACGGGCGACCCATGCGTCTATCTGGACATCACTCATCTGGACCCCGAATTCATCAAGCGGCGCTTCCCCACGATCTATCATCGCTGTCTGGAATACGGCATCGACATCACGCGTGAGCCGATTCCGGTGGTGCCCGCCGCGCATTATGTATGCGGGGGCGTATGGACGGATGTATGGGGACGCACTACAGTGCGTCGCCTGTACGCCTGTGGCGAAGTCGCCTACACGGGGGTTCATGGCGCGAACCGCCTGGCGAGCAACTCGTTGCTGGAGGCGCTGGTGTTTGCCGAGCGCGCCGCCCAGCACGCCACAACCCGCCTCGACGAGGAGCCGTCACAGCCCCAATACCCCTGCGCACCTCACGAGCCGTTCGCGCCCAACCATACCCTACCGCGTACTGAACCCTTTGACTGGGCGTCGGCGCGAACACGGATTCGCGCCACGATGCAAGCGAAGGTCGGCATCGTACGCACGGTGGAACGGCTGCTGCAGGCGGAGCGCGAACTCTATGCGCTCGCCCGCCAAATTGAAGCGGCGTATCTCGCCGAGCCTCCCAGCGTGGACTCCTGTGAAGTGCGCAATCTCGTAACCTGCGCTCTGTTGATTATTCGCAGCGCGCTCCTGCGCAAAGAAAGCAGGGGACTGCACACCGTGCTGGACTACCCTGAACCGAGCGAGGCGTTCGCCCACTGCCCGACACTGCTGAAACGCGATGAAAAAGGTGGACTGTATCCTGCGCCCACACAAGCTGGAGGCGGTCAAAACGGCGCTCAGTGAACTGGGCATCACGGGCATGACCGTGAGCGAGGTGCGCGGTTGTGGTCAGCCCGCCTCGGCAGCGCCCGCGTTCGACGACGAGACCCTCGTCGCGTTGCCCTTGCGTCTGCGAATCGAGATGGTCGTGCCCGACGCGCTGGTCGAGCCGATTATTGAAACGATTCTGGAACACGCGCGCACGGGTCAGCCCGACGACGGCAAGATTTTCGTGCTGCCCTATCAGGAAGCCATCCGCATCCGCACCGAAGAGCGCGGCGAATCCGCGCTCTAACGGCTACCATTCCAGCCGACGCTGGAACTGGCGGAAGCTCTCCTGCGCCATCTGCTCCCACAATCGGCGCACGGCGTGCAATCCCTGCATGCACACCTCGAAGTTCTCCGAGAGCTTCCGATAGAGCGGCGCTTCCGCTCGCCATTCGCCCATATCAAACAGGGAAACGATGTAGTATGACTGTTTTCCCTGTTTCACATAATCGATCAGATGGTCCTTGCGCAGGGACGCGCGCAGGCGCGGCAGCGCTTCGGGGTAAACCCCGGTCCAGAAGAGCGTGTAGTCGCCGATATGCTTATGCACCTCGCGCTCCTGATAGAACGACTGGGCGCCGAGCCGCACATCGGCGTAGTAGAGCATCTCCGCGACCTCCTGCAACGGGCGCCCGTTGAGGTCGCGCAGGCGGTACAGGTTGTCCATATGCACGAACTCGGTCAGCAGACGTGTCAGATACTCTATCACCTGCCGATCATCCCAGCGCATCGACAACACAAATGCACGCTCGACCAGCGACCGAAACAGCTGTTCTAAGGCTTCTCTCGCCGTCATCATACCACCCACTCCTGCGGAATCCCCTTATTTTAGGACGATTCGCGCAAGACCTCTGTTCCCTATTATTCCATAATTATGCCTCACGCGACGCCATCTCTTCCGAGGCGGTCGGTTCGGGAGTATACGGAATCGCATGCACGTTCCGAATGCGATGCCCCTCCAGCTCATGCACTTTGAGCTGCCAGCCCTCAATCGTTACGGTCTCGCCCACGCTCGGCTGATGCCCCAGCATGCCGAACACATAGCCCCCCAGCGTATCGAACTCTTCCGATTCGAGGGTCGTGCGCAGCAGCTCGCTGGCGTCATCCAGATGCATCCGCGCGTCGATAATCAGCGAGCCATCGGGCAGCTCCTGCACCAGCGTTTCGGGTTCGACATCGTACTCGTCCTGAATTTCGCCAACAATCTCTTCCACGAGGTCTTCGAGGGTTACCAATCCCGCCGTGCCGCCGTACTCGTCCTGCACAATTGCCATGTGTGTGCGCTGGCGACGCAACTCCTGAAGTAGGTCGATCACGCGCTTGCTTTCGGGCACGAAGTAAGCGGGGCGAATCACCTCACGCAGCTGGATCGTCCTACCCCCTTCGCAGAGCGGGAGCAGGTCCTTGGCATGCACAATCCCCAGGATATTGTCCACGCTCCCCTCATAGACGGGGATGCGCGAGTGCCCTGATTTGCGAATCAGGGCAATCACCTCCTGCACATCGGCGTCTATCGGGACGCATTTCATGTCCACACGGGGGGTCATCACCTCACGCACGATGGTGTCGGTGAACTCGAAGATGGATTGGATCATCTCCTTCTCTTCTTCTTCGATCACACCCTGTTCTTCGCCCGCTTCCACTAGCACGCGCAGTTCTTCTTCGCTCACGACGGGCGCCAGCCGCTGAGGTTGAATCCCGAAGGGGCGCAGAATCAGCCGCGTGATGGCGTTGACCAGCCACACAGGCGGCGCCAGCAGGCGGTCCAGAAATACCATCGGCGCTGCCACCGCCAGAGCAACCCGCTCAGGATACGCCACCGCGATGCTTTTGGGCACAATCTCGCCCAGAATGATGCTGGCGAAGCCCGTGAGCAGCGTCACGATAATCACGCTCAAGCTGTAGAGCAGGCGCGGCTCCAGGGAGGCTTCTAACGGCTTGAGTACCTGATAGAAGGGTTCAGCGAGGTTGGTGGCCGCCACCGCCGACGCCAGAAAGCCCAGCAGGGTTACGCCCACCTGCACCGTGGAAAGGAAGCGCGTCGGCTCGTTTTTGAGCGCGTTCAGGTGTGTCGCCAGCCGATGCTTCTGTTCCAGTAGCATGCGCACCCAGCTGTGGCGAATGGAAATTAGCGCGGTCTCCGCCAGCGCAAAGAAGGCGTTCCCCAGCAAAAGTGCCAGAATCACCAGCAAACTGGTGGTGGGGGTCATCCCCGTCGTTGCTGCGGGGGATGTGCCTTCAACAGGAGACTGCCCATAGAAAATCCAGAAAGCCAACCCTATCAGCAGTGTGGTTCCCAGGATGCGTCGGGTTCGGATACGACTTCCTGACGGCTTACGCACAGACCGGGTAGAGCCTTCTTCCATAGAGCGTTTTCAACCTCCTCATCGGGGCACGAGCCAGTAGATCAGCCCTGCGACGGCGATTCCGAGCAGGCTGCCCAGCACCACCTCGCGCAGGCTATGCACTTTTGCTTCCACACGGCTCTGGGCAACCAGCGCGGCAAGCAACAGCGCCAGAATCGACGCCAGCAAGTTGCCCGACACGATAATGATAGCCATCGCGAAGAAGAACCCCAGCGCGGCGTGCCCGCTCATCGCGCCCCCGTGAAACAGGCGCACCTTGCCCTGCGTGGAAAGCACCTTTACCAGCGAGACCACCACGAAGATTATCACCGTGCCCATCGTCAAGGCGACGGCGAGCGTCGGCTCGGCGCGTTCCATCCGCAGACGAATCTGCTCCAGACGCAAATCGCCCATAAACAGCACCCACGCCACCACCACCGCGTTCAGAGTCGCCACCAGCACGGCGCCTGCCGCGATGTCTTTGGCGAACTTCGCTTTGGGGTGATACTCTTCCGTCACCAGGTCCACCGTCGCTTCCACCGCCGAGTTGAACATCTCGGCAATCAGCACCAGCGAGATGGTGAACAGCAACACCAACATCTCGCGCTTGTCAAGACGAAAGAGGAACCCCATCAGCAGCACCAGCACCACGCTGAAGAAGTGGAACCGCATGTGGCGCTGAGTGCGCACGACGGCAATAATTCCTTCCAGAGCGTAGCGGAAGCCTTCCAGAGGGTGGCGGCGAACTCCGCCCGGTTCATGAGCTTCCAGATCCAGGGGTGTTTCGCGTTGTTCAGGAGGGTCAGTTTTCATCGTATCGCGAGTACCACACCTCCTTCGCCGGGTAGCCGAACGCTCGAAGCACGGCGCACGCCCGCTGGTTCATCGCCAGCTGCTCGGATTCGGTCTCATCGGTGTACCCCAGCAGGTGGAGCGTGCCGTGCAACGCCAGCATCAGGATTTCGGTGATTGCATCGTGTCCGTTCGGCGCCGCCTGACGCAGCGCCATCGGCACCGAAATCACCACCTCGCCCAGCCACACAGGCTGACCCGGCAAAACGGGCGAAGGCGACTCCAGATACCCGAAACTCAACACATCCGTAGGGCGATCCACACCCCGATACTGCCGATTGAGCGCCTGCACCACCGCATCGTCGGTCAGCAGGAAGTGAACCTCGAGCGGGGTAGTCGGGGGCAACCGGTCGGACTCCTCCGCAAGGAGCGCAGAGACGACCTGCACGAGGGCTGGCTCCACTTCAGTGTATTCCTGAAGCAGAGGGCGCACGGAGGGCGCAATCTGCACCGTTATCAGGTGTTCAGACACTGCGGACGGCATAGGCGTCAGTTCCCTCGGTTGGGGCGTTCGGGTATTCCACACGCCGATGGCGCGATGCCACCAGTACCCGCACGAACGCCTCCTCAATCCGCTTCAGGTCGCGGAAGGTCAGTGTGCTTTCGTCCAGTTGTCCATCTTCCAGACGCATGGCAATCATCTCATGCACGAAGTTCGCCAGTCGGGCGGGCGTCATCTCGCCCAGACTGCGAGTCGCCGCCTCCACCGTGTCCGCCAGCATGATGATGCCCGCCTCACGCGTCTGGGGCTTGGGACCTGGATAGCGGAAATGCTGTTCCAGCACGGGGTCATGCCCGCCACCGATGGCTTGATGGTAGAAGTAGGTGATCAGGCTCGTCCCATGATGTTGGGCGATGATATCGCAGAGGGCGATCGGCAGGCGGTGCTGGTGCGCCAGGTCCACGCCATCGCGCACATGCGAAGCGATAATGCGTGCTGAAAGTGCAGGATTGATGCGCTCGTGGGCGTTGAGGGTGGTCTGGTTCTCGATGTAGAAATCGGGTTTGGTCAGTTTGCCGATATCGTGATAGTAGCCCCCCACACGCGCCAGCAGGGGATCGGCGCCGATAGCGAGCGCGGCTTCTTCCGCGAGTTGCCCCACCATCTGGCTGTGGAAGTAAGTGCCAGGCGCCTTTTCGCGCAGTTCGCGCAGAAGGGGGTGCTCGGGCGACGCCAGTTCCATCAGCGTCAGAGGAGTCGCAAGGCGGAAGGGGCGCTCAATCAGGTTCAATCCCAGCCAGAAGAGCGCAATCGCGCCAATTCCGCCGATTGCGCCCCAGAACCCGCTGACCCCTGTCTGCAGGGGCGACGCGCCCGTCTTGATGGCCAGCATCCCTGAAGCGCCTGCCAGCAACAGGCTCAGCAGCACCCCTGTCCACACCATATGCGAGCGTCGTCGCATGGGGGCAATCGCCAGCGCGGATGCCCACGCCGCCAGCCCGACCACGCCCAGCGTGTGCGTCGGCAGGTTCTGCGCCAGCCCCACACCCAGCAACAGCACCGCCGAGACAATCAGCGCCGCAAGCGGGTGTATCAACACACTCAGAATCATTGCGCCCGCGATTAGCGGCGCAAACGAGAGGAACCCGTGCGTGTGGGTTAGCATACCTCCCTCTGCAATCGCAGAAGCCAGGCGAACACCGAGCAGGCTTGCCAGCCCCACTATCAGTAGCAGGGCAATTCCAGTTTCGCGTGCGCTGTGCGCAATCGGCGAGCGGAGCGCTAACCCCATGGGCCGGTGAAGCCCCAGATACCGCAACAGCGGGATTATCAGCCCCACCTGCGCAATCGCAATCACGAGTCGCTCTGCCCACTGTGCGGGCAAGACGCGCAGCTCGCCGTTCAGCAGGGTCAAGCACCCTACCGTGAACATCCCCACCGCCACCTGCCCCCACGAAATCGGGAGCGACCACGCGCGGTGGTGAATGCCCGACTGCCCGCGACTCCTGCGCAGAGTCGCTCGCCCAATGCGCATGATAGTCCCAAGCCTACTTCTTGCGGCGGCGCTGCTTCTGGCGGCGGCGCCGCTCCGACGGTTTCTCGTAGTGCGTGTGTCGTTTATACTCCTGTAGAATCCCACTCTGCTCCAATGCCTTCTTAAAGCGCTTAAGCGCGTTGTCTATCGACTCATTCGGACGAATCGTTATCTGTGCCAATGCTCATCTGCCTCCTTCCTTTGCAGGATGGGATTCAATTCTACCCGATTTCCCGCGCTCCTGCAAAGGCGCTATAATTCTATCGGATTCCCGTGTGGAAAATCAAGCCCTGAAGCGTCTATGTCGGTAAACGCGAGGCGATTAGCAGCACCCCGCAACTTGCGCATGCAATCAACACCAGTGTCCCCAAAATGATGGCGACCTACGCATGCACCTTTTCGCCTCCGACAAGCCGGTGCCCCCAGAGGCACTGCCGCCAGAGCCAGAAGCGCCCCAACACACGGAATCAGGCTGAACACAGCGAGGTAGTAGCTAATCAGCGCGTAGCGGTTCTTATTGGGCACACTCCGTGAGAGCATATCGGAATCGCTTGCAACTGGGGCGCAGCGCTCGCAATAGGGGTGTTCCCCCATAATCTCCGTGCCATAGATACGATAACGCGCCATACTTTTTCTCCGCTGCCTCGTAAGGCTTTCGCCAGAGAGAACAAAATTCCTGCTGTTTTGTAGAGAGGTACAATTGCTCCATGCGAAACAGCGCGTTTTGGGCGGTGGTGGTGATTCTGGTGAGTACGGCAATCATAGTGCGCCTCTTGTATCGCCCAACTGAAGATGCTCACGAGCGGATGCATGCCGCGGAAGTAAAGGCGCAGGCAGCCATTCAGTCGTTAGCATCCCTGCCCACTACGCAGCGATTACAGAAACTGAGGGAGTATCTGTCGCTTCAGTCGCCGATTGCGGTGCGTGCGGAGGCGGTGGAGGCGCTTGCCCGAATCGACTCGGTAGAATCGCGCGCTCTGCTCCGCGAAGCCCTGCACGATTTTGCCTCGCCTGTGCGTGTGCGCGTTGTGGAAACGGCGCCTTCACTGCCGCGCGCCCATGCTCTGGCCCTGCTTGTGGATTGTCTTGCCGACCACGATACAGAGGTGCGCCAGAGCGCCCTGCTCGCGCTTCAGCAGTTACGCGACCAGCGCGCCGTGAACCCGCTTATCACCCTCCTGCGCGAAGACCCGAACGAGCAAACCCAGCACATGGCGATGGGCGCGCTACGCGCTCTGACAGGACAGCCGTTTTATGCCCGCTACACCGACCCGCTGGCGAAGCGTCAACAGGCGCGCCAGCAATGGCTGGCATGGTGGGCAAAGGCGCAAGCGCAATTCCCCGCGCGAACGCCGCGCCCCGTTCATCCGAGCCAGACTCAACCTGTGCCCGCGCTGACCCTGCACACGCTGGACGGCGCTCAGATTACGCTTCATCGCCCGCAGAAGCCCTTGCTACTCCACTTCTGGGGCACATGGTGCGGCGCCTGCCAGCATGAGCTCCCTCATCTTGCTGAATTTTATCGCAAGTATGGCAATCGTGTGCAGGTAGTCGGCGTTGTTTTCGATGAGCCTGAAGGTGCGCAAGGACTCCGGCGTTTTTGTGCCGCGCATGGCGTGCGCTACCCGCAGGTGCTTGGCGATGCGTCCATTCGCGAAGCCTTTGATCTCCACGGCGTGCCCCAGACAGTGCTGATTGACACGCAGGGGCGCATTCGGTTCTGGTGGGTGGGCACGCGGGACGCCGCGACTTTCGAGCGCGCGGCGCAAATAGTTCTGAAGTAAGGCTTTGCCTGAGGGGCATGGGGGCAGAGCGGCGCCGCACTACCCCTCCCTCAGTTCAAATCACGCGATTACGTCCGTCGTCCATCTGGGCATTGGGGCGAATCGGCTTCACGCTCGCGACATATTCAGGCTCGTAGTCGACGAGCTTCAGCCAGTCCTCCATCACATCGGATTTGGGGAAGATTTCGTTCTCAGCGTATTCGCGCTCGATGGCGCGCTTGAGGTCGTCAGGGCGGATACCGTGTTCGGCGTTCGGTTCCTCAATCGCGCGGCGGATGGCGTACTCCTTCGCGCGGTCCACCACCGATTTAATCAGCGCGCCGCTGACCAGATCGCGCCAGTAGAGCGTCTCGACGCCGCCGTTGCGCAGGTAGACCTGCAGGAATTCGGTATCGGGCGCCTTGCGCCAGAGATGCTGCACCGCCTGCTCAATCAGGCACTCCCGCGCCTCCTGATACGAATCGTACTCGCTGACGAAGGCAGGGTCCAGCGGCAGGTTTTCGTGCAGGTAGATGCCGAAAATCTCGCGCGTGGCGTCGCGGTCAGGGCGGCGCACCTTGACCTTGCGATCGATTCGCCCAGGACGCAGAATGGCAGGGTCAATATAGTCAGGACGGTTGGAGGTGAGCAACACCACCACATTTTCGAGGCTGACCAGACCGTCCATCTCTGCGCAGAACTGGGGCACAACGGTGTTGGAAATGTTGAGCCAGCGCCCTGAGCTGCGGGTGCGCAGAATCGACTCCGCCTCGTCGATGAAGATAAACACCAGATAACCCTCTTTTGCTTTCTCACGGGCAATCGCGAAAATCTCACGCACCATCCGCTCGGTCTCGCCCAGCCACATGTTGAGAATTTTGGGACCGCTGATATACATGAAATATTCCTTCACGGGTCTGCCGATCCGTTCGGAATACTGGCGAGTGAGATTGTAGGCGGTCGCCTTGCCAATCAGCGTTTTGCCGCAGCCGGGCGGACCGTAGAGCAGAATCCCTTTGAGCGGCTGCTTATCGAACTTCTTGTAGATTTCGGGATGGAGCAAGGGCAATTCGATGGTCTCTCGAATGAGCCGAATCGCCTCCTCCTGGCCGCCAATCTGGCTCCACTCGATGGGCGGCACCTCTTCGAAGTAGTAGTCGCGCACCTCCTGATGGGGAATATGTTCAATCGCGACTTTGAAGTTCGGCTCGATGCGCACCTCATCGCCCGGCTTGATGGGTTGCCCCATCAGGTCGGTAGAGCGGAACACGATTCGGGAGGTCATCCCTTGCGGGTCGTTGGCGACGCGGAGGCGTTTTGCGTCCAGCACCTCCTGAACCTTCACGATTGGACCTGCGGGGTGATAGCCGAGGTCGCCAATCACCGCGAACGCTTCGTTGACCTTGACGCGCGTGCCCACGCGAAAGTCAGGGTTTTCCAGTTTGGGATCGATGTTGGCGTAGTATTCGCTATCGCCGAGCGCAATCATCGCGACGCCCTCTTCGGGCTGATCCAGAAAGACGCCAATCCGATTGGCGGGGGAGGTGAGTTTTTGATAAGCCTCTTCATACTCCTGAAGCGCTTGCATCGCCTCCTGCATCTGTTTCTCGTCGACTTCCAGCTGATGCTTGAGCAGTCGTAGCAGCTGGATCAGTCGGAGATCGGTGCGAGGAGCGATGCGCATAATCTCTTCCAGAATCCCCAGCGCTCGCAGCTGGGTTTCGGGAAGCTCGAACTCGTCGTAGTCATAGCGGCGTGCCATAGAAAACCTCCTTGCTGGCTTACAGGGGAATTATACTCCAATTCTGCATGATAGGTTTCCGATGGGGTATACTACAGGCGGGCACATGGCGGGGAAAAGAGTGGGGTTATGCCCACTCTTTTCTTTATATCACCGTGTGTCCAAGGGGGTAAGCATGATGTGCAACGAAATCATCGAGGTTTTGAAGCAGTTAGAGAAGGAGCGCAATATTCCGCTCCCGGAGCTGATGGCAGCCCTGGAGGGCGCGATTGCGAACGCCTATCGCAAGCATCGCCACCTGCCCACCAGCGCCCGAATTCGCGCCCAGTGGGCGCCCGAAGCCCCCAACTGTTTCCGTGTGTTTGTTGAGAAGGAGGTTGTGGGAATCGTAACCGACGAGAACACCCAGATTAGTGTGGAGGAGGCGCGCAAGATTGACCCGAACCTCGAAGTGGGCGACACGGTCTCCATCGAGATGTCGCTGGAAGGGATGGGGCGTGTGGCAGTGCAGAACGCCTTCCAGATTCTGGTGCAACGCCTGCGCGAACTGGAGCGCGAACATGCAATGCGCGACTTGCAAGCCCATGTGGGCGATGTGATTACTGCCCGCATCGAACGCTTTCAGGGCAATACGGTGATTCTCTCCTATGGGCGCATTGAGGTGATTCTTCCCTATCGCCATCAGATTGAAGGCGAGCACTACGCAATTGGCGACAACCTGAAGGTGCTGATTCTGGAAGTGCAGGCGCCCCAGCGAGAGGGCGGACGCGAGCCGCGCCTGCGCGATATGAAAGTGATTGCTTCCCGCACCGACAAACGGCTGGTCGCTCGACTGCTGGCACAGGAGTCGCCCGAAGTTGCCAGCGGCGAGGTGGAGATCAAAGCGATTGCCCGCGCTCCGGGCGAACGCACCAAGATCGCCGTGCATTCGCGCAACCCGCTGGTCGACGCGGTGGGCGCGTGTCTGGGACAGCGCGGCATGCGCATTCAAGCCATCAGTAACGAGCTGGCAGGCGAACATATCGATGTGGTGGAATGGAGTAGCGACCCCGAAAAGTTTATTCGCGCGGCGCTCAGCCCCGCCCGCGTGAACCGCGTGATTATTACCGATAAAGACAACAAGCGCGCCCTCGTGGTCGTGCCCAACAACCAGCTGCGTCAGGCGGTGGGGCGCGGCGGCGTGAATGTGCGCCTGGCTGAGGAACTCACAGGCTGGACCCTGGAAGTTCACTCGGAGGAGGAGATTGCCAAGCAAGAGCGCTCGGCACGGCGCGGCGCATGAACCTGTTCGGCGGTGCGCGGCATGCATGCGCACCGCCCCCAAATCCCACCTTCTCCGATTCGTGCGCCTTCCTCAAACCCAGCAGGTGGTGTTTGACCCCCGTCAAAAGCTGCCTGGACGCGGTGCTTATCTGTGCCCCCAAAAGGCGTGCCTGCAACGCGCTCTGAAACGCAACGCCCTCAGTCGGGCGCTCCGAACGCCTGTGCCCCCAGCCCTCCTTGAAGCGCTCCTTGAAACGGCTCCGTAAAACCACAGGGAACGGGTATACTCTAACATCCAGAGAGTCGCGCGGTTTCTACGGAGGGAAGCCTTGGCTATTCGGGAGAAATTGGAGTTCTGGCGGCGGGTCCCCCCGAAACGGTGGGGGGCGCTACTGCAGGCGGTCGCATGGGATGCCCTGACGCTCTCGCTGGCGCTAGTCCTCAGCGTCGGGCTGGTTCATAACTTTCGTTTCGCGCCCGCAGATTGGCGTTTGATCGGGTGGGGAGCGCCCGTGCTTTCAGTCGCCGCGTTCGTTCTTCTGTTTCTCAAGGGATTGTATCGCGTGCAAAGCCGTTATGCTGGCGTCGTGGATATGATTCACCTGCTTCAGGCGTCCATGGCGCTGGGGCTTTTAGGCGCGGCTGTGTTTTATGGGGGAGCGCTATGGCTGGGGCGTTCGTTCCGTGCGGTGGAGCCGGTGCTGTTTTTCTTCTTGACCACCAGTGGGCTGAGCGCATTTCGGCTTTGGAGGCGCGCGTTCGACTGGTACGATGCGCTTCGGGATAAGGGACGCGAGCGCAAGCGCACTCTGATTGTGGGCGG
This sequence comes from Armatimonadota bacterium, assembly GCA_037442385.1. GTDB lineage: Bacteria > Armatimonadota > Fimbriimonadia > Fimbriimonadales > GBS-DC > LDYB01. The sequence goes on from JBBIQJ010000029.1 coordinate 14,539, forward strand.
CGGCGACGCTGGCGAGATGGTCATGCGCGAGATCCAGCGCAACCCCGAATCGGGGCGGCGTATCGTGGGCTTCGTGGACGATAACCCTCTCAAGCGCCATGCCCGCATTCACGGCTACCCGTGCCTGGGCACAACAAACGATATTCCGCAACTGGTCGCCGAGTTCGGCATTCAGGAGATTATTATCGCCATCCCCTCCGCGGAGGGTTCCGCCATACGGCGCATCTTTGAAATCTGCCGACGCACCCCCGCACGCATCCGAATCGTGCCTTCGATCCCCTCCATTTTTGAGAAAGGGGTTCAGCTCCAGCAGATTCGGGAGGTGGATATCGAAGATTTGCTTCCGCGCGAGCCAGTGCGTTTTGATTTGCGTGCGGTTTCAACCTACATTGAGGGCGAGCGCGTGCTGATTACAGGCGCAGGCGGCTCTATCGGGAGCGAGCTGGCGCGGCAGGTCGTGCTGCTGGGGCCGGCATCCCTCATCCTGCTGGGCAAGGGCGAGAACAGCATCTATTTCATCCAGCGCGAGCTAATCGAAAAGCACGACTACGAGCCACGCTGTGTGATTGCCGATGTGCGCGACGCCTCCCGCATTGAGGCGGTGTTCCGCGAGGAGCAGCCCACCATCGTGTTTCACGCCGCGGCGCATAAACATGTGCCCCTGATGCAAGCCAATCCGATAGAAGCGATTAAAAACAATGTGCTGGGCACATGGATCACGGCAGAGAGCGCGGCGCGTAACGGCGTGCGCAAATTCGTCTATGTGTCCACCGACAAGGCGGTCAAGCCTGCCAGCATCATGGGCGCCACCAAGCGCGTGGGCGAGATGATTGTGCAGGCGCTGGCGCACGAGACCGAAACCGAGTTCGCGATTGTGCGGTTCGGCAATGTGCTGGGCAGTCGCGGTAGCCTCGTGCCCACCATTCAGGCGCAGATTGAAGCGGGCGGTCCCGTGCGCCTGACCCATCCCGAAATGCAACGCTACTTTATGAGCATCTCGGAAGCCGTGCATCTGATTATGCGGGTGGGCGCGTTTGAAAGCCGCGGCGACATCCACATTCTGGACATGGGCAAGCCCGTGAAGATTGTGGACCTCGCCCACGAACTGATCCGCCTCTACGGGCTGGTGCCCGGCAAGGATATTCAGATTATCTACACAGGCGTGCGCCCAGGGGAGAAACTGCACGAAGAACTGTGCTACGATGAGGAACATCTGGAGCCGACCGCCCACCCCAAGATTCGGCGCGTGACCAACGGCAACGCGCCCAACTGGAAATGGCTGCGCCAACAGCTGGAGGTGCTGATAGACCTCTGCGAGTCGAATCAGGCGGAGCGGGCGCAAACGATGTTGATGGAGCTGGCGACGGGCAGGCTGAAGCCGCCTTACGGCGCGCACGAGGTGAAGCGCGTATGAGGCGGCTCGCGCTGGCGCTGGCGTGGGCGCTGGGCTACAGCGTATGGAGCCAGCAACTGCCCGTGCGCTATGACCCGCTCTATGATATAGGCGCAACCCTCCTGAAAGAGCCGCTGGCGCTGGCAGGCGCGCCCCGCGCCCGTGACGAGTGGCGAGACGCCCTCCAGAACGCACCCCAGAGTCTCCTCCGCACTGTGGCGCTCTGGAAACTCGGCGAAACGGAAACCCTGCCGGGGGGCTATGGCGCGCTCTTTGTGCAGACCCACCTCTACGGATACCTGAAAGAGGACTGGCAGACCCCCGCAAAGGCGACCTATCGGGTGAGTGGGGTCTATGCGCTGGGCGAGCAGGCGCTGCTGGAGATGGTCTGGAGCGACGCCCCACGCCTCGCGCCGCCTCCTGTGGCGAACCTGCCAGAGCCGTCTCCCGAAAAGTTGGACACCCTGCCGCTGGCACGGCTCACCTTTCGCACGGGCGCGTGGGAATGGCAGTTCGGGCGTGCGCCGCTGCGCTGGGCGGGCGGCTACAGCGGCGGATTGCTGGTCAACGACTCCACCCCCCCGATTGCCTATGGAAAGGTGGCGTTTCCGCTGCGTATCCCCCTGGTGGGGGAGTGGCGCTTCGAGCAGTTTTTCGCCCAGGCGCGCCAGTCGGGGCGCACGGTGTGGTGGGGTGGGCGGCGGTTCGAACGCGAACTCGGAAAGCGATGGACCCTCGCGTTCGCGGAAGCCTTCAAAGCACTGAGCCTGCCCGATGGCGCCCTGAGCCAGATTGCCCCCTATTATGCCTATCAGAAATGGATGAGTACCGCCGAGCGCGGCTCGGGCTGGTTCAACTATCTGGCGGAAGTGGGGGTGCAGTATTGCTTTGGGACACAAAATCGCCTTTACGCCTTTTGGCTGACCGACGACATGCGCGCGCCTGATTTTTGGGGCGGTCGGGGCGCCAGCACACCGCGCAAAACCGCGCTGCTGATTGGCGCACGGCTCTCCCCCAACCCGCAAACGCGCGTCGTGCTGGAGCTGGTGCGCACGGACGGCACGCGTGACGGCGGGGTCTATAGCAATTCGGGGCACGACCCCCGCTACGCTTACACCCTGAACGGCTTTCCGATGGGGCACCCCTTCGGCGCAAACCAAGTGGGCTTCTACGGACGCTTAGATTATGTGCATCGTGATTGGCTGGTCTCGCTGGAGGGATATAACTTGCGTCGGTTTCACGCGTGGTATGCGGGTGAGCGCGGGTTTGAGTTCAACGCGAGTTTGGCGCGCCAGCTGAACGAGCGCACGCTCCTCAGCCTGCGCTATCGGACGCGCTCGCTGCGCAACGCGGGCGACCCCGACGCCCGATGCGGCTGGCAACTGGAGTGGCAACAGCGGTTTTAGACTTTTGAAATCCCGCCAGGATTGGGCACGCGCTGAGGAGGTAGACAATCCCCGAACCCGCGAGCATGATCGCGCTGGGGGCAGGTCTGGCAGGTCTGCTGGGGCTGCGCCGGCGCAAGAAGTAATCACGCGGGCGTTTTCGCCCACCAATGTGGAGTGCGGAAGCGAGGCTTCCGCACTCCATAAGTTTAACGAATCTTCGCGCTCAGCCCCTGCGCCATCTTAATCTCGGTGGCGTGGTTGACGGTGAAGGCGACTTTGTGCGTGACGGCGTCGAACAGGGCGGACGCGCTGGGGTGTCCGTTGCCGCTGGCTTTGACCCCGCCGAAGGGCAGATGCACTTCCGCGCCGATACTTGGCAGGTTCACATAGCCCACGCCGAACTCGCAGTTGTCGCGCACATAGCGCCACTTTCGGTAGTCTTCCGTAATCACCGCCATCGCCAGCCCATACGGCGTGTCGTTATAGACATGCACCGCCTCTTCCAGACTGCTGACGGGGATAATCGCCACATGGGGGCTGAACGCCTCCTCGCGTAGCACGAAACTGTCGGAGCGATGCTTCATGCGGTACACAAACGGCGCCGCGAAGTGCCCATACTGCAGCTCACCCTCTTTCAGCAAGCCGCCTGGCAGCAGCACCTCCGCGCCCTCCTCGATCGCCTTCTGGTTATGGTGCAGGTACTTCTGCACGCCCTGCTCGTTAATCAGCGGTCCCATAAAGGTGTCTTCGCGCAGACCGTTGCCGATGTTAATCATGCGGGCGGTCTCCACGAAGCGGCGGGTGAACTCCGGTTCTATCTTCTCATGCACGATAATGCGGTTGGAAGAGACGCACCGCTGTCCGCTGGTCTTGAACGCCGAGAGAATCGCGGCGTGGACGGCGATATCGAGGTTGGCGTCGTCCAGCACAATCACGGCGTTTTTCCCGCCCATCTCCACGGCGCAGAACTTGTGCTGTTTGGCGCACTCCTGCTCGATATACATGCCCACGGCGCGCGACCCCGTGAACACCACCACATCGACGCCGGGGTGATGCACCAGCGCGTCGCCCGCATCTTCGCCGTAACCTTGCACCACATTAATCACGCCGGGCGGGAAGCCCGCTTCCACGAACAGCTCTATCAAGCGGTGGGCGCAGATGGGCGTGTCCTCCGAAGGCTTGAACACCACCGTGTTGCCTTCCAGCAGGCTGGGCAAAATCGTCCACAGGGGAATGGCTACCGGGAAGTTCCACGGCGTGATGCACGCTACGACGCCTTTGGGTTTACGCAGGATGTAGGCGTCTTTTTCGGGGATTTCGCTCTCAACAATCTCGCCGTGCGGCATGCGTGCCATGCCGGCGACATACTGCGCCATGTGCAGAGCTTCCACCACGTCGGCGCGCCCCTCGTTAATCGGCTTGCCGCATTCGCGGGTCACGAGTTCCGAGAGCGCGTTCAGGTCGCGTTTAATCAACTGGGCTAACTGGTCTATGTATTCGCCTCGCTTGATTCGGGAGAGCCGTCGCCACGATTCGAACGCCTCACGCGCCGCCTGCACGGCTTTGTCCACATCTTCGGCGGTAGAGCGGGGGGCGGTTCCGATAATCTCGCGGGTATCGGCGGGATTGTAGCTTTCAAAGCGCGCTCCAGAAACCGATTCCTGCCACTGACCACGAATCAGGTTTTTCGCTTCAACTGGCTTCATCGTTAAAACCTCCTTCTTTTGTGTGGCTCGTCTTTGAGCCACGGGAATTGTACCCGAAGACAGTAAAACGCCCCCTGCCTCGACCAATGGCAAGGGGCGTTTGGCGTTTCGGCGTTAGAGGAAAGCCTAAGGCAGGGTCGCCATTTCGCCGTAGAGACCCCACAGCGCCCAGTCGCCGCGCCACTGCATGGGGGTGTTGCCAACGGTCCACGCCATCCCTCCCGGCACAGTGTTAATAGAGGGCTGGAAGTCGTTGGCAGTGGGGCACTTCGCGAGGAAAGCGTCCGCCTTCATCCACTTGGCGTGTCCGTCCACATAGGTGATAATCATACCGTCCATGTGGGGTGCGACCTTGCGATCGGGGGTGGCGGCGCGAGGTCGCCCATAGATCAGAACCTCCCAGAGGTGCCGATGCGCCATCGGATAGGCGGTTTGGATCGGTTGCTGTCCCACCACATAGTGGCGGATACCGGGGAACTTGTCTTCCATCAGAATCATCGTTTCGGCAGGGCGCAACACGCCTGCCATCGTGCCACCCAGAAACGAGTTGCGAATCTGATAGTTCTGCGGGGGGCGGTTCCAGGTGTTCAGCGCGCCCGTGATGTGGAGCGCCAGCGCATAGCCCCCGTCATAAATCTCGCCGTTCTGCTCCCAAGCCGTGCGATCAAACGGACGGCTTGGGCAGAAGAAAATCTGGATATTCTTCACATACGGATAAATCCAGTATTGCCATTTATAGTGGTTCACGCGCTGACCGTAGGGACCCGTGCAGCCCGTGGCGTTCGGCTGATAGGGCAATCGCGCGGGCGCGATACAATCGTCATTACGCGGGAAGGTTTCGTCGTAGTCGCCTACATACATCGTAATACCGAGACCTATTTGCTTACAGTTTGAAAGACAGGTCGTCTGACGCGCTTTTTCACGCGCCTGGGCAAACACAGGGAACAGAATGGCTGCCAGAATCGCGATAATCGCAATCACGACCAAGAGCTCAATCAGCGTAAATGCTTTGCGCATAGGGTGTTCTCCTCCTGCGGGAATATTATACCCCAGATGAAAGGTTAAAGAGAGATTAAGAGGTGGGCGGTCCAGAAAAACGAACAATCGGTAGCACGCGCATCCTGCGCGTGAGTTTGGGCAGGATGCCCAAGCTACGGAAGCCAGCGGGAGCTGGCTTTTTATGTTGGGAACGGCTTCAGCTGCTCTGTCGCAAAGAACGGGGATTTGCTAAACAGGACGCGGGGGACCGCGTCCGTACGGGTGGCGTAGGGGCACGGTTCCCCTGCCCCACGCGGGGAAATTAATC
>JBBIQJ010000030.1:0-19868 GCA_037442385.1 Armatimonadota bacterium
AAACTTCTCGGCGCGGATGCCGTTGGGAATCACATCGATTTTGTCGAGGGGCGTTGCAAACAGGCGATGCACCTCGCCCACCATGAACTGGCTGCACACAATCACGCGCCACGCTTCGTAAGTCAGTTCCCACTCCATCCGATGAATGGTATGCGAAAGCTCGCTGAACAGTCCCCCATGGCGCCCGTGTTCCGTCGCATGGATGGTTGCAATTAGCGGAACCCGAAACGCATGTTTCAGCGCGCGCCCTGCGGGATACGCCAGCCAGTCGTGCGCGTGCAGAATCACGGGGATCTCTGGTTCGGTCTGGCGCCACCTCTCGATGAGCGCCGCGCCCCGACCCTGCATGCTGGCGTTCAGCGAGAGTACCCAGCCCAGAAAGTCCTCTTTGGGGTGAAAGGGTGGTCCCACGCGATAGAGAAACACGCCGTTTTCTACGGCTTCTTCGGGCGCTTCCGGATGGGGAGCCGTCAGCACATGCACTTCCACGCCCTGCGCGGTCAGCGACTCTGCCAGCTCCTGCACATGGCGTGCGATTCCGCCCACGATTCGCGGCGGATATTCCCACGAGAGCATCAGAACGCGCACGGGGGAGAGGTTCGCTACAAGAGCAAGTTTTTCCTGCCTACCACCATCGGCGTCGGTGTCCCATGCGCCACAGCAGCCCGCGCGCGAGACGCCATGTTAGCCGCTGCCCCAAACGCCCCCGACTCAGCGCCCGCACATCCCCCAGCCGCCGCAGAAGACGCCAGAGCCATCGCATGGGCGTATTGTACCTTTTAATACAACGCTAATATCAGGAGGGGTACACTTATGGCGCGATGCGTCGGGTTGGATGGTATCTGCTGGGTTTTGCGATGGCGCTGGGCGTGTTCGGCTGGTTTTTGCCAGCGCCCGCGAAAACGAAGCAAAACGGCATTACGCTACAGCCTGTCGCCACCGTAACACACTCCCTGATTGATGAGATGAGCGGGATTGCCCGTAGCCGCACCTATCCCGATGTTTACTGGGTTCATAACGACAGCGGCGACAGGGCGCGTCTGTTTGCGATTCGGCAAAACGGCGCGGTGATTGTGCCACCGTTCGTATCGCGACACGATTCCTCCCACCGTCCTGAAAGCGCCCCACCCGATTTTGAGGGCATCCAGATTGAAGGCGCCACGAACATCGATTGGGAAGATATCGCCATCGATGGCGACACGCTCTATATCGCCGACACGGGCAACAACTTCAACGCCCGGCGCGATTTAGCGATTTATGTGCTGAAAGAGCCGAACCCGCGCGAAACGGTGCGCGCCCATGTGCTGAAACGCATTCCCGTCGCCTACCCCGACCAGAAAGCCTTTCCGCCTGAAGACGCCTGGCGCTACGATTGCGAGGCGCTCTTCGTGTTTCAAGGTAAACTCTACCTGCTGACCAAGCACCGCCCTGCCCGCCAGCCCGATGTGCCTGACCCCAGCACCGTTCTCTATCGGCTCGATAGCGAAGCCTCGGATCGCATAAATATGCTCACGAAGGTGGACGAGCATCCCCATCTGGGCGGCTGGGTGACGGCGGCGGCGATGTCGCCTGATGAGCAGGTGTTGGCAGTGCTGTGTCAAGCGCCCCAGCAGTCGGTGTGGCTGTTTCGGCGCCCTCAACAGGGCGACCGATTCCTCTCAGAAGGCAAAGCCACCCAGATTCGGTTCACCAACGGCAAGCAGTGCGAGGCAATTGAGTGGGTAGATAATGAGACGCTGATCATCACCAACGAGCAGCGCGAGATTTTTCTGGTGAAGGCTCCCCGCTGAGTTAGCCCACAGTCGCCACCACCACCTTGTGGCGGAAGCGCTCCACCGCCTCACGCAACAGCCGATGCGGGGGCAGGCTCAGGTCAGGGTCGCGCTCCAGCAGGCGAAACGCTTCCTGACGCGCCACCTCCAGCAGGTGCATGTCTTTCACCAGGTCCGCCACACGGAACGAAGGCATTCCGCTCTGGCGCGTGCCGTAGATTTCGCCCGGACCGCGAATGCGCAGGTCTTCCTCGGCAATCAGGAACCCATTATTGGTGCGCGTCATGATTTCCATGCGGGCTTTGCCTTCTTCGGTTTTGGGGTCGGCAATCAGCACGCAGTAGGACTGGTGTTCGCCGCGTCCGACGCGCCCGCGCAGCTGGTGGAGCTGCGCCAGCCCGAAGCGTTCGGCGTCTTCAATCACCATCGCGACGGCGTTCGGCACATCCACGCCCACCTCAATCACGGTGGTGGAGACCAGCACATCGATTTCGCCCGCGCGAAAGGCTTCCATCACCGCCTCTTTTTCGGCGGGTTTCATCCTGCCGTGTAGCAATCCCACACGTAGGTCGGGGAACACATCTTTGTGCAGGTGTTCGTAGAGGTCTTCCGCCGCGCGCACCTGCAGTTTTTCCGATTCTTCGATCAGGGGGCAGATGATGTACGCCTGTCGTCCCTGTGCCACCAGCTTGCGGATGCCCTCGTAGACCTTGAGGCGGTCTTCTGGGAACTTCCAGTAGGTTTTGACGGGTTTGCGTCCGGGCGGCATCTCGTCGATGAGGGAGACATCGAGGTCGCCGTAGAGCGAGAGGGTGAGCGTGCGGGGGATGGGCGTGGCGGTCATCACGAGCAGGTGGGGTGCGACGCCCTTATCGCGCAGGGCGGCGCGCTGAAGCACGCCGAAACGATGCTGCTCGTCGACGATTGCCAGCCCCAGCCGTGCGAAGCTGACGCCCTCCTGAATCAGCGCGTGCGTGCCGACGGCGACCATCCCACGCCCGGAGGCGATTCGCTCGTAAGCCTGCGCCCGCTGACGCGGGGTCAACCGCCCCACCAGCAGCTCCACCGTGATACCCAGCGGCTGGAACAGGCGGTGCAGCACCATGTAGTGCTGTTCCGCCAGAATCTCGGTCGGCGCCATAATGGCTGCCTGATACTGGTTATCCACCGCCGCCAGAATGGCGGCGCCTGCCACGATGGTCTTGCCTGAGCCAACATCGCCCTGAAGCAGGCGGTTCATCGGGTGGGGGCGGCGCATGTCGTCCCAGATTTCGCGAATCACGCGCTTCTGGGCACTGGTAAGCTCAAACGGCACAATTCGACGAATCTTTTCCATCAGGCGGTCTTCGTCGATGCGCATCGCGATTCCGCGCTCCTGCGCCATCTGCTGGCGCTTGATGCCAATCCCCAGCTGCATCACAAAAAACTCTTCGAACACCAGTCGCTGGCGGGCGGGGGCGATTAACTCCATGCGGTCGGGGAAATGCACCTGCCGAATCGCCTCGGCGACAGGCATCAGCCCCACACGCTCGCGCACTTCACGCGGCACAATTTCGGGCACGAGGTCGGCGTATTGCACCGCGTTCCAGAGAATCTGGCGCATCTGCTTCTGTCCGATGCCCTCGGTAAGCGGGTAGATGGGCACGATGCGATTGGTGTGCAGGAGACCGTCCATCGAGTCGTTCTCTTCGAGGTCTTCCCATTCGGGGGTTTCTATCTGCAGTCCCCAGCCTGTGTCTTTGACGACTCCGTAGACGACGATTCGGCGGTTGCGCAGTTTGAGCAGCCTGTCTTTGAGGTAGGGCTGGTTGTACCAGACCAGTTCCAGCGCGCCAGAGCCATCGTCCAGGAAGGCTTTGGTGAGGGTCAGCCCTTTGCGCGGGGAGAGGTTGTCTACTGTTATAATTCTTCCTGCAAAAGTGGCTGCCTCGCCGGGGCGGGCGTGGGCAATGCGTCGAAAGTGGGAGCGGTCTTCGTAGCGTCGGGGCAGATGATAGAGCAGGTCTTGCAGGGTGTAGAGTTCCAGTTTCGCCAGGATTTGCGCTCGTTTATCGCCGACCCCCTTAAGGAAGCGCACTTCGGTGTCCAGTCGCACGCTTGCACGCCGTTCCATTGCCTGCAATTATACCTGTGTCTTATGAGGGTATTGGACAGCGAGCGGTTCACGGCAGGTCAGGAATATCCCACCGTACCAGCCGCCCGTTGCGGAAAAAGAACTCCGCCTCGAAGGGCACATTATCGTAAATCCACTTATCGAGGCGCAGCAGCTCCTGCTTCGTGCCATAGATGCAGGGCCAGCCCCATATCCATGCGAAAACCTCGTGAGAGATGCCTTCTATGAGCTCGCCCGTACGCCACGCGCGTCGCTCACGAGCATTCCATCGCTTCGCGAGTTTAAAGGGATTCTGCAGGCTGTAGGCGCGTTCGAAGTCCCATGTGTCGGCATGGAACGCATAAAAGCCCAGAATGTGGCGCTGGGGCGATTCAATAAGGCATTCCGCGTCATCAATTTCGGACATGATGCCCGAAACCGCTTTTCCCATCGGTTGGAGCTTGACCACGAGGGGGTGGTGGGTGTAGAAGCCGTAGTTTCGCTCGCCGATGTAGGTCGCCGAACCCAGTGGAAGCCAGCCCCACGGGAGCCATACGCGATAGATGCGCAACAGGCGTGCTGGCCTGAAGCGCTCGAATCCCAACTCGTCAGGCTCCAGAGTTTCGCGTGTGAGTGCAGTGGCGCCGATTCCCCCGTAGCCCCAGACCTGACGCCCCTGATACTTTGCACGCAGCTGTCGCACGGTTGGCTCTTCCACTATCGGGAGCAGGGCAGGCAGCTTTTCGAGGCTTCCATCCCATTCGCACCGCACGCGCTCCGTCAGTCCCTCGATGGCAAACTCCAGATGGCGAGGCTCCACTTTCGTCAGCGTCCACACCCGCAGGGCAACCTTCTGCCCCGCCACAGGTTTTCCACGAAGGTCGCGATAAGACGAAGGGAACCCTTTACCGGAGGGCAGGCACAGGAAGGTCTGCCCCGCCTTGGCTTCAGGCGGTTTCACAGGGTTCGGCAGGTAGACATATAATCTGCTTCCCTGTACGCGCACGGGGCGGTTCTCGACGAGGACAGCGTTGGGCAGGGCATTTATATAAAAGATATACATCCCTGCCCGAAGACCTGCGCAGGACACTCTGAAGCTAAGGATCTTGTTCGATCCGAGTGGTTGTGGTTCTACTTCTATGGCTTCGGGCGTGCCTTCAGCGGGGCGAACCGTTATCGCGTGCGCCTGCCCCCCGTGCGGGGCAATCTTCCACTGCAGCCGACCTGGGAAAAACCGAGACGCCTTCTGCGCGGGGAACGAAATTTCCACGCGTATCTCCTCGAACGCTTCGCCCGCGACAAGCCAGAGCGAAATCGGTGGCTCATCTGGGCTATCCTGTTGCCAATCGGTCTTCAGCGCGGACACTCCATTCACCTCCCGCCTTCTCAAGGGTACCCGACAGAACACCTCGCAGGGTTCGGAATTGGGTACACTCCCTGTATGCCCAGAGTGCGCATGAAGATTCGGGGGATGACCTGCGCTGCGTGTGTGCGTCGTGTGGAGAAGGCGCTCACGCGCGTGCCCGGTGTGGAGAGCGCGCTGGTGAACCTCGCTACCGAAGAGGCGGAGGTCTCCCTCCAGGAGCCAATTGCGCCAGAAGTGCTGATTGAGGCGGTGCAGAAAACGGGCTATTCCGCCGAGCTGGAGACGCCCGAAGCTGCATCCGCCCCCCACGAAACCCCCTACACTCTCCAGCGCCTGCTGTGGAGCGCGGCGCTGACCCTGCCCGTGTTCCTGCTGAGTATGGTGTTCCCGAACCTGTGGCGCTATCAGGGCTGGCTGCTGTGGGCGCTCACGACCCCTGTGCAGTTCTGGGTGGCGGCGCCGCTCTATCGCGCGGCGTGGGGGGCACTCAAGGCGCGCTCCGCGAACATGGAAGTGCTGGTGCTGCTGGGCACGCTCGCAGCGTATGCCTACAGCACTGTTTTGCTGATAGGGGGACACACGCACCATCTCTATTTTGAGACTTCGGCGGTGATTATCACGCTGGTGCTGTTCGGGCGCTATTTGGAGGGGCGTGCGCTGGGGTCTGCCCGCTCTGCGATGGAGTCGCTGTATCGCCTGCTCCCCAACAGTGTGATGCGATGGGACGGCGAAGCCTATCGGCAGGCGCCGCTCTCGGCAGTTCAGGTTGGCGACCGCCTGAGGGTGCGCACGGGGGAACGCATCCCGGTGGACGGCATGGTGCTGGAAGGGCGCGGCTGGGTGGACGAATCCACCATCACGGGCGAGTCGCTGCCGCGCGAGCGCGTGGCGGGCGACGCCGTGTTAAGCGGGAGCCTGCTTGCTGATGGCGTCCTCCACATTCAGGCGCAGGCGGTCGGCGAAGCCACCATGCTGGCGCAGATTGCCCGAGCCGTGGAGCAGGCGCAAACCGAAAAGGCGCAGATTCAGCGGCTCGCCGACAAAATCGCCAGCATCTTCGTACCTGTGGTGGTGGCGATAGCGCTGTTCGCTTTCGTCGGCTGGTGGCTTGCCACGCGCTCGGTGGCGCAGGCGCTGATTCCTGCGGTCAGCGTGCTGGTGATTGCGTGCCCGTGTGCCTTGGGGTTAGCAGTACCGATTGCCCTGCTCACGGGTTCCACGCGCATGGCGCGGGCAGGGGTGCTGTTAAAGGGGATTCACGCCGTAGAGCGTGTGCGTCAGGTGGATGTGCTGATTCTGGACAAGACGGGCACGCTCACGATGGGGCATCCGCGCGTGAAAGCGGTGCATAGCGCTCACCCGGAGGTTGACCCGATGGCGGTGTTGCGCTTTGCCTGCGCTCTGGAGCAAGCCACGCGCCACCCGCTGGCGGAAGCCATTCTGGAATATGCCCGCCAGCAGGGCGTTCACGACTTTCCAGAGATAAAAGAAGTGCGCACAGTGCCCGGTGGGGGTGTGGAGGCGCTCTGGGAGGGGCATATTTTGCGTCTCGGCAGCGCCCGGTTTTTGTGGGAAGCAGGCATCGAGCAGGAGGATCTGCCCAGGGGCACAGTGTTTTTCGCGGTGGACGGCACGATGTACGCAGGTTTTGAGTTCACCGAGACACCCCTGCCTGGCGTCGCCGAAGTGATTCGCCAGATTCAGCAGATGGGCATCGAGGTGGCGTTGTGTTCGGGCGACCAGCCTGCGGCGGTGGAGTCGTTCGCGCGCATGGTGGGCATTCCCCGCTGGTATGGGGGTCAGCTGCCGACCGATAAGGCGCATCTGGTGAAGCAGTTCCAGTCGCAGGGGCGCAAGGTGGCGTTCGTGGGCGACGGAATCAACGACGCGCCAGCGCTCGCTCAGGCAGATTTGAGTATTGCTGTCGCCACCGGCACCCAGATTGCGACGGACACGGCGGACATGGTACTGCTGAACCGCGATTTACGCACCTTGCTGAACGCGCTTCGGCTTGGGCAGGCGGCCTACGGGGTGATTCGGCAAAATCTGTTTTTCGCGTTTGTGTATAACACGCTGGGGATACCGCTGGCGGCGCTGGGCTATCTGAACCCGATGATTGCCGCTCTGGCGATGAGCATGAGCTCGGTTTCGGTGGTGAGTAATGCGCTCCGCCTGTTGCGCTGGCGAGTCTGAAACTTATTTCGATCCGGCTCGCACGGGATTTTGCCGACGGCGTGCTGGCGCCCCTCAAAGTCGACAATCTCTCCCCAGCGAGCAACAGGGGATAACGCCCGATTCGCAAATAAAAACACCCCCTCCCGGAATCGGGAGAGGGTGTGAAAAGGGTTTCGCTTCTGATTTCAGCATCCCTGTCCAAAGTTGAACAACACCGTGAGCAGGTCGGCGTCGTCCACAACCCCGTCGCAGTTGGTGTCTTCAGGCAGACCGCTGCCCGTCTGACCAAACGCGAACAGCACTGCGAGCAGGTCGGCGTCGTCCACGCACCCGTCGCGGTTGATGTCGGGGCTACCCGCCGCCTGAGCCACCAACCGCACGCGGTCGACAGATACTGCACCTCGAACGCCACGCACGGCAGCGTGTCGGCGTCCACCTCCACCGTGTGGAATGTGCCCGAGAAGTTCCAGTAGCTGCCCGAACGCACCAGAATATCAAAGGTGTCGCCCGACAGGGGCACATAGCCGTTCCGACCCTTCACGCGCAGCGTGCCGTCCAGCTGAACCGTGCGCGTTACGCTCGCGTCCACTACGAGGCGGTCGTACTGCGGGTTGGCAGGGTCGGAGTTATCGGCGCCTGCAAGTTCCACCTCAAAGGCGGCGTCGGCGCCCATCGTCAGGTTGCCGCGGAGGGTCAGGATGCCGAGCGGGTTCAGGTCGGGCAGGTCGGGGTCGTCGATGCCGGGTGCGATAGTGCCCGCGGTGTTGTTGAGGCTGGCGCTGAGCGTGCCTGCGCCTGTGAGCTTACCGCCCTGCATTGTGAACGGGTTGTTCACCGAGAGCGTGGTGTCGAGGTAGATGCGGGTCTCGCCGTCGGTCTGGGTGAGGTTATTGAAAGCGAGCGCGCCGCTTTCCACCGAAATCAGCCCGCTGTTGGTGGTGTTGACCGAGATGGTGAAGGAAGTGGGATTGTTGGGGTCTGGCGAGACCTTTTTCAGCGTGCCCTGATTTTCCACCAGGTTGGTGCCTGTGTTGTTGTACCAGTCTCCTGAGCGCACTTCGGCGGTGGCGCCTGCAGCGTTGCGCAGGGTGGCGGTGTTGAAGTAGGTACCGCCTGCCTCGTGGAGCAGCTGGCTCTGATTGATAAGCAAGCCGCTCAGCCAGCGCGAGACGTCGTCGACCCAGCGCAACAGTCCTGTGTTGGTCAACGTGCCGGGATCGCCATTCGAGGCGTTTTGAAGAACAAGCGAGCCGCCGCTCCAGAGCAAAGTGCCTCCGTTGAGAATGCTTAGAGAACCGGGATTGGCGCCGTTCGGATCGCGCAGAGTCATTGTGGTACTTGAGCTCCAGTTCAGCAGAGCGCCGCTGGCTATCGTAACACTGAGGATGTCCACATTGCTGGCAAGCAGCGCCCCTGAACCTGAAGGAAACAGCACAATAGAGCCAGGTCCAGGTAAACCGGGCGAGTAGCCGCAGTAGATATGTCCCCAGTTGTTCGCGTACCAGTAGACAGGGTTGCCATTCTGGTCGTAGCCACAGATGGAACCCTGGCAGATGGTCGACCACTCGTTGCTACTGCACTGTTGATCCCAGGTTCATGTGCCCTGCGCAAAAAGCGCGCTGAGCGTAAGGCTTGCTACCAACACAAAACCCTTTCGCAGAACTCTCTGCGTTGTGTTTGTCTGATTCATATTCCGAACCTCCAATGCTACATATTAATATAGCACACCTTTGCGTTTTGCTGTGAGATAGTCCTGGGAAGTGGGCAACTGTGTCATCAGGGGGCGTTTCTGCTTGATGGGTGAAACCGCCCCTGTCAGCTGTCCAACCCCCTGTAAACGGGGGGCGGTTTCTTTATGACGGCGGAAGCCGTTCCTATCATACGAAGCCGCCCTACCTCGGCTATTTTTAGCCAGCGCAGGCTGGCTTTGTTTTTAAGACCCGTCCTGGGTTCCCTAGAATTCTGGGCAAGCCTCTGAGTGAAAAAGCACTTTCCGCTCGGAGGCTTCGGCGGACCCCAGCAGGAATCGCGCCTGTCGTACTGAACAGCAACTTTTGTGCCATACTTACTCTGGAACGATAGGGACGCTGAGGCGCTCAGCCCGCGTGAGCAGCTGGTCTACCGCTCCCGCCTGCTGGGAGCCGACCGCACAGTGTGCAACATCTATGGGGGCAACACCTCCGTCAAAGCGGACGAGATCGATTTCCGCGGCAGGACGGTGCGCGTGCTGTGGGTCAAAGGCTCTGGCTCGGACCTCGCCACGCTCACGCTGAACGACATCGCGGGGTTGCGCCTTGAAGATGTGCTACCCCTCTTTGAGCGCGAGTCGCTCTCCGACGAGGAGATGGTAGAGTACCTGACGCACTGTCTGTTCACCCCCCGCGGTCCGCGACCCTCTATCGAGACCCTCATGCACGCCTTCGTGCCCCACACCCATGTAGACCACACGCACCCCGATGCGATTATCAGCCTCGCGACCTGCGCGGATGGCGAAACCCATGTGAAACGCCTCTATGGCAGGCGTGTCGGCTGGATCCCCTATGTGCGCCCTGGCTTTGTTCTGGGCAAAGCGGTGGGGCAACAGGTGCGCGAAAACCCTCAGTTGGAGGGGATTGTGCTGGGCAAGCACGGACTGGTATGCTGGGGCGAAACTGCGAAAGCGTGCTACGAGACCACCATCCGCCTGATACAGGAAGCCGAGGATTACATCGCGGACCACGCGCGGGGACGCAAAGTGTTCGGCGCGGTGCGCGTACCCGCGCTGGAGCCTGGTTCGCGTCGCGAGGTATTGAAGGCAATCCTGCCCGTTTTGCGGGGCGTCATCAGCAAGCAGCAGCATCAGGTTTTATGCGTGGACGACTCGCCCGAAGTGCTGGCGTTTGTTTCCAGCGAACGCGCGCGCGAGGTGGCGCTGATCGGCTCCGCCTGCCCCGACCATATCGTTCACACGAAGCACTCCCCCCTCTGGATAGAGTGGGACGGACGCTCTGTGGAGGCGCTCAAAGCGCAGATTCCCGAAGCGGTTCAACAGTATCGGGAGGCATATCAGGCGTATTTTGAGGCGCATCGGCGCGGCGACGAAGCGATGTTTGACTCCGCGCCGCGCGTGGTGCTGGTTCCGGGTCTGGGCATGATAACCGCAGGACGCGATGCGGCGCGGGCGCAGATTGCTTGCGACCTCTACCATCGCGCGATAGCGGTGATGCGCGGCGCGACGGCGCTGGGGCAGTTCGTATCGCTCACGCCCCAAGAGGCGTTCGGAATCGAATACTGGCCGCTGGAGCTATATAAGTTGCGCTTGCGCCCACCCGACAGGGAACTCGCGGGGCGCGTGGCAGTGATTACGGGAGGGGCGTCGGGAATTGGACGGTCGAGCGCCCTGCGGCTCGCACAGGAAGGAGCGCATGTGGCGTTGCTGGACATCGACCCAGAAGGCGCCGCCAGCACCGCGCGGGAGACTACCGAGCGCCACGGCGAGGGCAAAGCGCTGGCAATCCCGTGTGATGTGTCCGACGAGACACAGGTTCGGCGCGCCTTCGAGCAGGTCGTGCTGACCTGGGGCGGGCTGGATATCGTGGTCAACAATGCGGGGATTGCCCACTCCGCGCCGATTACCGAAACCGCGCTCGCCGACTGGGAGCGACTCTTTGCAGTGCTTGCCCGCGGCTACTTCCTGGTGGCGCGCGAGGCGTTTCGAATCTGGCAGGAGCAGGGGATTGGGGGGAGCATGGTGTTCATCACCTCCAAAAACGCGCTGGTAGCGGGCAAGGCGGTGGCTGCCTACAGTGCCGCCAAAGCGAGCGAGCTTCATCTGGCGCGCTGCCTCGCCGAGGAGGGCGGCGTGTTCGGGATACGGGTCAACAGTATCGCGCCTGACGCCGTGCTCCAAGGCTCGCGCATCTGGGACAGCCAGTGGCGCGAAGAGCGCGCCCGCGCTTATGGCATCCCTCCTGAAGCGCTGGAAGAGTTCTATCGCCAGCGTACCACGCTCAAGGTCAACATCATCCCTGAAGATGTCGCCGAGGCGGTGCTGTTTTTCGCTTCCGACCGCTCCGCCAAAACCACAGGCGCGGTTCTCTGTGTAGATGGAGGCGTACCCGCGGCGTACCCACGCTGAAAGTGGGGTACAATTGAGTCTCAGGGGAATCACAGTGCGATTATCAGAGTTTCGTGAGCGCGTGCGTCGCCACTTTGGGGAGAACCTCCGCAACGCGACGCCTGAAAATGTGCGGGAGTTTCTGAACCAGCTCCAGAAGGAGGCGTTCGAAAGTGCCCGCGATGCAACGGGATGCTACGAGATGATGCCCGAGACCGCCCGCTCGTATGAGGAGATTATTCAGGATTTCTTCGCTCGCGTGCTGGAACTGCCGCCTGAAGAAGCCGTGATGTTGCTGTGGACCGCTGGACTGGAGCTTGCCTACGCCGCGATTGAGCATCAATACGCCGCCGAGTTAGACCCGCTTTTCCGAACGCTTGAGGAATAAGAATGCGACGGCTGGCTGTATGGCTCTGGCTCTGGGTGGGGCTTGTAGCGTGGGCCCAGGATTGGACGCGCCCGCCGAATGTGGTCGTGCTGGTGTATGTGCAGCCCGACGGCGCAAACCTCGTGAGCTGGACCTTTGACCGCCGTATTCCTCACAATCAAGTGCAGGAGCGTGTGCGCCAGTTCGCGGAGCGCAGCCAGCGGTTGATTGCGAACCTGGAGATAGGGGATGACAGCCTTAAACGCAACGCGAAACCCAACGAGCTCTTCACCGTCGCGACCTTCTCCACCAGCGGTCTGGTGAACCTTTCTGAGGGCACGTTAGACCTCACCTCGCTTGTGCGCACCTTTGCCGATATGCCCGTGATTCACATCTACACGGCGCTGCCCCACAAGACCAACTACGCGGGCTATACGGAATACAAAACCCCCCACCTGACGATGTGGACTCAGGTAGAGCCGCGTCTGTGGCGCACGATGATTTATGTCCACACGCCTAACCCTGACCTGCTGGAAATCCCGCCGAAGCGCCCACAGCCGCAGGAGGCACCTGTACCCGAAGCGACACAATCACGCCTTCTCTCGCCATGGACGATTGTACTGTGGATTGCGCTGGCGATGCTCATCGGGACAGGAATCTTCTGGGGCGTGTCGTATCTTCTCAAGCGACAAAGCGAATCGGAAACCGTCCAATCAAATCAAACTCACGAAATCGGAGGCTAAAGCGATGCTGGAATATACCCTAAACGACCTGCTCAAGCGCGCGTTCGACATGCGCGCCTCGGATGTGTTCATCAAGGCGGGGTCGCCCCCCGTGATGCGCCTGCACGGCAAAATCGCTCCCTTCCCAGAGGAATACGCGCCGCTAACGGCGGCACAGGCGCGCGACCTCTGCTTCAGCCCCA
Organism: Armatimonadota bacterium; assembly: GCA_037442385.1. Lineage (GTDB taxonomy): Bacteria > Armatimonadota > Fimbriimonadia > Fimbriimonadales > GBS-DC > LDYB01. Next base: position 12,794 of record JBBIQJ010000030.1, read on the forward strand.
TGTCGCACGAACAGATTGCCAAATTTGAACACCGTTTAGCGATTGACCTTGCGTTCACCGTCGAGAATGTGTGTCGTATTCGCGCCAATGTCTACCAGCAGCGCCAGACGGTTGCGGGCGTGTTCCGTCTTATTCCGCTCCAGCACTGGAAACTCGAAGAACTCTGGCCCGAAGAACCCGACATCCCGCGCGTGCTGGCAGGGTTGACCCAGTACCGACAGGGGCTGGTTCTGGTGACAGGGCCCACCGGCTCCGGAAAATCCACCACGCTGGCTGCGATGATTGACCTCATCAACAACACTCGACGCGGGCATATCGTGACCATCGAAGACCCGATTGAGTTCGTGCATGAAGATAAAATGTGCATCGTGAGCCAGCGTGAGGTGGGTATCGATACCGAATCGTTTATTGACGCGATGCGCTCCGTCGTGCGTGAAAGCCCTGATGTCATCCTGATTGGTGAGATGCGCGATGTGGAGACCATGCAAGCCTGTATGCAGGCAGCCGAAACGGGACACCTCGTGTTCTCCACTGTTCACACGCCCAGCGCGTATGAGACGATGGACCGCATCGTGAACATGTTCCCGCCTGCTGACAAGAAGCACATCCTGCAGCGTCTGGCGAACACCCTGCGCGGGATTATCGCCCAGAAGCTGGTGCCGCGCGCGGGCGGCGTGGGGCGTATCGCCGCGCTGGAGATTATGATTAACACCCCCACCGTCGAGAAGATGATTGAAGACGGGCATATTGGCGAAATTTACAACGCCATCCGCGAAGGGGAACACTGGGGCATGATGACCATGAACCAGTGTTTGTTCCGCTATGTGCAGAAGCAGCTCATCACGCCCGAAGAGGCGATGAACTACGCGGGCATTCACTCGGAGCTGCGTCAGATGCTCCGCAGGATGTAGGGGTAGGGGGGCGGCATGTCGCTTGCCGGGGCACCGAAAAGCCGACCCCCCCTTGCCCTGATGGCGTTGGGCATGCTGGCGCTCTTGTTTGGGATTGATTCCGGGCTTCAGCGGTTAGGTTTGACCATGCCTGTCGCCGCGCCCCCGTTTGCTCATAGCATGCTGATGGCGGGGGGCTTTTTCGGCACGCTAATTGCCCTGGAGCGGGTGGTTGCCACGCGCTGGCGCTGGAGTTATCTGGCGCCTGTAGCAAGCGGTTGCGGGGCGCTGGCGCTGGTGTTGATGCCTTCGTCACTCTATGGCTGGCTGCTGATAAACGGCGCCAGCCTCGTGCTTGTTGTGCTGTACGGGACTCTTTACCGCCAGCACCGTTTTTTACCCCATGCGCTCATGGGGCTGGGCGCGCTTTGTTGGCTTGCAGGCAACGGCTTCTGGTATCTGGGTGGGTTTGTTCCTGGTTCTCTGGGATATACAGGCGCGCTCTTCTGGGTGCTGTTTCTGTTGTTGACCATTGTGGCCGAACGGCTGGAGCTGAATCGCCTTTTTAAGCCGACTGCGCTCAGCCGCGTGTGGATGGGAATCGGGTTGCTGGTGTTGTGTGGGGGCGTACTGTTGCATCCCATTCTGTCGCGTGCGGGGCTGTGGCTTTTCGGTGTTGGTTTGCTGGTGATTGCGGGCTGGCTGGTTCGTTTTGACACGGCACGCTACACGACGAGGGCACGCGGTCTGACAGGGTTTACAGGGCGCACGCTGTTGGGTGGGTATCTCTGGCTGGGCGTTGCGGGCGTTGTCGCGCTGATGGCGCCGGGGCTGGCGCCTGGTTTCTGGACAGATGCCCTGTTCCATGCGTTTTTCCTGGGGTTCGTTTTCACGATGGTGTTCGCCCATGCGCCCATTATCTTTCCTTCAGTGATAGGCTGGGCGGTTCCTTATCACGCGCGTTTCTATGGGCATGTCCTGTTGCTTCATGCGTCCCTGCTCCTGCGCTTGAGTGGCGACCTCAGTGAGATGCCGATTTTGCGTCAGTGGGGCGCCGCGCTGAACGGGGTGGCTATCCTGCTCTTTTTGCTCAACACGATGAGCGCGGTGCTGCGGGCGCGCTTGAAATCTGTTCAGGGGTAAACGATGCCGCGCTGGAGCCGTTGGATGGTGCGCATGTCGTTGCTCTATCTGGTGCTGGGGCTGGGGTTGCAGGTGCTGACCCGTTTGCCGCTTTCCTCCGCGTGGCTGCTGAACGCGGTGCCCAGTGCGCTTCATCTGCTGGTGGTGGGCTGGGCAACTCAGATGATTTTCGGAGTCGCCTACTGGATGTTCCCGCGCCTCTCGCGCGCCGTGCCTTACGGTTCCGAGCGTGCCAGCGCCAGCGTCTTCTGGTGTTTGAACCTCGGTCTGGTGTTGCGTGTGGTTGCGGAGCCGACGGTGCCGCTTTCGTCGGCGCCTGTGTGGGGGATTTTACTCGTTGTCAGCGCGGGATTGCAGTGGCTCGCAGGGGTCGTGTTTGTGGTTAGCATCTGGGGTCGCATTCGGGAGAAGTGAGATGCCGCGTTTGAGTTGCTGGCTGGTGCGATGCGCATTACTTCACCTGATAGTGGGTTTCTCGCTGGGCGCATGGATTCTGGTCGCAAAAGCGCGGGCGCATTACGAGGTTGTAGGTGCGTGGCGTGGGGTTCATGCGGAGATATTGCTGATGGGTTGGCTCATTCAGCTGGCGATGGGCGTGAGCTACTGGATTTTGCCGCGTGATGACCAGAGTCAGCGTCAGCGTGCCTGGCAAGTGTGGGGCGCGCTTGGTACTCTGAATCTAGGAGTGGGGCTGAGCGTCTTCGGCATGGGCGCACAGCAGGAGATGGCTCTGTGGGTAGGGCGTCTGCTGGAGTTGGGCAGTGTGCTGCTTTATGCGACGGCAGTATTCCCCCGTCTGCGTCGCGCCTCGCGATTGGGGTAATGGTCGCTGAGCTTTAGAATGGGGCATTCGTCAAACGCGCTGGCTCTGGCCCTTACCGAGTTGTTGCCTCAAGGGGAGGCTGGTGGAGCGGAGGGGACTCGAACCCCCGACCTCTAGAGTGCGATTCTAGCGCTCTCCCAACTGAGCTACCGCCCCACTGCGCTTAATTATACCCTATGCGGTGGGGTGAATCAAGAGGTTCTCCACCGCATCACCGAGCAGCTCGCCCAGATGGTTCAGCACCCAAGTGGGGAGCAGTTCCAGCGGGGCGCACTCCACATCGTTGCGTTGCGTAACGCCTGTCAGCACCAGCGCGGAGGGGATATGCAAATGGTTCGCCAGCGCAATATCGGTGTCCAGGCGGTCGCCCACCAGCAGGGTTGTTTGAGGGTGGATGCGCTGCGCTTGGACTAGGGGCGCCAGGATTTCGGGGTTGGGTTTGCCAATCAGAATCGGTTTGCGCCCTGTGGCGGTGGCGATTGCCGCCACGATGGCGCCTGCGCCGGGCAGGAGTCGATGCTCGGCGGGATAAGTGGGGTCCGCGTTGGTGGCGATGAACCGTGCGCCCTCCAGAATCGCATACTGCGCCTGCGCGAGGCGTGCGTAATCAAAACTCCTGTCGATCCCCACCACGACAGCATCTGGCAGAGTCTCGTCGGGATTTTGAATAAGCGCGAAGCCGTGGGATGCCAGTTCCTGTTTGAGTCCGGGTTCGCCAATCACGAACAGTCTGGCGTTTGGGAGCGCCTTTTTGAGATAAAGCGCGGTTGCCCAGCCTGAGGTGATAACCCGATCGGGTGTGGTCGGGATGCCCATCGCGGTAAGCTTGTGGGCATATTGCTCGCGCGTGGCGCCAGAGTTGTTGGTCAGGAAGAAAATCTGGCGTCCTGCTTCGCGGAGCAGGTTGAGGGTGGCAACCGCGTGCGGCAGGGGCTGATGTCCCCGATAGACCACCCCGTCCAGGTCAAAGAGAAAACTTTCGAAGCGGTTTGCCAGCCCCGGCAGCTCTTTCCGTTTCGGTTCCTGCATGCTCAATATTTGCGCTCCGTTACGAATCGGGCAACCTCCTCTAATGCCGATTTCGCTTGAGAAGGCGCGAGCGGCGCCAGCGCCTCCAGGGCGCTCTGGCGGAAGCGTTCCGCGACCTCCTCTGCATACTTTAGACTGCCCGTCAGGCGCATTTGTTCTCTAATCTGCAGGAACCGCTCATGCGAAATAGGCTGCCCGAACTCCGTTTCGATTCGGCGGCGCTCCGATTCGGGCACAGTGGCGTAGTAGTGAATCAGGGGCAGGGTCGCAAACCCCTCGCGAAAATCGGTTCCGTTCGGCTTGCCTGTTGTCTGCGGGTCGCCCAGGTAGTCCAGAAGGTCGTCGGTAATTTGAAAAGCAATCCCCAGCTGGCGCCCGAACTCTTCTAAGGCGTCCAGCACAGGAGGTTGCGCATCCACCAGATAGCCTCCGATACGGCAACAGCCTGCTAAAAACTCGGCGGTTTTACGGCGCACTACTTCCAGGTATTGCGCCTCACTCAGGTTCAACTGGCGTCGGAGGAACACCTCCGCAACTTCGCCTTCGCTCATCTGGGTGGTAATCTGGGCAACTTGCTGAATAACGCGCAAATCGCCGTCCATCGCCAGATGATACATCGCGCGCGCGAGGATGAAATCGCCCGACAACACGGTGGCGAGATTGCCGTAGAGTGCATTCGCCGTGGGTTTGCCGCGGCGCGTGAAGGTCTGGTCGATCACATCGTCATGCACGAGCGTCGCCATATGGATCATCTCCATACTGCCCGCGATACGGGCGAGCCGTTGCACGCCTGCGTGCCCGTTGCGATAGAGGGCGCCGAATTGTTCAGGCGCGGCAGAGTAGGCGCTTAGAATCACCATCGCGGGGCGCAGGCGCTTGCCGCCCGCCGACAGCAAATGGCGCGTCAGCGCCGTAAACTCCGGGATGTTCGTCTCCGATTGCTCTATCAAAAACGCCTCCACTGCCTCCATCTCAGGCAGAATCGGCGCCAGCATTTCTGGCACATTAATCGTGTGAGGACGCGCGTAAGAACGAATCATGGCTTAACCCCCATATGAACGCACACCACGCCGAAAGTGAGGTCGCGATACCAGACATTCTGGAAGCCCGCTTCACTCATCATCTCGGCGATGGCGACTCGGTTCTCATAGTGCCGAATCGACATCGGCAAGTAGAGATAGGCGTCCGCATGACTGAGGCTTCTGCCGATGGCAGGGAGAATCGTGAGTGTGTAGAGATCGTACAGTTTGCCCATCAGCAGTCCCTGCGGGCGATTGAGCTCCAGAATGGCTAAACGCCCGCCTGGGTGTAGCACGCGGAACATCTCACGCAGGGCGCGCGGCTTGTCGATCAGGTTGCGCAAGCCGAACGCGATTGTTACCGCCTCAAACTGGTTGTCGGCGAAGGGGAGCTGAAGCGCGTCGGCTTGAATCCATGTGATGTGGTTCAGCCCGCGCCGCTGGGCTTTGCGCTGACCCTGCTCCAGCATCGGGGCGCAGAAGTCCAGCCCAATCACTTCGCCTGCAGGGCCTAGATGGCGCGCGATATCGAGTGCGAGGTCGCCCGTGCCTGTGCAGAGGTCTAACACATGGGCGTTTGGCGAGAGGTGTAGCATACGCACCACCTGATGGCGCCAGTAGTAGTGGAGCCAGAAGCTGAGAATCGAGTTCAGCAGGTCATAGCGCGGGGCGATGCGTGCGAACATCTCGCGCACATACTGGCGCCGCTGCTCGTCGTGCCGCGCCCAGATCGGCGGCTCCATCTGCCACTCTGTGCGAGTTTTCACAATCGGAAGTTATTATACCCGCCGAGGAGTTCCACACACGCGCCAGCGCCCCTCTCTGTGCCACAACACCACCGCTCGCCCGCGGGCAAGGGGCTGGGGATGCAGGCTGGGCATAGATGACCCAGCCCCACGGCGCGCTCTTAGCAGGACTTCTGACCCGCGAGTCGAAATGGGACTTCAGGAGGCGACGATGCGAACCTACGGGCTGTTTATCGGTGGCGAATGGGTCTCCACTGCGGAGCGGTATGAGGTGCGCAACCCTGCAAACGGTGAAGTGATTGCCGAGTGCGCCGTTGCGGGCGAACACGAGGTGGATCAGGCGATTCAGGCGGCGTGGCAGGCGTTCCCCGACTGGGCGGTGCGCTCCTACGAGGAGCGCGGCGAGATTCTGCGGGCTGTTGCTCGACGCTTGCAAGAACGCTTTGAAGAGTTCGCTTTCGTGGAATCGCAGGAGACAGGGCGCACCATCCGCGAGACGATGGCGCACGACATCCCTGCCTCGGTCAGCGTGTTCGACTACTTCGCCGGAATCGCGCCCGCGATTCAGGGCGAGACTATCCCTGTGCCGGGCATGTATCTCAACTACACGCGCCGTGAACCCTACGGTGTGGTCGCCGCCATCACCCCGTGGAACTTCCCCTTGTGGCTGGCGGTGATTAAGATTGCCCCTGCGCTGGTGGCGGGCAACACGATGGTGCTGAAGCCTGCGCCCACCACGCCCCTGACCGCTCTGATGCTGGCGGAGATTATGGCGGAGGCAGGGCTGCCCCCAGGGGTGTTCAATGTGCTGACTGATCCCACGCCTGGCGCCGTTGGCGATATGCTGACCGCCCACCCGAAGGTGAGCAAAATCTCGTTCACGGGTTCCACAGCGGTGGGCGTGCGGGTGATGCAGCGCGCGGCGACCCATGTGGCGCCTGTGTCGCTGGAGCTGGGCGGGAAGTCGCCCTTTATTGTGTTCGCCGACGCCGACTTAGACCGCGCGCTTGCCTATGCCCTACTGGCGAACTACTTCGCGCAGGGGCAGATGTGTACCGCAGGCTCGCGAATCTTCGTGGAGCGCCCTGTTTACGAAACCTTCCGCGAGCGATTCGTACAGCGCGCACAACGCCTGCAGATTGGCAACCCCCAGGATCCCCTCACCGAGTTCGGCACGCTCCACAAGCGTGAACAACTCGAAAAAACCCGCCACTATGTGGAGCTGGCAAAACAGGACGGCGCAAAGGTGCTTACAGGCGGCAACCCCCTCACCGAGCCGCCCTTTGACCGGGGCTTCTACTTTCAGCCGACCGTGCTGGAAGAGGTGGAACCCACCACGCGCGTCGCATGCGATGAAATCTTCGGACCCGTGGCGATGCTGATGCCGTTTGAGGGGGAAGAGAAAGCCGTGCGCCTCGCGAATAA
>JBBIQJ010000031.1:0-19777 GCA_037442385.1 Armatimonadota bacterium
CCCCTACCGCCGCCGTACCCTTCCCCTGCCCTGCTGCCTCTTCAGGAAACCGAAATCGGCACCCTCCCCGCACACTGGAAGGTGGTGCGACTGGGGGAGGTGGCGGAGGTCATGAGGTCTGGCGGTACCCCGAGTCGCAGTAATACCGCCTTTTGGGGTGGTAGGATACCGTTTGTGCTGATTCAAAACATGACCGCCTGTGGTCTGTACCTGAGTTCGACAAAAGAAACGATTACAGAGTTGGGGTTGGAGAATTCGAGTGCTTGGATGGTGCCGCCAGGTTCAATCCTTGTAAGCATGTATGCTACGATTGGAGAAACCGCGATTAACACGATTCCTGTTGCTACAAACCAAGCGATTTTAGCCATCATCCCGAAGCCGTGTTTTCATCCTGAGTTTGGCGCATACCTGATAAAGTTCCATGCCGAGAGGTTAAAGACCTATAATATACAAAGTACCCAGAAGAATGTAAACAAGGGGATTATGTCAACCTTCCCCATCCCCCTCCCACCACTTTCCGAACAGCAGGAAATCGCGCGAATCCTGCGAAGTGTAGATGACAAAATCCGTGCGGAGGAGGCGTATCGCGACGCGCTGGAGGGGCTTTTTAAAACCCTGCTCCACCAGCTGATGACCGCGAAGATTCGCCTGCCACCGGGTATGATACAACAATATGGGGGCAACGAACCGTGAAGCGTTATGACCCGGAGCGCCACCATCGTCGCTCGATTCGCCTTGCAGGGTATGACTACACCGGGCAGGGGGCGTATTTCGTAACCCTCTGCACGCATGAGCGCGAGCCACTGTTTGGTCAGGTGGTGGCGGGGGAGATGGTGTTAAACGAATGGGGAGCGATTGTGCAGCAGTGCTGGCAGGCAATTCCCCACCATTTCCTGCACACACGGCTGGACGAATTTGTTGTCATGCCCAACCATGTGCATGGCATTATCTGGATTGTGGATGATGTGGGTGTCGGCGCGTCATCGTCGGGTGTGCCTGGGGCGTCAGGCATGGGGGAAATGGTAGGGGCGACGCATGCGTCGCCCCTACCGGGGGTGGGGCGTACGGCGTCCGATGCCCCGTGCGGACCCAAACGGGGTTCCATCGGCGCGATTGTGGGGTCATTCAAATCCGCCGTGACCAAACGCATCAACGAGGCGCGCGGCACGCCCGGCGCGCCCCTCTGGCAACGCAACTATTATGAACATATCATTCGCAACGACCGCGCACTTGCCCTGATACGCCGCTACATTCGGGAGAACCCCCAGCGCTGGCATCTGGATCGTTATAACCCCGACGCCGACAGTTCCGACCCGGTTGCCCGCGTCCTTATGCGCTTACTGGGCAAGCCGCTGGAGGGCGCTTTTGGAGAGTGAGCCATGCCGAGCATCGCCAGCGAACGCAAAACGGTGCAGGAGCCATTCATTCGCTATGCCGAGGAGGCGGGCTGGCAGTATCTGCCGTCTGACAAAGCCTTGCGCCTGCGCGGCGGCGAGGATTGCCCCTTCCTGCGGTCGGTGCTGATAGACCAGCTGCAACGCCTCAATCCGGAGGTGGTGGACACGCCCGCAAAAGCGGAGGAAGTACTCAATCGCCTGCTGCGTGTACGCCCTGACATCGAGGGCAACCTCGAAGCGTGGGAGTATCTGCGGGGGCTGAAGACCGTCTTCGTGGAAGCCGAGAGGCGCGAAAAGAACCTCCGCCTGCTGGACGCCGAGGACCCCGAAGCGAACACCTTCCACATCACCGACGAGTTTGTTTTCGCCAGCGGCGCCGCCCGAATCCGCGCCGATATCGTGCTGCTGGTGAACGGCATTCCCGTGCTGGTGGTGGAGACCAAGGCTGCCACGCGCCCTGAGGGGATGAGCGAGGCGTTCGAGCAGGTGGAGCGCTACCATCGCGATGCGCCTGAGCTGATGGTACAGGCGCAGGTGTTCGCGCTCACCCATCTGGTGCAGTTTTTCTACGGTCCCACATGGAGCCTTTCGCGCAAGACGCTGCTGAACTGGCGCGACGAGCAGGCAGGCGACTTTGAGACGCTGGTTAAGAGTTTCGTCGCTCCGCGCCGCGTGCTGAAGATGCTCACCGATTACATCCTGTTCGTGCGCAGGGACGGCGAGCTGAGCAAGGCGGTGCTGCGTCCCCATCAGATGCGCGCTGTGGAGAAGTCGCTGGCGCGGGCGCGCGACCCTGAAAAACGGCGTGGTCTCATCTGGCACACGCAGGGTTCGGGCAAAACCTACACGATGCTCACCCTCGCCAAAGCGCTGCTGGACGACCCGCGCTTCGAGAACCCCACCGTGCTGATGATTGTGGACCGCAACGAACTCCAGCAGCAACTGTTCCAGAACCTTGAGGCGGTGGGGTTTCGGCATGTCGAAGTAGCGCGGAGCAAGCGCCATCTGCGCGAATTGCTGCGTAGAGACGCGCGCGGGCTGATTGTCTCGATGATTCACAAGTTCGATAAGGCGGACGCGAATCTCAACCGCCGCGCCAACATCTTTGTGTTGATTGACGAGGCGCACCGTACCACGGGCGGCGATCTGGGCAACTACCTGATGGGCGCGCTCCCCAACGCCACCTTCATCGGCTTCACTGGCACGCCCATCGACAAAACGCAGCACGGCAAGGGCACTTTCAAGGTCTTCGGGGGTAACGATCCGGGCGGCTATCTGGACAAATATTCGATTCGGGAGTCGATTCAGGACGGCGCAACTGTACCCCTGCATTATCAGATGGCGCCCAACGACCTGATTGTGGATCGCGAGGCGATGGAGCGCGAGTTCTGGGCAGCCGCCGAGCTGGAAGGCGTCGCCGATGTGGAGGAGCTGAACCGCGTGCTGGACCGCGCCGTTACCCTCAAAAACATGCTCAAAAACCGCGACAGGGTGGAAAAGATTGCCGAATTCGTCGCCGAGCATTTCAAAAAGTTCGTTCAGCCGATGGGCTACAAGGCGTTTCTGGTGGCGGTGGACCGTGAGGCGTGCTGCCTTTACAAAGAGGTGCTGGATCGCCACCTCGCACCCGAGATGAGTCGGGTGGTCATCAGCCGCAACCACAACGACCCGGCTGCCATGAGGCGCTATCACATGAGCGATGAGGAAGAGGCGGCGGTGCGCAGGGCGTTCCGCAAGCCGGACGAGAACCCGCAAATCCTGATTGTTACCGAAAAACTGCTCACGGGCTACGATGCGCCGATACTGTATTGCATGTATCTGGACAAGCCGATGCGCGACCATGTGCTGCTGCAAGCGATTGCCCGTGTCAACCGCCCGTATGAGGACGATACGGGGCGCCGCAAAACGAACGGGCTGATTGTGGACTTCGTGGGCATCTTTGACAAGCTGGAGCGCGCGCTGGAGTTCGATTCGCAGGATGTGGAGGGCGTGATTGAAGGGCTGGAGGTGTTGCAGCAGCATTTTGCGAAGTTAATGGGGGAGGCGCGCACCAAATACCTGCCGATTGCCGTCGGCGAGAGCGAGGATAAGGTCGCCGAATCGGTGCTCCAGCACTTCCGCGACAGAGAGGTGCGCGAGGAGTTTTATCGCTTCTTCCGCGAGCTGGAGGAAACCTACGAGATTCTGTCGCCTGACGCCTTCCTGCGTCCCTATCTGGACGATTACCAGCGCCTTGTGGAGATGTACCGACTGCTGCGCGGCGCGTATGAGCCGCACATTCCTGTGGAGAAATCGTTCCTGCGCAAGACCGCCGAGATTGTGCAGCAGCACACCTCCACGCAGAAGGTGCAGGAGGCAGGTGCGACCTATCGCATCGGGGCAGAGGCGTTGCTGGCACTAGTGAAAGAGCCGAAGCCCGACATCGTGAAGGTGTTCAACCTGCTACGGGAGCTGCACCGCCTTGTGGAAGCAGAGGGGCGCGGGCAGCCTCACCTGATTCCGATAGGCGAGCGGGCGGAGGCGTTGCGCCGCGCCTTCGAAGAGCGCCAGATTGAAAGCCAGCAGGCACTTGCCGAGCTGGAAGACCTCTTATGCCGCCTGCAGGAAGCCCAGGCGCAACGCCGCCAGAGCCAGCTCTCCTCCGAAGCGTTTGCCGTAGGATGGTGGGCGCAACTGCAAAAAGGGATGGAACCTTCGCAGGCGGAGCAACTGGCGCACGCGGTGGAGCCGATATTCCAGCGGTATCCCTATTGGGCAACCAGCGTCCAGCAGGAGCGCGAGCTGCGCCAGGCTCTCTATAAAGCACTCATGGATTGCGGTGTTCAGGAGGTTGTGGAATGGGCAGAAGGAATACTGGAGCTGCGACGGAAAGCGCAAGCGTGAATGCCCCCTCGCCGCTGGGCGAGGCGGTTGCAAGCGATGTCCTCGTTGCGGAAGCGCGGGCATGGGCGCGGCGCATCGGCGTGGAGGAACGCCTGCGTGAAATTCATATACGCCCCATGCGGCGCAAGTGGGCGAGCATCTCCACACGCGGACGCCTGACCCTCAGCCGCGACCTGCTGACTCAGCCTGCCGCGTTCCGTGCGCAGGTGATTGTGCATGAGCTGGTGCATCTGAAGCTGGGCAACGGCTCCCATGGGCGACTGTTCCGGGCGCTGGTACGCGCCTACCTTGAGGAGCGTTCCTGAAGCTTGCTTGGGTATCCTATCCCCTGAGATGGCAAAGTGGGGCATTCTGGGCACGGGCAAGATTGTGAAGCGGTTTATGCAGGCGGCGTTTTATGTGCCCGAAGCGCAGGTGGTCGCCGTCGGCTCGCGCACGCAGGAAACCGCCCATCAGTTCGGCAGTCAGTTCGGCATCCCGAAACGCTACGGTAGCTACGAGGGTGTGTTGAACGATGCCGAAGTGGAGATTGTCTATGTGGCGACGCCGCATAACCTGCACGCCGAGAACACGCTCGCCGCGCTTCGGGCAGGCAAACATGTGCTGTGCGAGAAACCCTTCACGGTGAACGCCCAGCAAGCAGAAGAGGTGATTGCCGCCGCACGCCAGACCGACCGTTTCGTGATGGAAGGGATGTGGACGCGCTGTTTCCCCGTGATGCAAGAGGCGCATCGGCGCGTGCGAGCAGGCGAAATCGGGGAAGTGCGCTACCTGCAGGCAGACTTCGGTTTTCAACCCTCATTTGACCCCCACAGTCGGCTGTTCAGTCCCGACTTAGCAGGCGGCGCACTGCTGGATGTAGGCATCTACCCGATTGCGCTGGCGTTCTGGTTCCTTGGCGAGCCGCAGGAGGTGGTCTCGCTGGCGACGCGCGGCGAGACGAGAGTGGATGTGCTGGAAGGGGTGGTGTTCCGCTACCCGAACGGCGCGATTGCGACTCTCAGCGCCAGCATTCAGGTCAATACCCCCAAGCAGGCGTTTTTGTGTGGCACGGAGGGGACAATCCACTTCCCTGCGCCGTGGTGGAAGCCTTCGGAGGCGTTTTTGATACGCCCTGACGGCTCGCAGGAGCATTGGCTGTACCCCTACGAGGGCGATGGGTTGCAGTTTGAGATTCGGCATGTGCATGCGTGCCTGCAACAGGGCCTGCGCGAGAGTCCCCTGATGCCGCTGGAGGAGACCCTGCGCATCGTGCGCCTGATGGATCAGCTGCGTGCGGAGTGGGGCGTGCGCTACCCGTTTGAGGGGTGAGCCAGGATGCAGAGGCTTTACTCGTTTGAGACGGACGCGGAGGTTGCGGCGGCGCGCGCGAACCATGTGCGCCTGACTCGCGTGCGACAGGGCGCCACCCACGGACGCTACGCCCTGCAGGTGGAGTTCTTGCCGAAGACCGACTGGCCCAACCTGATGTTCCGTGCCGAGACCGCGTGGGACTGGAGCGCCTACAATGGGCTGGCGTTTGACCTAATGAACCCCATGGCGGAGCCGATTGTGTTTGGCGTGCGCGTGGACGAAGACCCCCGCGCCGACGGCGTGCGATTCTGCCGACAGGGCGGAGCCACAATCCCCCCAAAACAGCGCGTGCGCTTCGTGATGCCGCTCGCCCCGAACCCAATGGACTACGGCATGCGCGGACTGCCCGCGCTCAAAGGCTATCAGGCGGTCAACATGACGGTCAGCAACACCCTGAACCTTTCGCATATCGTGGCGTTCCAGATTTTTCTGGACCATCCCCAGACCCCGAAGCGACTGATTGTGGATAACATCCATCTGATACGCTACCACCAGCCGCTGGAGGGGATTGTGGACGAGTTCGGGCAATACGCGCATGCCAGCTGGGCGCACAAGGTGCGGAGCGTGCAGCATATGCGCCGCCAGCTGCAGGCTGAACAGCGCGCGCTGGCGCGCAAGCCTGAACTGGCGGAGCGCGACCGCTTCGGCGGCTGGGCAGCGGGACCCAAGCGCGAAGCGACGGGCTATTTCCGCGTGGAGAAGGTGGACGGCAAATGGGCGCTGATTACGCCCGAGGGCACGCTCTTTTTCTCGGTGGGTGTGGACTGCGTGAACTGGGGTGAGCATACCTACATCACGGGGCGCGAGAAGATGTTCCGCTGGCTGCCCGATGAAAAAGACCCGCTCGCGAAATACTATGCCCATCTTTCGGGCGCGCTGATGGGACCCATCAGGGAGGGCAGGGCGTATAACTTCTTCCTGGCGAATCTGGAGCGCAAGTACGGCGAGCGCTATCGTGAAATATGGCGCGAACACACGCTCAGGCGTTTGCGGGCGTGGGGGTTCAACACCATCGGCAACTGGTCTGCCAGCGAGTTTTACCGCAACGGCAAAATCCCCTATGTGGCGACGGTTGGCATCTGGGGCGAGCATAAGCGCGTGCGTAGCGGTGTGGACTACTGGGGCAAGATGCACGACCCGTTTGACGAGGGCTTCCAGCGCAATCTGGAGGCGAGCATCAAGCAAGTCGCCGCTCAGGTGGGTGATGACCCGTGGTGCCTTGGGTATTTTGTGGATAACGAGCTGAGCTGGGGCGTTGACGGCGAGCCAGCGAAGCGCTACGGGCTGGCTTACGGCGCGCTGGAACTGGACGCGAACGAATCGCCCGCCAAACGCGCCCTGATGGAGCAGTTGCGTCGCAAGTACCGCACGATCGAAGCGCTCAACAGGGCGTGGAACACCGCCTTCCCAGGCTGGGAGGCGCTGGAACGCCCGCACGACCTGCGTACCCATGCGCCCACCCCCGAATGCGTGCAGGATTTACGCGCCTATGTGAAGGCGTTTGCCCTGCAATATTTTCGGAGCGTGCGCGAGGCTCTGCGACGGTACGCGCCGAATCACCTCTATCTGGGCTGCCGCTTCGCATGGTACACATCTGAATCGCTGGAAGCGGCGGCAGAGGTGAGCGAGGTGCTGAGTTTCAACCTCTATGTGCCGCGGATTGAGCGCGCCCGCTGGCAGTTTCTGGAAGCCTATGACCGCCCGATCCTGATTGGCGAATTTCACTTCGGCGCGCTGGATCGGGGCATGTTCCACACGGGGCTGGTGCCTGCACGCAATCAGCAGGAGCGCGCCCAGAGGTATGCGGAGTATGTCCGAAGCGTGGCGGAACACCCCTCCTTCGTGGGGTGCCACTGGTTTCAATATATAGACCAGCCGCTCACGGGGCGCTGGTTTGACGGCGAGAACTACAATATTGGGTTTATCACGATTACCGATACCCCCTACCCTGAGATGGTCTCGGCGGCGCGGGCGATTCACGGGCAGATTTACCGCTTGCGCTGGGGCTAAACCTCGTCGGGGTTCCAACCGTATTTGCCTACGAGCGGCACGAACACGCACTCGCCGTAAGTGCGCGTGGTGTAGCGGTCGCCGTGCCGAATAAACAGGGTCAGCACCTGATAGTGGCGCGTGCCGAGCGGGATCAGCAATCGTCCTCCTCTGGGCGAGAGTTGCTGGAGTAGCGGCTCCGGGGGCTTGCCCGGCGCGCCCGCTGTTACGATGATGCGGTCATAAGGCGCGAAGGGGGGAAAGCCGCGCGTGCCGTCGCCCATCACCCAGATAATCGGGGGCAGGTTCAGCTGGCGCAGGGTCTGATAAGCCCGGAGCGCCAGTCGGGGGAACCGCTCCACCGTAATCACCTGTTTCGCCAGCAGGCTCAGAATCCCCGCCTGATAGCCTGAGCCAGTACCGATCTCTAGCACACGCTCGGTGCCCTGCAGCTCTAAAATCGCGGTCATCTGCGCCACCAGCGACGGCTGGGAGATGGTCTGCCCCTCGCCAATCGGCAGGGCGTGGTCTATGTAGGCTTGCGAGCGGTATTCAGGCGGCACCATCAGATGGCGGGGCATCTGACGGATGGCGTTCAGCACACGCTCATCGCGAACCCCCTTTGCCCGAATCTGGGCAATCAGCGCCTCCAGCTGGGCGGTGTAGTCGACGCCATCGATGGGGAGCATGGGCAATGGCTTTGTAATTCGGCGCGAGGGAGAGTGTTCCTGTTGGGTACACTCATGAAACGCTCTTTTCCCTGTGGGCGTCTAAGGATAGGACGATTATGGCAAGGACGGTTCTCTGCTGGCTTCTGCTCGGCGTGCTGATTGCTTCCGCCTCCGCACAAATCTATCGCAACACCGTGAACAAGCCCTTTGCGGCGGTCAGCAACGGTCCGCAAAATCTGGTGATTGTGGATATAGACCGTGCAGGGCGTTCCGCAGAGGCGGTAGACCGATTGATTCGCCAGCGTGTGGAGCAGGTTGCTCGCGCTCAGATTCAGGGCGCACGCCCGCTAATACGGCTCTACAAGCGCTACGGCTTCCTGTCCGAAGACTATCGGTTCCCGCTGATTTACACGGTCGCTTTGCGTCGGAATGGGCAGCTGATTTTGCCGACGCGCTCACGCGATGGAGGGTTGGGCAACGGCGCGCTCTCGTTTGAGATTGTGGACGGCGCGAACCCGTTCCCTGCCAATTACAAAAACCTTCTCCAGCAGGTGCTGAATGTCGCGCCGCCCCTGGTGGAGGCGGAGTACGGCAAGCCTGCCCGCACGCAGGCCATTCAGGTGGTGAACTATGATGACCAGATTGGCGACCGCGATGCGGTGGTGGGCGGGATTTACGATGTGTCCAACAACCGATTCCTGTTCCCGATTTACAACTCGCCCGAAGCGGCGGCGGTAAACCTGACGCATCTGATTACGCTGGCGTTCCATGCCGATGTGGGGTTCGCGTTTGACGCATGGGAAGAGGGGTTTGCGCGGGCAGTTACGACGCGCGTGGCACGGAAGGCAATGTTTCGCACCCAGCTGGGGCTGAACCCCGACTTCGTGGAACTGACGCTGACAAACACCTACGATGCACGTCCCTACTACGACGCATGGAACCAGCCCGTGCTGGGCAGCCCCGCATTTATTGCGCCCTCGCTCCGCCAGGCGAGCATTCAGGGCGGCACGACGGGCGGCATCTGGTTGGCGCGCTACCTGATGGCGGGCAGTGTGTGGCTCAAAGTGGCGATGGAATACCCCAGCTTTTTCCGTGTGTTCAACCAGCTCTACTACCAGAACTACACGCCTGCCCTGCGCAACGACACCAGCGCGCTGATTAGTCTGGCGCGTCAGGCGCTCAGTCAGATTTCGGGCAACCCCAGCCCGATGGTGGAAGGGGTTCCTTTTGATCAGTGGGTGCGCCAGCAATATATTCTGGACACCAGCGTGACCTATGGGCGCAAGTTGCACGCTCAGATGCTCCCCTTTGTAGGCGAGGTGCAGCCGGGCGAAGAGGCAGTCTTTGTGGTGTTTTTGACCTACTTCCAGACGAAGCAAGTGGGCAGCTTCTGGGACGAGGCGCTGTTGAACGGAACCTGCTATCCGATTTACTGGGATTTCAATCTGCAGCGGCTGACGCTCTCGCCCCAGTACGAGCGCGTGGACATTCGCGTGGGCACGGGCGCGGTGGTGCCCAGCTTCGTCGGGAGCGATGTGGCGAACCAGCGGTTGACTGTGGACTTCTCCGTCGGTACGGAATACGCCCAGGTGGCGTTTCCCAACAGCAAGGTGCAGACGGCGACGGTTCGGAACAACTTTTTCGGCGTGGTCTATGGCTTGGACGATGGTACGGTGGAGATTCAGATTGGCTCGGAGCGGCGCATGGTGGAGGTAACACGCGGCGCGTTTGGCACAGCGTTCCCCGAATCGGTGATGAATCAGGAGCAGGTGGCGCAGCTGGTGTTTTATCGGGGTGGGGAAGAGGTGGGGCGCGTGCAGGTCAACAAGGGGCTGGGCTTTCAGTATGTGTTGACGCGTTTAGCCTCGCCTGCGGGCAGTTTTCGGCTCCAGCGGGCGGCAGGACTGCAGATGATTAGCCTGCCGCTACGCCCCTATCAGACCGACATGGCGCGGGTGCTGGGCATCCCCGCCAGCGAGCTGCGGCTGGCGCACTGGCGTCAGGAGCGGTTCAACTATGTGTATTATCCCGAAACGCCGCCGCCCGCGCCTGGTGTGGGCTACTTCCTGCGCGTACCAGACGGCGGACTCGACCGCCTGATTGAAGGCGAAGCAACGCCCACCGATCGCCCCTTCGCGATTGCGCTTCAGCCCGGCTGGAACCTGATTGGCATGCCTTTCGATGCTCCCGTGAATGTAGGCGACCTGCAGGTGGTGTGGCAGTTCGATTCGCCTGTGTCGTGGGAGACGGCGACCGAATCGATTGGCGGGCAGCCGCCGCTGGTGGGTAATCGGATTTTCACGCTGGGCGGCGTCGGCGGCTATGTGCAGGCGACGCAGCTGGAGCCGGGTAAAGCCTACTGGATACGGGTTCTGCGTGCGGAGGGCGTTACGCTGCTAATTCCGCCGCCGAGCAACCGCACTGCCTCCCGCGCGCGAAGCGAAACGGACGAGCCGCGTCCTGTATGGGAGATGATGTTGACCTTGCAGTCGCGTGCGGGGGGCGGCATGATTACGCTCGGCATGGACCCCAGCGCGGCGACTCGCTCGGCGAAGTGGGACGCCGAAATGCCGCCCCTGCTGCCCGATATGCTGGGGTTCGGAGTCGTGAGCGAGTCGGGTGCGCTCCAGATGAATTCCGTGCGCCCGCTGGGCGGGCGGCAGGTGTGGGAGCTGAGCGTGCTACCAGCCGAGCCAGAAAGCGAGCATACGCTCACCTGGAACCTGCCGCCGAACACCGCACGGCGCTGGCGTATCCTCCTGGAAGACCCCACAACGGGCAATCGCGTGGACATGCGTCAGCAGAGTTTCTACCGATTTGTGCCCTCCGAAGGGCGAACACTGCGTGTGGTGGTGGAACCCACTATGGCAGTGCCTGTGCGGATTACGCAGGTGCGTGTGGCGTCCACGCGCGGGGGGAACTTCGCGATTGAGTACCAGTTGACGGGCGAGGCGAGCGTGAAAGCGGAGGTGCGATCCGCGCGGGGCGAGGTGGTGCGAGTGCTGCAACCCTCGCGCGCGAGTCGTGCAGGCGTGCAGTCTCTTACCTGGAATGGGCGCGATCAGCAGGAGCGTGCGTTGCCCCCAGGAGCGTATCAGCTCCATCTTGAAGCGGTTGACAGTGAGGGGCGTGTGGCGCGCGCCGTGACTCCGATTCTGCTAACGAGGTAGGCAAAGACGATGGCAAAACGCGGTTTCTGGCTCTGGTGTGTGTTGTGCGCGTGGCTCCTGTCGGGCTGTGGCGGCGGGGGCGGCTTCGGCGGCGCGGTGATTCAAGGGCGCGTGGCGCTGGTCGGCACGGGCAACCCGCCGAACCCAGCCGCAATCGTGCGTGCAGGTGGCGCCTCCACCCGAACCGACCCGCAGGAAGGCACTTTCACCCTGCGCGTGCCGCCCAATACCACCCAGCTCACAGTGGAAGCGCCGGATTACCCCACTTACACTTTCAACCTGCCCCCCCTGCGCACGGATCAGGTGAACGACCTCGGCGTGTTGTATGTGGGACCCCAGAAAGTCGCGGTGCAGGGACGGATTGTGAACGCGCTCACGCAGCAGCCTGTGGGTGGCGCGCTGATTACGCTGCTCGGACAGCGCACGCTCAGCAACGAGTCCGATGGCAAATTCACCCTGAACGATGTGCCCTTTGACCCCAACGGCATTCTGGACGCCGAGGGGCAGGTAGAAAAGGCTGGCTTTGTGCCCCAGCGGTTTCTCGTGGATGTGGGACCCGATAACAGCGGGGTCATTCAGTTGGGGGACATTCTGCTGGCGCCAGAGAGCGACGATAATCCACCGCCTGCGCCGGGCAATGTGCGCGGTGTGGTGCAGGTGGCAGGCGGCGGCAATCCTCTAGGAACCCTGATTTTAATCTACACCCCGCCTGATGCCAGCACGCCTGTGGAGACGGAGGTGGTGAACCAGATTTCGGGTGCGTTCGCGCTCTGGCTGTTGCCCGGCGACTATCGGCTGGTGTTCTCATTTTCAGGGCGTCAGGTAGAGCGCCAGATTAGTGTGCAGAGCCTCAACACAGTGATTGACCTGGGCACGGTGGAGATACCGTAGAGGGGATAACCTCTCTGGAGATGCATCCATTGTGGACGCGGATACTATTGCTACGCATTTTGTAGACGCCTGAGTAGCGCCTCTACAGAAGCTTTCAGCACGGGCATATGCTGCTGGACGGTATTCCAGTCGTCCTGCTCAAAAGCTTCGCGATTCACATGCTGGAAGCGCTGTATCGCTTCTATCGCTTGAAGAATGTCGTACAGCCATTCAAGTGGGTCTCTCATAACGGAATTGCCTCTTGCACAACGCGATGGCGAATTCTCGCCTTCAGCCCCTTTAGCGTAACGACATCCACACGACAGCCAAGCAATGCCTCCAGCTCCTGCTGGAGTGCCGCAAGGTCCAGGAGCGTGCGTTCTGCTTCTATGTCCACCAGTAAATCGATATCGCTGGCTTCGTCGAGTTCGCCGCGCGACGGAGCCGAAAAGACGTACATTATGCGCCCCATGTCTGGCACAGATTGTCAGCACCTCCGTCCGTTTTGCCCTTAAGCGCTCTCTCAGGTTTGGCATAGCACCAGTGGTTCGTGATACCTTATAAACACTGGGGCTGGCGTTTGTTAAGGGCGCTGGAGTCAGCCCGACTCCAGCGCCCTGAGTTCAGTGAGCGTCCGACTCGCGCATGGGGTCGTACCAGTCGCGAGAGGGGGGTTGCCCCGGCGTCTGACGCCAGGTTTGCTCGAATCGATGCCACTTAGCGTGCCCGTCGACAAACACATAGTTCATTCCGCCGACATGTCGGGTAATCGCGAGTGTGGTCGGCACGCCGCGCGTTGCGTCCCACATGCGGTCGTTCATCATCATGTCCATCACGCGTGGCGGAGTGCCCCAATACATGGGCATAAAGTGGTCACTCCGAATCAGCATGTTTGGGTACTTGCTGTTGCGCTCCGCCAGCTCTGTGGAGAAGACGCACTGGGCAGGGCGCATAATGCTTGCCAGGCGAAACGGGCGCGGGTTCATGTGGTCTCCGTACGGCGGGTGGAACGGGTCTAAGTAGGCGTTGAAGCCGTAGGAGGTAATGCGTGGGGTCTGGGTGTCGCTCCATGCGGGACTGTTGTCAGAGGGGCATCGGCGTAACAGGGTGTTCTTCACATAAGGCTGAATCTGGTCAATCCAGCTCTGGGGCGTGGGGATGCCCTGCCACATCATCCGCACGGAGGGAAGCGCTTCGTCGTAGTCCTGAACATACATCTGCACGGCAAGTCCCATCTGGCGCGAGTTGGAAAGGCACATCGTCTGGCGTGCCTTCTCACGCGTCTGAGCGAACACAGGGAACAGAATCGCTGCCAGAATCGCAATAATCGCAATCACCACCAGCAGTTCAATCAGCGTAAAGCCTCTGTTTCGCATAAGAACCTCCTTCAGATTGCTTTTGAGACGGCATCGTTACACGATACCGAAGCAAAAGTTCCGGGTTGGGATAGAAATCGCCAGACGACTTTCAAAGTCGCCTGCGCATGAGCCTACGCAACCTGAAGGGGGCGCGGCGGCGGATCGCGCGGCAAAACAAAACGAGAGACAGGGGAGACCACGAGAGGATGATAGCCCACAAAACGGAGTTCAGGTAGCGCGATGAGAGCACTCGGAGAGGGCACAAAGCGAGGCAGGGCACGCAAGGCTTTTTCATGGTGCAGGGCGCGGTCGCAGTGAGCGAGGCTGATTGCCTTGCCCACTCCTTCACCCTTGAGCGCACAGCAACACTGGTCGCCCCCGCTACAGTCTTTACAGAGACATGCGGCGACGCCATGAACATTACGGCTTGCCTGCCACTCTATTGGAGGCATGCTAAGAGCCATCAGCGCCACCGCAAGCAAGCGCACAATCCACCGCATGTTCGGCGTTTCCCGCACTTAACTCATCTGACCTATTCGGCTGCCTCAATTATACCCCTTCGGAAAGGGTAAAATCAAGAGATATGGCGAGCGATATTCGTCCCTCCGCACTACTGCTTGCCTGTGGTGAGACTCTGACGATGAGCGACACGAGGAAGCCAGTCCGTTGGAGCATCAGCAAGGCGATTCGCTGGGAGGCGGCACACTACTTACCGCAGCTGCCTCCCGAACACCCGTGCGCACGCCTACACGGGCATTCTTATAGTGCGCGCATCTGGCTCAGCGCACGGGTACTCGATGACCAGTTCCACTGGGTGCTGGACTTTGGAGCGCTCCGCCCACTGCGTGAACGAGTGCAGCAGTGCTGGGATCATCAGGTGCTGAACGACCTTCCAGAGTTTGCGCACTTCCCGCCCACTGCTGAGCGGATTGCGCAGGTGTTGGGCGAATGGACGCTGGATCTGCTTTGCGAGCTGCAGGTTACCGACCGCATCGATCTGGTAGCCGTAGAGGTTAGTGAGACGCCGACCAACACGGCTATCGCATACTGGTCGGCGCCGCTGATACCACCAGCGACACAGGAGGGGGAAGCAGATGGAGCCACGCAATGAGCCACCCTACCGCTACCCGATTGTGGAGGTGTTCGGTCCGACGGTGCAGGGGGAAGGATTGCTGATGGGGCGGCTCAGCCTGTTCGTGCGTTTTGGGGGTTGTGATTACCGTTGCCACTGGTGTGATACGATGTATGCTGTCGACGCAAAGCAATATGCTCATACTTGGCAACGCATGACCTTGAACGAGGTGGTAGCGGCGGTGCAGGCGCTGGCGTCCCCGCCCGTGCTTGTAACGCTTTCAGGGGGTAATCCCGCTATTCATCCGCTGGCGCCTCTGGTGCAGCGCCTGTGTTCGCTGGGCTACGCAGTGGCGTGCGAGACGCAAGGCAGTATCGCGTGCGAGTGGTTCCGGAATCTGGATGTGCTGGTGCTTTCGCCCAAGCCGCCCAGCGCGGGGCAAACCACTTCCGTGGAAGCAGTGCGTGCCTGCCTGCGGGTAGCGCCCGACGAGACCCATCTCAAAATCGTCGTGTTCGGGCGCGAAGACTATCTCTATGCCCGTGCCATGTTCGAAGCGTTCCCACACCTGCCAGCGGTTCTCCAGCTGGGCACGCCCACCGAATTGCGGACTCCTCAGGAGCTGGTGCAGCACTTCCGCGACTTAACGGAGTCGGTTCTTTGCTGGCTCCATGAGGACAGGCTCTATCGCGTGCGCCTGCTCCCGCAGCTGCATCGGGTGCTGTTTGAGGCAACGCGGGGGGTTTGAGCGCGTCGCCTCAGGTACAATTCCTGTGATGGGCGCGATAGGCAAAACGCTGGTTCTGCTGGGCGTGATTATGGTGGGTGTGGGGTTGCTGTTTCTGGTGCTGGAGCGGGTTGGCGTGCGCCAGTGGCGTCTGCCAGGCGATATCGCAATAGAGCGCGACGGCTTCCACTTCTACTTCCCGCTGGGCACGAGCATTCTGGTCAGCATTATGTTGAGCTTGATCCTGACTTTTCTGGCTTGGCTTGCCACAAGAGGAGGGCGATAGAGATGGATGCCAACCTGTTCGATTACAAACTGCCCGAAGAGCTGATTGCCCAGGAGCCAATAGAGCCGCGCGATCATGCGCGAATGCTCGTGCTTCATCGCGATACGGGCGCCATAGAGCATCGCCACTTTTATGAGCTGCCTGAGTACCTGCGGGAAGGGGATACCCTCGTGCTGAACGATACGCGCGTTTCGGCGTGGCGGCTGTTTGGGCACAAACCGACGGGCGGGCGTGTGGAGGTGCTGCTGATGCGCCCACTGGACGGGGAACGATGGCAGGCGCTGGTGCGCCCTGGCAGACGCCTGCCTGAGGGCACGCGCGTACTGATGGATACCCCACCCCACGAACCGCCCATCGAGATGGAAACGCATATTGAGGGGCGGCTGGAGAACGGCACGCGCATCGTGCGCCTGCTGGCGAATCAGCCGATCGACTCGATTCTGCCGAAAGTGGGGCGTGTGCCATTGCCTCCTTATATCCGTCGGGACCTGCCCGATCCCGAACGGTATCAGACGGTGGTGGCGCGCCAGCCCGGAAGCGCCGCTGCGCCCACCGCAGGATTGCACTTCACACCCCCGCTGCTGGAAACTCTGCGCCAGCAAGGTGTGCCAGTTGCGACGATAACCTTACACATTAGCCTTGATACTTTCCGCCCCCTGCAAGCCGACCGGATTGAGGAACACAAGATGCACGGAGAGTGGTACACCATTAGCCCGGAGGCGGCGGAAATCATTAACAGCACGCGCGGGCGGATTGTGGCGGTGGGCACAACCTCCGTGCGCACCCTGGAGAGCGCGGCGGTCGGCAAACGGCGTGTGCAGGCGCAAACTGCCGAAACGAAGCTTTACATCACCCCTGGCTACGAGTTCAAAGTGGTGGACGGGCTGATTACGAACTTCCATATGCCCCGCACCACAATGCTGGTTCTGGTCTCGGCGTTTGCGGGGCGCGAGAAGGTTTTGCACGCCTATCAGGAGGCAGTGCGCCTGCGCTATCGCTTTCTCAGCTTTGGGGACGCGATGCTGATTCTGTAGGTATAATAGCCCCATATGAAAACGATCGTTTTTCTGGTTGTTCTGTGCGGCTTCGTGGGGCTATTTTCGGTTGCGGGGAGCTGGGTGCTCTTCGGCGGCTATCCGAACCTGCCGCCACTGAATTATAACGCGCTGGCGTACTGGCTGGGGATTGCGAATGTGTTTCTGGGGGTTGCGGCAGCGGTGGGGCACATGGGGCTGACGCAAGGCTGGCGCGCTGCGGCGCTGCTGATGGGCTTGTGTGTGCTGATTGCTGGAGGAGCCGAGCTGCTGGGGACTACCACAGGCTTGCCCTTCGGACCCTACACTTATACCGACAGGCTGGGACCCAGGTTTCTAGGGCATGTGCCCTATCTGATACCGCCTTCGTGGTTTATGATACTGTATCCCTCGATTCACCTGAGCTACGCGCTGGGCGTGCCTCGATGGGGCGTGCCATTCGTGGCGGCGTTGTTGCTGACATGGTGGGATGTGGCGATGGATCCAGCCGTTACGACGGGCTTTCCCTACTGGGTGTGGCATGTGGAGGGCGAGTTTTACGGCATGCCTCTGGTGAACTGGCTGGGCTGGTACGCGACAGGGCTGGCGATTGGCGTGGTCTATGTGCGTTTGGCGCCAGAGTGGAAGCCTGCGTCCCCTGGAATACCGCTCGCGCTCTGGCTCATTCAAGGAGGTCAGATGGCGGGGTTGGCATGGGTGTTCGGGCGCGTGTGGGCGACAGCGCTATGGACTGCGGGCGCGGTTGCCCTGCTGGGGCTGCTCTACTGGCGCGTGATGGTGCAGAACAGGGAGCGCGTTCATGCAGGGTAAAGCGATTGTTGTGGGCGCGGGGATAGGTGGGCTGGCGACCGCTGCGAGGCTGGCGCACGCAGGCTGGAAGGTGGAGGTGTTCGAGGCACGCCCCCAGGTCGGCGGGCGCGTCGGCGAACTCCGCCACGACGGATACCGGTTCGACACAGGTCCCACCCTGCTGATGATGCTAGAGCCGCTGGAGCGGCTTTTTGGTGACCTGCACCGACGGCTGGAGGACTATTTAGACCTCGTGCTGATAGACCCCTCGTATCGGGTGTTTTTCGGGGATGGCACGGAGTTTGATGCGTCGCCCTGTATCGCCCGCATGGTGCAGGAGATACGGCGCAAGATTAGCCCCAGCGAGGTTGCGGGATACCTGCGTCTGATGGGCGATCTGGCGCAGATGTATCAGGCAGTTGTGCCTGCGTTCGTGCGCAATCCGTACCGCTCGTTGTGGGATCTGTTCAGCCCTTCGCGGATCGGGCTGCTAGTGCGCTATCGTTTGACGGCGCGGCTCTGGCGGCGCATTCCGCGTTATGTGCGCGACCCGCGTCTGCAGATGCTATTTTCATTCCAGACGATGTATCTGGGGCTGTCGCCGAAAGAGGCGCTCTGGGTGTACGGTATTCTGACCTATATGGAGTCGGGCGAGGGCGTCTGGTATCCGCGGGGGGGTATGCATCGGCTGGCAGAAGCGCTGGCGCAGATTGTGCGCGAAGAGGGCGGGCAGATTCATCTCTGCCAGCGCGTGCAGAGGGTGCAGGTGGAGGGCGCTCGTGCGACGGGCGTTGTGCTGGAGTCGGGTGAGGTGGAACGCGCTGACCTGATTGTGCTGAACGGCGATGTGCCCACCCTGTATCGGAGCCTGTTGCCCCCCACGCGCCTTGCGAATCGGAACTATCGCAACTCCTGTAGCGCGCTCATGTTCTACATCGGCTACGAGGCATCCTTGCCCCACCTGCTCCACCATAATGTGCATTTCGCTGCGGATTTCGAGCGCAACTTGCACGAGCTGTTCGTGGAGCAAAAGACACCCACAGAACCCTCCTTTTATACCTGCCTTTCCAACCGCACCGACCCGTCAGACGCCCCCGCGGGTTGCGAGAACCTTTATGCGCTGGTTCCCGTGCCGAATCTGTCGGGGGAGGACGCCAGCCTGCATCAGGAACGAATTCTGAACTATGTCGCGAGGCGCGTGGGGCTGGATATGGCGCAGGTGCGCTTTGTAAAGACCTGCACTCCCCACGACTGGCAGGCGATGGGGCTGTGGCAGGGAGCGGCGTTTGGCATCAGCGCGAACTTCTTCCAGTCCACCTACTTCCGCCCGGGGCATCGCGCGCCTTTTGAGCGCCTGTATCAGGTGGGTGCCAGCACGCGCCCGGGCAACGGCATTCCGATGGTGCTGATTGCGGCGGAGCTGCTGAGCGAGGAAATCAGACAAGTGTTCGCCCGTTAGTCCACGCCCCGCGTCGCCACTCCCAGTAGAGTCGGCTGGCGCGACGCACCTTCTCAAAATAGGTTGTGTGGGCGCGATACTGAAAAACATCATAGCCGTTCTGCTCGATTTTGCGGAGAATCTCGGCGTAGAGCCGCGCCCCCAACAGCACGGGAAATTGCACTCGCAGGGGGAGTGAAGAGATTCCCTGCTCCGCACTTGCGTAAAGCTCGCGACAGCGTGCAATCTGGAAGCGCATGAACACCCGCCAGCGGTCGTCCACGCGCCCCTGGGCAAAATGCGCCTCGCAGACGCCGAAGCGCGCCATCTCGTCTTGTGGGAGATAGATGCGCCCGCGAGCGTAATCTTCGCCCACATCGCGCAGGAAGTTGGTCATCTGCATTGCTAGCCCCATCTGGCTCGCATGGAAGAGCGTCTGCGGGTCGGTCTGGCGAAACAGGTAGCACATCATGACGCCAACCACTGAGGCGCTTCCCCATGTGTATTGCTGGAGCGCCTCGAAGGTAAGGTATCGGTGTTGGGTCAGGTCCATCCGCATCGCGTCCAGAAAATCAGCGGTGAGTTTGACGGGGATGCCGTACTGGCGCACCGTATGTGCAAACGCACGTAGGATAGGATGCTCTACAGGTTGCCCGCACACGGCGCGAAGCCATTCGCGCTCGTAGCTGTCCAGCAGCTGGCGAATGCGTTCGAGGGTCATTTCGGGGCTGGGGCAGTCG
>JBBIQJ010000032.1:0-19665 GCA_037442385.1 Armatimonadota bacterium
TGCCACTGTTGGTCGGTGAGGCAGAACTCGTAGGTGTTGTGTGCTGTGTTCATAGGGAGTTTTTTCCACATTTTTACTTCCCGTATACGCTCTTAGAGAGCCTTGCACGAGACAGGACTGGAGCGACCTGTAGGTGGTTGTATTAGCTTCCGAGTTCGCAGGCGATAGGCTACAGAGTTGCTTTAAGTCTGACCAGAACAGAGCCAAAACAGAAGGAATCATCGCCCCTGACGAAGTATAGTATTAATGCAAGTGAAGCAAGGGGTGAAACCAGGTGAGTCTCCCAGAGGCTAAAGAGAGTGCGTGGCACAAAGCGTTAGGACAAAGAGCAGAAAGCCTTGCGGCAAATCCCGAAGAGGCGCAAGATATTGTGCAAGAGACTCTGATTGCCTACTGGAAACGCTTTGGCGCGTTGCCCTGGGAACATCCCGAAGGGGGTGATTCCTATGAGCAAGCGTGGGCGTGGTGTTGCCTGAAAGTGCGTTCACTGGCGCTCAACAGACGAAACAGCGCTTACCATCGATATGAAAGATTGCTGCTGAACGATCAGCAAGGCGAATCTCTGGCAGTTGTCGATGAGGCTGAGCATTCGATAGAACGCATTGCTATCGGGCAGTTTATCACCAGTTTGCCTGACTATTTGCGCTCGGTCGCAGTGATGTATGAGGCTGGTTACAGCTACTCGGAGATTGCGGCGCATTTAGGCGTTTCTGTGGGAACCGTTCAGGGATATCTGGGACGGATTCAAAAACTGGGTCGCGCCTTTTTCGGTTTGGATGGCAACAAACAGGGGTTTTGCGTGGTTAATAGTGGTGAAAGCCCCAGAGAGGGCGAAACCAATCTCTCACAGGAGGTACAGAACGATGAGACGACGCAAGATGCTGTTGAGCGTTCTGAGTGTACTGGCAGTCGCGAATGTCGTGGCGCATCCCCACACCCTTGCCGCGCTCGCCGAAATCAGCGCGGGGGGGGGGGGCTGATTCTCCAAGAGTCTCTTCTGGGTTCTCGTTGTGAACAACCTGTGTTTCCTCCAATGACCGAAGAACAGGTCAGACGCCAGGTGGAAAATCACATTCGTCTACTCGGAGGAGGTGACGACGACCTCGAACCTGTTCCGCCGGTGTTCATCCCACCTGGTGGAGTAGAGCTTGTTCCAAGCCCAAAGAAATGCTGCCAGTTTCTTCGCGAGGAGTGTGTGCGTCAGTACTTCTGCCGCGATATACCAGAAGATTGCGGTCGTATCTTTCAGAGGCATCGATGGTATGTTCGTTTCGTGTGTTCAAAAGTCTGCGATGACGGGCAGTTATATTACGGATGTACTGGTTGGCTCCCCACACCTGAGGATGGAACTGATGATGTATGCTGTCAGTGGAGTGATGGAGCAGACTTGCCGTCCTGCCGAGTGGATCAACCCCAACCCAATCTCTGCACTAACTTTGTAGTTGTATACCAGTGAAGCGTTTGACTAAGAGGACGACAACTGATGAAGAACAACTTCGGTGAGAGCGTATACGGGAAGTAAAAAGTATTTGCGTTAGGCGTTGTCTGGAGTCTAATTTGGTTACTCCTGGCGCATTACGCTGCAAGGATTATTCTCTGGCCCCTCTATAAAGCAGGTAATGCTTGGATGATGGGGGAGTCTATTGCAGCGCACGGTTGGGTGGAGGTTTTCCTGCGCATAGAACTCCCTTCACTGACGAACTGGTTTCGATATTGGGGCTTATTTGACATCCCACTAGCCATCGGTATAGGTGCGCTCCCAGTATTGGCAGAGCGTAGCACCAAGATAAAGGAGCGTATCTTGCTCATTGGAGCCTGGTTGGCAATTATTGCAAATATAGTGATATTTTCAATTGATATAATTTTGGATGTTCCGGAAAGTTTGTTGAACCTTGCTCTTCGCCTGTGGGCAGTGATAAGAGATGTTACATGGACGGTTATAGGTGCAATCCTTGCAATTAAGACATTTGATCCTGTGAAAAACTACTTGGGGAGGTGGTTTGATTGAAACAGCCAAGACGAACTTCGGGAGTCAAGCTCATCGAGCTGCTTGTGGTCATTGCGATTATTGTGCTACTCGCAAATCTTTTCTTTGTTATTATAGCAGAAGTACGTCGCCGTGCCTATGAGCCACCCTGTATGGCTAATTTACGGCAAGTATGGATTGCTTTTCATAACTATCGCGAGGACTATAGTGGTACCTACCCACGGCATTCATGGGACATGAAACCCTACTTCGAGTCTGCCGAGATTCTCAAATGTCCACGTGATGTTTACGGTGGCATTAATCTTGGGGCTACAAGTTATTGGGGCAGTCCAGTGTCATATTTTTACTTGGTTGCAAATGAGAATTTCCGTCGCATTCTCAAGGAGAAGGATGCAAACCATGGGATGATGTATTGTCTTCTTCACGGGCAGTCGCGCATTAGTCAGGAGGCGCTCAGGAACAACTTTCCTCAGTATCTAACCTCTGGAACGGTGCTGCGTTTGCGCATAGACGGCTCTATACAACGTGCTTATGTACCATCCTTATGTTATCGTGTACCCGGTCAAGGAGGTATTACGAAGGTGCGCCACGATTGGCACCTACTTACAGATGTACGCCCCTGCCCTCCTGAAATTTGCTTTGGTTTGAAGGATGAGTGGCAGGTTCCATGTCCTTTTAGCTTTTAGGTGTGTTGGGCGCCGCTGGGGGGTCGTTGGTTTTTTCATAGGGTTGAGGGTACCCCAGAGGCGCTTTTTTGTTAGAAAAAAATTGGGGTTTTGGGAGCGATTTTGAACTCAGGTGAACCTATCCTGCTCAAAGGCAATTTTTCCGCACCCTTCACGCTGGGCGAGCTCGTTCACATGCACTCCTTGAACCAGCGCACGCTTTGCTCAATAAGGCTCTGCTCCCAGTGGGGTTGACTGAAGAGGTGGTCTGCCTCGGAAATGAGGCGGAACTCGAAGCGGCTGGCGTTCTGAAAAGCCGATTCGTAGGCGCGTCCCTCTTCGGGGCGCACCGCCTGATCGCTGGAGCCGTGCAGAATCAACACCGCCCCCTTGAACGCACGCGCCGCCTCCAGTGGCTTGAGGTCAGGCAGTTCCCGATAGAAAGTGGGTCCGACAAGGTTGCCCCCGATATTGACGGGCTTTTCGGGCACGCCCTGCGGCGGCATCCAGCGCAGGGGGTTGGAGACAGGCGCCCATAGCACCAGCGCTTTGAGCGCGCCCGCGCGCGGCTGGCTCAACGCCGCCACACAGCCTCCCAGCGAGAAGCCCAGCATCGCCACACGCGCCGCATCGACCCGCGACTGGGTGCGGAAAAACTGGAGCGCGTTCAGGGCGTCCTCCACCTCGCCCGAGATGGTCATCTCCTCAAACAGTCCCTCGCTGTCGCCCGAGCCGAGGAAGTCGAATCGCAACACCGCGAACCCCTCGCTGGCGAGGCGTCGGGCGGTATGCACAAACAGGCGATGGGTTTCTGCTTTGTGCCCCGTGAAGCCGTGAAGCATCAGCACGCCAGGCGCGCGCCGACGCCCCGCAGGCAGGTGCAGAACCCCTGCCATCCGCTTGCCACGACTGGGAATCCATAACAGTCGCTCATCCATGAGATGCCTCCTGTGGAATGCCAAGCCGCTCCCGACAAATCTGGAGCGCATACGCTAAAGTCTGCTCTTTAGTCCAGCCGTCGTTGACGATACGAACCGCATCGGGCGCTTCGGTCAGCGGCGATTCGGCGCGGGTGCTGTCGCGCTGGTCGCGCTCCCGAATCTCGGCAAGCACCTGCTCGTAGGGGACCTCGATTCCCTGCATTTGCAGCTGATGCTGGCGTCGGCGGGCGCGCTCTTCGGGCGAGGCGGTCAGAAAGATTTTAAGCGTCGCGTTCGGGAACACGACGGTGGTCGTGTCGCGCCCTTCGGCGACCAGTCCCGGCGCCTGTGTCCCCATCTCGCGCTGTTTGGCGACCATCGCCTGACGCACGCCTTTGTGAACCGAAATCTGCGATGCCAGATTGCTCACTTCGGGTGTGCGAATCGCCTCCGAGACATCCTCGCCATCCAGATAGACCCGCTGCTCGCCGCTGGCGTCGCGTCGGAACTCGACGGCGAGGCGCTCTGCCATCTGCGCGAGCTGCTCGGCGTCGTCCGGGCGAACCCCCAGCCGTTGTGCTTTCAAAGCGAGCGCCCGATACATCGCGCCCGTGTCCAGATAGACAAACCCCAGCGCCTGCGCGAGGTTTTTCGCCAGTGTGCTTTTGCCCGACCCCGCGGGACCGTCAATCGCAATCACAATCATTGAATCTCCGCCCGAATCTCCTGAAGTTTCTCGGCGATAATCTCAATCAACAGTTCCAGCTCTTCTTCCAGGGGTTCGAGGTGGCTGGGATGCATGGCGCTCACATCCAGCCCTTCGAGGTAGCGTCGGAATTTGCGCACTTCAATGGCGGGGCCGCGCACTTCCATCGCCGCCAGCACCTGTTCGGCGGGTTGCTCCAGAATCTCCTCAGCGCGTTCGGGCGCTTCGCGGAGCGTGCGCACCAGCGCGGCGGTCTCGTCGCTGGTGAGTTCCTCTTCACGAATCTTTTCGGCGACACGGGTTTGCAGTTCGGGGTCTTCCAGGTCCATCAGGCTTCGGGCGTGGCTCTCGGTGATGCTCCCTGCGGGTGGGCGTCCGGAGACAGAGATGACCTGCTCGCCAATCTCCTCTGGCAGCTCCAGCAGTCCCAGCCAGATGCTGATGGTGCGCTCGCTCAGTCCCAGCATTTGCGCCAGCTCGCGGTTTGTTAGCTTGCGGGAGTCTTTGAGCTGTTTGAGCGCGCGCGCCTTATCGATTGGCGCGAGGTCTTCGCGCTGAAGGTTCTCAATCAACTGCTCGGTGATGGCGGCCTCGTGTTCCATCGGCTTCACGATGCAGGGGATTTCGGTGAGCCCTGCCATTTCGGCGGCGCGCCAGCGTCGTTCGCCCGTTACAATCTGATAGGTTTTGCCATCGGGGAGCGGGCGCACCGTAATGGGGTTGAGTAGACCGTAGCGGCGGATGCTCTCTGCCAGTCCGTGCAGACCTTCCTCATCGTAGCCCTTGCGGGGCTGGTCGGGGTCTTCCACAATCTGATGAATCGGGATGAGCTTGACCTCCATATCGAACGCCTCCTGCCTCAGAGTATACCCGTCTCAGAAGCGGTCGCTGGGGAATAAACAGGCTGCACATGCGCCAGGCGGTTATCTCCACCGGCGAAACCGGCTCTACTGTAAAGAGGCTTGCCTGCATTTTGACCCAGCCCCTTTCGCCGTGTGGTGTGCAGCGACCGTGCCCCTACTGATGCCCGTACGGACGCGGTTCCCGCGTCCTGACCCGTTCTTTGCGACAGAGCAGCTCCAGTCGTCAGGCATTTTTCCTAACACTTTCTCAAACTCCTTGACAAAACGCTCCTTTCCATGCTATCATATCCCCAACCAAACAAATTTTCGATGGGCGCTAATGGCGCACAGGCTGAACTTGCTGTCGCATCCTGATTACGGGGGGGACACTGCAATCAAGCATGAAGCAGGTACAAGTAGAGGCTTTGCTGATCGCAGACAAGGGGCACAAGGCAGGACAGTTTGCTGTGCCTCCCATGCAGTACGATGGCGCAGGCTATCCCTTCGCCGCGGCGCCCGACGGTAGGATCGCCCTCTGCAACGACGCCAACCTGATCCTCTTAGACCCGCGTCGGAACACAAAACGCCTCCTCCAGGCGCCCTTCGGCAAGCGAACCGATTTCTGGGGCGTCGCCTGCACCAACGACATCCTCGTCGTGATGCTATCCGACTACACAATAGCCGCCCTGGGCTGGGACGGGCGCGTACGCCAGCGTTTTGGCGAAGGATTCGGCAAAGGCAAAAACCAGATAAGCGACGCACCGCCTGTACGGATGGTAATCGTACCTTCAGGCACCGAGGTCTGGTTGCAGGGGAACAATCTATATCGGATTGTCCCCCGAGAGGAAAAGATTGAGCGAGTCGTGGCAGAAGATCGTGACAAAAGCCTCACGGGACTGGCGGTGGACGCCAGGGGGCGGATCTATGTGAGTGGCGATGTGCCGATTGCCTCTACTGAACGGTTGCAGTGGCGGGTGATACCCGAGCAGGTGAAACGCCTTTCTCCTCAGGTGTGGAGCGGGTCTTTGTTTGGGATAGACGAGTTGGGGAACTCTTACTGGAAGTGGCACCGCTTTGCCAAGCGTGGGAACTACCCCATAGCCGAAGTGGTTTGTGAGGCGCCTAATGGGCGTCTTCGGTGGCATGTCGTGTTGGATGGGCCGTCGGGTGTGATAAAACCGCTACGGAGCGCTTCTCAGATTCAGTGGCTTGAGGTGGATCGGCAGGGGCGGTTGTATGCGCTGGGCTGGACATACAGGGGGCTACAGAAACGGGTGGGACTGTTTCGAGTGATAGCTGGCTAACAAACTTGCTTGGAGAGCAGTTTGCCTGCGGGTGCAGCGAGCGTTTCTGCCAGACGGCGCAGGCTATGTAAGCCAACGCAGGTTGGCTTCGTTTGTTCAGAAAGGCTTCACCCGCCCCAGCTAACCGCCTTGCGCTTCAAAAAGCCGCCAGCACGCTGAAACCACAAAAAACTGTCCGATGCTGTGGGGAACACCCCTGCACGCCAGTCGGTATACTAATCGGGGCAACGGTATGAGCAGGAGGCGGATTGGGTTCTGGCTGGGCATACTTCTGGCGTTCGCAGGATGCGCGCGGTTCCCCGAAGCGCCCACAGAGCGTGGGGTACGACGATTAATCATCGAGATGCAGGTGGCAGGGCGCATTCGCCCAGAATATCACTATTTCGTGGTGTTCAACCTGAGCAACGACCCGACCGGGAGCGCGGGTCCCCTGCCCGTCATTTCGCCTCCATGGGGGAGCGGGTTCGCGAGTGGCGCATTTACGCACTATGGGCGCTATGCCCCCTTCCTGCCTCAGGGCGGCTACGCGCTCTATCGTGTGGAACAGGGCACGGAGAGCCAGCCGCCGCCCCATGTCTATCTGGGTGTGCCAATCCGTGTGGAACCAGTGGACGCGAACAGCAACCGTCTCCGGGTCGAGATTGACATTATACAACTGATTCCGAACGAACGCGACGCGCGGCAAATGCGTTTCATCCAGCTCAACTTTATCACAACCGATATTATCCCGACCGACCCGAATGCGCCCGTGCGCAAAAACGGCGATTCGCTGGGCGATTCGCGAATCGGGGAGTTTCGTTACCTGAACCTGCGGATTGATCAGGATCGGCTGGTGCGCAACAGCAACTTGTCGCTGGAGCCTGCTGATGATGTGGCAGACCCGGATCTGGATATCGTAGACTGGCGCGTGGAGGTGCGGACGCCGTGAGCCAGCCCCAGCCGCTGAGCCGCCTGGAAGTGGCGCGGGGGCTACGCTGGGCAACCTGGGACGCGGTTTTCTTCACGCTTTATGTGGCGTTCACCACAGGCGCGTTCCAGATTGGCTTGGCGCGCTATCTGGGCGCGAACGACCTCTGGCTGGGGATCATCACCTCTGTGCCATCGCTGGCGGGCGCGCTGCAGATTCTGACAGCCTATCTGGCAGACATCAGCCTCAGTCGCAAGGCGCTGGTGTTGCGCTATGCGTTGCTCTCGCGGTTGCCGTTTGTGGTGATTGCCATCCTGCCCCTGCTGAGCGATTCCGTGCCGCGCTTGCCCATGTTTGCGGGGCTACTCATTCTATCGGCGGTGCTGGGTTCGTTTGCGGGACCTGCGTTTCTGGCGTGGCTGAGCGACCTGGTGCCCGCGGATTATCGAGGTCGCTATTTTGGCAAACGCAATATGATTTTGGGGCTGGTGTCGGCGGCGTCGGCGCTGCCCCCTGCGCTCTTTCTGGATCAGGCGGTGAAACATCACCGTTTTTCGCCCGCGATTGCGTTCAGTGTGCTGTTTGGGCTGGGTGCGCTCTGTCTGTTTGCCTCGTGGTACGCGCTGAAGCGGATACCCGAGCCGCCGCGCACGCCCGCGCCCCATCGGGGGCTAAAGGGGTTGCTGGAGTTCTACCGTCAGCCGTTTCGCACGCGCAATTTCCGCCTGCTGCTGGGTTTTAACACCTTTCTGGTGTTCGGGCAGATGTTCGCAGGACAGTTCTTTACGGTCTATCAGCTGGAGCAGATTAAGATGCCCTACCTGATGGTGCAGGTGGCGGGGTTGATTGCGGCGCTTTTCAGCAGTCTGGCGATGCCTTTGTGGGGGTATCTGGCAGACAAATTCGGCAACAAGCCGTTGTTGATGCTTTCGCTGGGTGGGGTAGTGTTTTTGCCGTTCCTGTGGTTTCTGACGGACCCTGAGCGCTATGTGTGGAGCGTGAGTGTGATTTTCGCGATTCAGGTGTTTGCGGGTTTCCTGTGGGCGGGCGTTGGATTAACGCAGTTCAATTTGAATGTGGCGGTTGCTCCAGCGGAACAGCGCGCCGTTTATATGGGGGCGCTTTCGGCGATTGTGGCGTTAGTGGGGGGCTTGGCGGCGTTGTTGAGCGGTGCGCTGATGGAGGCGATGCGGGGCGTTGTGCCCGACCCGACGCGCTTTTTTATTCTGTTTGGGGGCGCGGCGCTGTTTCGGCTACTGGCGTTGCCGTGGCTGGCAGCGATTCGCGAGCCGTGGGAGCGCCCGATGGGCTATGTGCTATCTCAGTTGCGTGCCTCCGCGCGCCCGCGTGGCTGGCTGGCGTTGCGTCAGCTGCGGCGTCAGACCGATGTGCAGGCGCGACTGCAGGCGATTCGGACGCTCGCCGAGCAAAAACCGCCCCTAGCCGTGGAAGAGCTGGTAAACGCCCTGCATGACCCTGTGCCCGAAGTACGCCGTGCGGCGGCGCACGCGCTGGGCGAGATTGGCGACCCCCGTGCTGGGCCCGCCCTGCTCCAGATTCTCAAAGACCCCACCAGCGATCTGATTGTGGAAGCGTGCGAAGCGCTGGGGAATATCGGGTCGCCAGAGGCGCTGCCTGAGCTGATGGCGCTCTTGAATTCGGAGCGCATCGAGGTGCGAATGGCAGTGATTGAGGCGTTGCGTCAGATAGGCGATTGCCGCGCGATCCCTGCCCTGCTGGAACGCCTGCGCATCGCGCCTGGTCCACTGGAGCAGTCCCGCCTGCTGGAAGCGATTGCCGACATCGTGCGTCGCGCCGACCCCGAGTTGCTCCCGAAAGAGGTACTTCAGGCGGAGATTCCGCGCTGGCTGGTTTCGGAAAGCCCCGATGTGCGCAGAAGCGCCGCGGGGGCACTGGCTGTCTTACCGACTCAACCTGCGCTGGCGCCTCTACTACGCCAGCAACTGCAGAGTGAGAGCGATCCTGCGGTGCTTGCCAGCCTTGCGCGGGCGCTGGCACAGCATGGCGAGCAAGGCGATGTGGCGCTTCTGCTCAAAACGATGGCGCGAGTGCCTTCACCACTGGGACG
Organism: Armatimonadota bacterium; assembly: GCA_037442385.1. GTDB lineage: Bacteria > Armatimonadota > Fimbriimonadia > Fimbriimonadales > GBS-DC > LDYB01. The sequence continues at coordinate 9,421 of JBBIQJ010000032.1, forward strand.
CCAGCAGATTGGGCTGGGGTGCGCCCGACTACTGGGCAGTTATGAAACACTCTATGCCCTGTTGACAGTGGAAGAGACCCAGCGCGACCGCCTGATTGAGCGAGCGCTCGCCCCACGCCTGCGTGAAAAGCCCGAACTGTCGGACGCCCTCCGCGCCTACGCCTACGGCGACTATAGCAGCGCGATCCAGATTGCCCTGAACGCGATGCCCCGTCATCCGCGCCTGCGTTTGCTGGAGTCTGCACCGCCCACGCTGGAAGCCTGGCTCCTTGTGGTCAGCGTGATTGGTGGTGTGTAGATTCAGAAGGGGGACTTGATTTTTTTGTCAGCGGTTGGGTATAGTATAGTGTGAAGGATCGCCGAGCGAGCGCAAGGAGCGCGCGTAACAGGAAACCTTCGGAAGGCTGTCTGCGCCTCTTTGGCTCCGCCTGGCATATCCTTCACAAAAAAACTCATGGAGGAGGGATGCTTCAATGAAGCGTTTACTCGCAGTAGCAGCTGGGCTGAGCCTGATTGCAGGCTTCACTTTTGCCCAAACGCGTGATGTACCGCCTGGCCACTGGGCTTATCAGGCGATCGAGCAGTTGGTGCGCGACGGCATCATCGAGGGCTACCCCGATGGCACTTTCCGCCCGAACCGCACCATGACCCGTGCTGAGTTTGCGCAGGCGATTGCACGCGCCTACAACAACATCAACGAGCGTCTGCAGGCGCTGAACCGCCGCATCGAGGAGATTGCCAATCGTCCTCAGGGCGGTGGTCAGCAGGCTCCGACCGCTGATGAACAGGCGCGCCGCGATATTCAGGCGCTGCGCAACGAAATCAACGAGCTCAAAAAGCTCAACGACGCTCTGCAGACCCTGCAGCGACTCGCCCAGACCTTCCAGCAGGAGCTGGCGAACCTCGGCGTGGATGTCGACTCCCTGAAGAAGGATGTCGCGTCCCTGCGTGATCGGGTCGCCGCGCTCGAAGCCAAGAAGGAGGGCTTCTCCATCTCGGGTGATGTCACCTTCGGCGTCACGGGCGTCAACAACATTGATCGCAAGGGCGCCACGACCCTCAACGGAAACAATGTGGCAGCCACCGATGAACTGCTGAAGACCCTGAATGTGTACCACGAGCTGGGGCTCACCTTCAGTGGTCAGGTGAACGAGAATGTGTCGGGTACGGCAACCTTCGTGCTGGGTAACTACCTTGGCGCGGTCAGCCCCGTGTCGCAGGTCGGGCGCGGTGCTGCAGGCAACACCGACATTGCCATCTGGGAAGCCTATGTGAAGACGCCAATCGATCTGTTCGGCACGAAGGTGGATGTAACGGTCGGTCGCTTCCCCGCGCAGCTGACCCCGTTCACCCTCAAGCGCGTGAAGCCCGACTACTACCTGAACTTCCCGCGCTTCGATGATGGCGCGTATCGTGTGGATGGCGCGGCGTTCGCCTTCAACTTCGATACCTTCCGCCTGAACCTGTGGGCGGCGCAGAGCGCTGCGATTAACTCCACCGCGGGTCAGTTCTCCACCCTACCGTTCTATAACCACAACTCGGCGACCAGCAGCTCCGCAGACCAGTTCGCGGGCGCGCGCCTCGAGTTCGACGCCGTGCGCGGCGAGGACACCAACCTGACCATCGGCGCGACTTACTTTGCCTCAGGCATTCCCCTGGGAAGCAACTTCAACTTCAATGGTGGTCCCGCTGAAGCCGTCAACATCGACCGCGTGGATGTGTTCGGCGCGGACATCAAGGCGAAGTTCGCCGGGTTCAACATCGGCGCCGAGTACGCGCAGAGCAACTTCATGCGCGGTACCAGCAATATCCTCGATACCGAGAACTGGGCGCTCGATGTGAACCTGAGCTACAACTTCAGCGAGAACCTTGGCGTGACCGCCGGGTATCGCGAAGTGCGCCCGTACTTCGCATCGCCGGGCTACTGGGGTCGCCTCGCGTACCTCTACAACCCGTCTGACCTGCGTGGCGGCTACGCGAATATCTCATGGAAACCCTCCGAGGATCTCAGCGTCCGTGTTGGCGGCGCCTTCCTCGAGGGAACGGGGCGTGTTGCTGGTGGGTACACCAATAACGACGAGGTGGTTCACGCGGTGGCGGGCATCGACTATCGCCTGTCCGATCGCTGGAATGTGTCGCTCAACTATGAGGGCGCCTTCTGGAAGGTCGGTGGCGTGAAGCCCGTGTGGAACTACATTACCGTCGGTCTGGGCTACAACCTCGGCGAGAACGCCTCCTGGAACCTGCTCTACCAGATTATCGACAACGACGGCAAGGGCAACGCTGCGTTCAGCGGCGGTCCCAGCGCCAACAAGAACCAGGCAGGCGTCGCCGCGACCACGCTCACCATCAAGTTCTAACCCGTGCTTCGTGGGGGCAGGCGCTATACCTGCCCCCACCAACCTGCGTGCCCCCAACGCCATGTGCGAAGGGGGCTTTCGCTTTAATCGGGTACACTCTCTGCCGTGCGCAATCTCGAACTCGCGCGATTGCTGAACGAACTGGCGGACCTTTCCGATTATGTGGGCGAGAGCCAGTTCAAATCACGCGCCTACCGCAACGCCGCGCGATTCCTCGAAACCATGCAGCCCCCCATCGAATCGCTTGCCGAGCAGGGACAGGAAGCGCTGGAAGCCATCCCAGGTATCGGCAAAGCCATCGCCGAGAAGATTATTGCCTATCTCCACACAGGAGTGATCCCCAAGCATCAGCAACTCCTGCAACTCGTACCCGAGGGGATTCTGGAAGTGATGCAGGTGCCCGGAATCGGTCCCAAAACGGCGCGTCTGCTTTATGAGCATCTGGGGGTTCACGATCTTGAAAGCCTTCAGAACGCGCTGGTAACAGGCACGGTGCTTCAGATTCCGCACTTCGGCGAGGCGAAACGCCAGCACCTGCTTCGTCTCACCGACCTGATTAAGAAAGCTCGCCAGCGCCGACCGCTGGGATCCGTCTACTGGCTGGCGCAAGAGAAACTTCGCTGGCTCCAGCAGCAGCCCCATGTGCAAAACGCGCTGGTGGGCGGCTCTATACGGCGCATGCAGGAAACCGTCGGCGACATCGACTTTCTGGTCGCCACCGAACATCCCGAAAAAGTCATCGCGGAGTTTGTGCAAATGCCAGGCGTAACGGAAGTGTTCGCGCAGGGCGACAACCGCGCCCAGATTTTTCTGGAAGGCGGGCTGCAGGTAGACCTCAAAACGGTACCGCCTGTCAGTTGGGGTGCGGGGATGCTCTACATCACAGGCTCCAAAGCTCACTCGATTCGCTTACGCGAAATCGCGATTGAGCGAGAGCTGAAGCTGAATGAATACGGGGTGTGGCGCGGCACGGAGTGCATCGCCCGCGAGACCGAAGAAGCGGTCTATGAGGCGCTGGGACTGCCCTATATCCCGCCGCCCCTGCGCGAAAATTCGGGCGAGATAGAGCGCGCCCTCCAAGGTAGCCTGCCCACTCTGGTAACGCGCGAACAGATTCAGGGCGACCTCCAGACCCACTCCCGCTGGTCCGATGGAGAAGACCCCATCGAAGTGATAGTCCAGGAAGCGCTGAAGCAGGGCTATACCTACCTTGCGCTGACCGACCATGTGGAGATGTTTTCGTGGCAGGGCGATGTGTTTCATCTGTTTCGTCAGCGCCAGCGCGAAATCGAACGCCTCAACGAGCAGCTGGCAGGGCGACTGGTGGTGCTGAACGGGGTGGAGGTGAACATCGATATTGACGGCAGGCTTGACGCGCCCGAAGAATTACTCAAAGAAGCCGAGATTGTGCTGGCAGGGGTTCACTACGGGCACGGGCAGGACGCTGAGGTGATGACCCGACGCCTGATTCGGGCGCTGGAACACCCCTGTGTGCAGATTCTGGCGCATCCCACGGGCAGGCGGTTCGGCAAGCGCGAGCCAAATGACGCCGACTGGGAGCGCGTGTTCCGCCGCGCCTGCGAACTGGGCAAGGCGGTGGAGGTCAACGGCTACACCACACGCATGGACCCGCCCACCCCAATTGTGCGGATGCTGGAACAGAGTGGCGCACGGGTGGCGCTGGGCACAGACGCGCACCGCGCCAGCGACCTGCGCATGATGACGCTGGCAGTGGGATTGGCACAGCGCGGCTGGCTCACCGCAGACCGCGTGCTGAATACGCGCCCCCTGTCGGAACTGCGCGCGTGGCTCCGGGAGGTGCGAGGATGAGGCGTGTTTTCGTAGACCGTATTGAAACCCGCGCTGACGGCGAGCCAATCGCCGTACTGCTGGCGCCACTCGGCGAGGGCGACTATCTGGAGTGGCATGCTCCCCTGCACTGGCTTCCTGAAGGGACGCAGGAAGGCGATAGCCTTATCGTTCAGTTTGAACATGACCCCGAAACCCGCGCCCAGCTCCGTCAGGAAATCGAAGACCTCCTTCGCGAACTTCAGCAAGACGAAGAGTAGGTACAATCATGCTATGGATGCAACGACGCAACCTGTACGCAGCGGCGCCTTTTTAGAAGCGCCCCCTGAAGTGTGTTTTACCCCTGAACAGTTCACCCCTGAAGAGCGCCAGATGGGCGAGACGACCGAGCGATTCGTGCGTGAACAAATTGCCCCGCAGGTGCGCCTGATAGAACACAATGCCCCCCGTGCCATGCGCGATTTGCTCGTGGATTCGGCGATGCTGGGGCTTTTGGGAATCGATGTTCCTGAGGAATACGGTGGGCTGGGGCTACCGAAAACCGTCTCGGCGCTGATTACCGAGAAAACCGCTCTGGAGCCGTCGTTTGCGGTCTCACACGCGGTACATACCAGCGTGGGGAGCCTGCCGATTCTGCTGTTTGGCACAGAAGCGCAGGCGCAACAGTACCTGCCGCCCCTCACGCGCGGCGACCTGATCGGCGCCTACGCCCTGACGGAACCGGAGGCGGGTTCCGACGCGCTTTCAGCGCGCACCCGCGCCGAACGCCATGACCACCATTACCTGCTCAACGGCAACAAAATCTGGATTACGAATGCGGGCTTTGCCGACCTGTTTATCGTGTTCGCCAGAGTGGAGGGCGAGCGGTTCACAGCGTTTATCGTGCCGCGCGATGCCCCTGGCTTTATGGTGGAGCGCGAGGAGCATAAACTGGGCTTGCACGGCTCCTCCACCTGCCGAATCGTGCTGGAGCAGGTGCCCGTGCCCTTGGAAAACCGTCTTGGCGAAGAGGGGCAGGGGGCGTATGTGGCGCTCTATACTCTGAATATCGGGCGTTTCAAGATTGGCGCGGCGGCGCTGGGGCTGGCGAAAGAGGCGTGGCGAATCGGCTCCGAATATGCGCAGGTTCGAAAACAGTTTGGGCGCGCGATTATTGAGTTTGATCTGGTCTGGCGCAAGCTGGCGCGTGGGCAAGTGATGCTGTTCGTTATCGAGAGCGCCCTGTATCGGCTGGCAGGCGACTTAGAACGCGCCTTTGCACAGGGCTATGGGCTACCCTACGAGGCGCGACAGGGGGCATGGCGCGCCGCCTCCGCGCTGTTCGCCGCCGAATGCGCCCTGATTAAGGTCGCCGCCACAGAAATGCTCCATCAGATTGTGGACGATGCGCTCCAGATACACGGAGGCTATGGTTTCTCGGAGGAGTATCCGATTGCACGGCTCTATCGGGACACGCGCGTGAACCGCATCTATGAGGGCACGAACGAAATCAACCGCATGAACCTGGTGGAGCGGCTGCTTTACATGCGCCGCAAGGGGCTGTGGTCGCCGAGTCGCACCGAGCCGCAGGATACAGAGAGTGTGGAGGGTGTGCTGGCGACTCTGCGCTGGTTGGCGGGACGCGCGTTCCAATCGCTGGAGTCGTTCACCGAGCCGCCGCAGGTGTTCATTGAGCCGCTGGCAGACGCCCTGATTGCGCTCTACCTGCTCGATTCGGCGTACCATCGAGCGCAAAAAACGGGGCAGGCGTCGCATCCGCATGCGGTGCAACTGTTCACTGAGTGGGTGCGCCGCCAGCTGGGCGGCTGGTGGGCAGACCTGGAGCCGCTGGTGGGCGCGCCGCGTATCAGCCCCACACCCAAAGCCACGGCCCCGCTGTATGAGGCGGTGTGGCGAGGGGGATAGGGTCAGGCTGTTGACCTGCCCCTATCCCTTCGGGATGCTTACTTCCCCATCGCGGACCAGGCGCGTTCGTGCTGAATTACATAGTCCGCAATCTGGCGACGGAGCGCCATCGTGTTGACCTCTGTCGTGCGGCGGGTGTAGCGCTTGAGGGCGGTAAGCAGAATCTGGAGCATGTCGCCCTCCGCGAAGGAGTGGATGGCGCGCCGTGCGCTCGCTTCGATTTTGTCAAACGCATCGTAGGCGAACACACGCGCCATCGCCAGCGGGATGGTGATGTCCAGTCCTTTCTGCTGGAGCTTGCGCGTGCGTAGCCACACGCTCTCCATCGCGTAGAGCTGAATCAGACAATCCGCCAGATGCCCCACAATCTCCTGCTTCTCCTCCAGCTCCATTCCTACCTGCTCCGCTGCCATCCCTGCAGTGATTAGCACCGCCTTCTTGGCGTTCACCACATAGCGCCCGATGGCTTCGAGCGGGTCCACGGGGTCGGGTGTGGGCATCTGCGGCTGATTCAGCTCGGCACGCAGTGCCTGAATCTTCTCCATCAAACCGGGGAGCTTGCCTTTCAGGGCGCGGCGCATCAACTGGTCCAGCATCAGCAGGCGGTTAATCTCGTTCGTGCCCTCGAAGATGCGGTTGATGCGGCTGTCGCGATAGATTTGCGCGGCAGGGAACTCTTCGGTGTAGCCGAAGCCGCCGTGAATCTGCATCGTCTCGTCCGCCACGAGGTCCAGCACCTCGGAGCCGAACACTTTCAGGATGGCGCACTCCACGGGGTACTCTTCGTCCGCCTCGCGGTACTGCGCGTTCGCGTCGGGCGCGGTGGCGTCGATGCCGTGAAACACCTCGTCCAGCATGCCCGCCGTGCGGTAGACCGTGCTTTCCAGTGCGTAGATCTGGATTGCCATCTCGGCGAGCTTCTGACGGATTAAGCCGAAGTTGGCAATCGGCTGACCGAACTGCTGGCGGTCTTTCGCGTAGCGCGTGGCGATGGTGAGCGCCTCTTTCGCGCCGCCGAGCGTGGCAGCCGCCAGCTTGAAACGCCCGATGTTCAGCACGCCGAATGCCACATGGTGCCCCTTGCCAATCTCGTGAAGCACATTCTCCACGGGCACCTGCGCGTTTTCCAGAATGACGCGGCGCGTGCTGGAGCCTTTGATGCCCAGCTTATGCTCCTCGCGCCCCACCGAGACGCCGGGAAAGTTGCGCTCCACAATGAACGCGGTAAACTTCTCGCCGTCCACTTTGGCGAACACAATAAAGAGGTCTGCCCAGCCCGCGTTGGTGGTCCACATCTTCTCGCCGTTGAGCAGGTAATACTTGCCGTCAGGCGAGAGGGTGGCTCTGGTTCGCGCCGAGAGGGGGTCGGAACCGCAGTTCGCCTCGCTGAGCGAGAAGGCGGCAATCATCTCGCCGGTCGCCAGTTTGGGCAGGTATTTCTGCTTCTGCTCTGGGGTGCCGAAAAAGAGAATCGGGAGCGTGCCGATGCCCACATGCGCGCCCCATGAGACCGCGAACGAGGCTTGCAGGCTCATCTTTTCCGCGAGCAGGGTGCTGGTGGTCTTGGAAAGGTTCAGCCCTCCGTAGGCTTCGGGCAGGTCGCCGCTGAGCAAGCCCAACTCGCCCGCCTTCTTGAGGAGTCCGACCGTTACGCCTTCTGCTTGCTTTTCAATCTCAGCGTTGCGGGTCTGTACCTCGCCGCGCACAAAATCTTCCGCCGCCTGTGCAATCGCCAGGTCTTCTGAAGTGAAATCTTCGGGCGTGAACACCTGCGACGGCTCTATTTCACGCAATAAAAATTCTCCTCCACGCAGTGTAATGTCTTTCATGCGTCACCTCCATCGGTTTGTGCTATGGGGTAGTATACCCCAATTTTTGACTCGTTGTTCGAAGAAGGGAGGATGGCGACCTCATGAGGGCATCTGGGAGCGGGTCTTGAGTGGGAGAAACTATCGAGGCATACTACAGGCATGACAGTTCATGAGGTGGCACAGGGCATCCTTCGGCTATCGCCCTCCACGCAACGGCGTCTAATGCGCCACATAGAGCGTCTGCTCAGGCGCAAGGAGCAGGGAAAGCAGGTCAGGCGGCGGACACCTTATCCTGTTCTCGAAGGCTGTGATCCTATCTACTCCATTTGGGAGGCGCGTCTCAGCGAGTTGTCGCACGACGAGCTGAGAGAACTGCGGAGTCTTGTTGCTACCAGTATGGAGCCTCTACAAGCTCCTACTGTGCATTTCACTGTCTCCAATCTGACTCTCGAAGACTTCAAAAAAGCACGGCGCGCAGTCTGGCGGAGTATCGTTCAGGAAAACGAAACATGATTGGAGCTGTGCTGGATACCCATGCTCTCGTGTGGTACTTTACGGGGCACTCAAGCCTTTCGCAGGTTCTCACCCCCAGCACAGTCGCCCCAATCGCACGGGGCGGGAGACGCCCGTGGTGTTCGGGAACGCCACAAGCTCGCCCATCAGATAGCAATCTGCCAGCACAGCAAAGGCAATCGCCTCTTTGAAGTCGGGATCTATGCCGAAGGTGGCGCTCGATTGAACCGCAGCTTCGGGTAGGAGCGCCTGCAGCCTCGCCATCAGCGTTCGGTTATGCACCCCACCCCCTGAGACAATCACGCGCGCGGTCGGTACACACCATCGACGAACAGCCTGCGCAATCGTGCGGGCAGTCAACTCGGTGAGCGTGGCAATCAGGGTCAACGGCTTCTCGCGCCTCCACCACTGCTGAAGATACCCTGCGCCAAACACCTCGCGCCCTGTGGACTTCGGCGGCGGCTGCTGGAAGAAAGGGTGCGCCAGCATCTCCTGAAGCAGAGTCTCGTCGGCAGATGCCTGCGCCGTGAGGGAGCCGTTGGGGTCGTATGCAAGCCTGCCGTCGGTGTACCAGCGCACGGCGAGGTCTATCAGGGCGTTGCCAGGACCTGTGTCAAACGCGAGAATCGATTCGGGCGTTGCCTGAGGGGGCAAACAGGTGAGATTCGCCATCCCGCCGATGTTGAGCACGGCGCGCGGCTCAGAGTCGGAGCGCAACAGCAGCCAGTCCACAAACGGCACCAGCGGCGCACCCTGCCCGCCCAGCGCCACATCGCGCGTACGGAAATCCGCCACGACAGGGACTCCTGTGCGCGCCATAATCACTTCGGGCTGGGCAATCTGGAGCGTGTTGGGAGCCGGGCGTCCGAACAGCTGGGCAGTGGGCGCATGCCATACCGTTTGCCCGTGCGAGCCGATGAAGTCGACAGGTGCTTCGGCTTTCTGCATCAGCTCCAGCGCGACCTGAGCGAACTTCTCGCCGAGGTAGGCGTCCCACGCGCACAGGTCTGCTAATGAACCCGATTCTATCAGGCGCAGCAGTCCTTCGCGTTCCTCGTGAGAGTAGGGCAGGTGGTGCGTGGCAAGCGTCTGGACGGCGCGATGCCCCTCTTGCCCCGTAATCGCCGCCAGTGCCCCATCGATGCCGTCCAGCGAAGTGCCCGCCATCAAGCCTATCGCATACCGCGGCGACTTCGTGCGCAGGTGGGTTAGCCACTTCACGCAATCTGTACTCATCTTGTGGAACCTGCCCCTGTTGTGAAGCGTCTAATTCCGCACTGGAAAGTTCAACAGCCTAACGCTAACGGGAGGCGCGGGCGGGGAATCCGCGCCTCCCTCTCGTGGTGGGGTGGTGAGGAAATACGCCCGGAAAGGAGTCAACGGGTTGCGATTTCCTCCCACCACATTATACCCCAGTTAATGGTTAATCGGGCAACGCCCGCATGCGTCTCAGCACGCCCCACACAAACGCTCCAAGACAAACGAGAGGCAGATAATCGCCCAGCAGGGTGTAGAGCGTGCCGCTGGGAGCAATCTGGACCGTGGCACTCAGCACAGTGTCGCCTTCCCCTGCCCTCACCACCAGACACCCCACGCGGTCCACTATCATGGAAGTCGCCCAGCTTTCGGCACGCACAAGGGGCACGCGATGCTCAGCGGCGCGAATGGTGTGAATTGCGCCGTGCAGGTGATGATAAGCGAGATTGCTTGTCGTTGGGTCTCTGGTCGGCACGCCCACAAGCACAACACGCTGGCGACAGAGCTGGCGGAGCGTATCGGTAAACATCGTGTCATAGCAGAGGGCGGCGCCAATCAAGCCGAACTCCGTGGGAAACGGCTCGGCGCGG
>JBBIQJ010000033.1:0-19641 GCA_037442385.1 Armatimonadota bacterium
ATCCTGCTTTTCTTTATGACAATGCTCACGGGGCTGCCCGTGCCGATGTTGGCGGCACAGTTGCTCTGGTTGAACCTGGTCACGAACGGGCTGCAGGATGTGGCGCTGGCGTTTGAGCCAGGCGACCGAAGCGTGCTGTTGCGCAAGCCGCGCCCACCCCACGAAGGGATTATTTCGCCCCTGCTGTGGGAGCGCACGGTGATTGTCGGCACCATGATTGCCGTCGCCACTTTTTGGCTGTTCCAGCAGGAGTACACCCGAACAGGGAATCTAGCCCATGCCCAGACCGTCGCGCTCACTACGATGGTGTTGTTCCAGAACTTCCATGTGGGCAACTGCCGCTCGGAGCATCGCTCGGCGTTTTTGCTGAGTCCTCTGCGCAACCCGTTTCTGCTGCTGGCGGCAATCAGCACGTTGACGGTGCATGCGCTCGCGCTTTATTTGCCCCCAACACAGTTCGTGTTGCGCGTAGAGCCGATCTCGCTGGAGGTGTGGGTGCGGATCGCGCTGGTAGCGTTGAGTGTGGTGGCTGGGGTAGAGGCTCACAAATGGGTACGCCATCCCCATCTGGCGCGCCTGCGGGTCAGTTAGCGAACACGCCTTCTTTGGTCTCCTGAAGCATCTGGTAGTGGCGGGCACGGCACTGGTTCATCAGCTCTAGTCGCCGCTCGTTCTCCACGCCGAGCAGGCGCATCACACGCCCTGCAATTTCAATAAAGGTCTCAAACTCTTCTGGGATGACATCGGTCGCGCCCGCGGCGTAGAGGGGTTCAATCTCCGACACATAACGGGTGCGGGCAATCACATAGACGGTCGGGTTCAGTTCGCGCACGGCGCGCACGGTGTAGCGTGTGCTGATGGGGTCAGAAACCGCAATCACGACGGCACGGGCATGCTCCACTCCTGCCGCGTGCAACACTTCGGGCTGGGCGGCGTCGCCATAAATCACGGGGATGCCCATCTTCTGCGCCTCGCGCACCAGCGCGCCGTTCAGTTCCACCACCACGAAGGGGGTCCCGATTTCCATGAGCAGATTCGCAAGGTTGCGCCCGTTCAAGCCGAACCCCACAATAATGATGTGGTCGCGATACGGCCCTTGCTGGCGCTGCTGCGAACCAGAGTGGGAGAAGAGGGAGGCGCGTCCTGTCCAGCGTGCCAGCCAGCGGTAGGTTCCCGCCAGCAACAGCGGGGTCAGCAGAATGCTCAGCGAAGTGCCCGCCACCAGACCGTGAACAAGCTCCGCTGGTAACATGCGCATCGCCCGCGATTGCTCCATCAGCACGAACGAGAACTCCCCAATATTCGCCAGCACCGCCCCTGCCAGCAGCCCAATGCGCAGCGGGCGCTTGATAATCCACGCAATCCCCACCACTATCAGCCATTTGAGCGCCATCAGCCCGACCGTCCAGCCCATCACCTGTCCCCAGTTCTGTTGAAGATAAGAAAGGTCTACCAGCATCCCCACCGAGATGAAAAAGAGCGCCAGAAAACTGTCGCGGAACGGCACGATATTGGCGGTAATCTGGTGGCTGTAAGGGGTTTCCGAGATAATCACGCCCGCCACGAACGCGCCCAATGCAGGCGACAACCCCAGCCTCTGCGTGATATAGCCCATCAGCAGCGCAATAAACAGTGAACCCAGCACAGGAATTTCGCGCGTGCTCGTGGAAACAATCCAGCGCAACATCGTCGGCACAAAAACGCGCGCTACAAGATACACTGCCCCTATCCCTAAAACCGTGAGTAAGAGTTTAAGCCCTATTATGCCCCAGCCTTCCTGCCCAAGCCGGGCAATCATCGGCAGCACCGCCATGAACACGGGCGCCATCACATCCTGAAAGACCAGAACTCCTAAGGCAAAACGCCCGTGAGTGCTGTCTAACTCTTCGCGCTGTTTGAGCAGCTTGACCCCGACAGCCGTGCTGCTGAGGCTGATAATCATGCCCAGCGCGAGCGCCGCAGCGACTCCATAACCCAGTAATCCGGCGCCGACCGCACACACCAGCACGGTGATTGCTATTTGAGCAGTGCCCCCGCGTAGCACATAGTGACGCAGTTGCCACAACCGATCTAGCGAGAACTCCACGCCCAGCGAGAACAACAGCAACACCACGCCAATCTCCGCCAGCGTGTGAATTGCTTCGCTCTCGCCCACCCAGCCCAGCCCGTGAGGGCCAATCAGTATCCCTGTCAGGATAAATCCAACAACCACCGGGATGTGAAGACGCTGAAACAGCACCACCACTATGATGCTGAGACCAATTACGAGGAGAATGCTCTCCGCCAGAGAGGCTGTGTGTGTTTGCATCTAAAAAACACTCCCAATCTTGGGGTGAGAAGTATACCCGATAGAGGGTCAGGGTTCGTAGCGGATGGTGTCGGCGGCGCGATAGGTTCTGCCACTAATTTTGAGTTCCACCCACACGGTGTGTTCGCCTGGAGTGGCTGGCAGTTGCCACTCCAGTTCGGGCTGGGGTTTGCGCCAGGGCTGCCAGTTCTGTCCATCGGCGCTCAGTCGCATTTCGGAAGCAAGCGCCGCGCCATGAATGAACAGTTTCACCTTGCGGGAACGAGTGATGGGGGCGTCGTGCTCGATAATCAGGGGATAGACTCTCTCGCGTCGGGCGAAAACCGCGCAGCAGATTTTGGTGGAAAGCGAGTTGGGTTTCCCCCTCACGCCCACACCCAGCTCGCGATAGTCTGGCGAGAGCAGAATTTTGCGATGTCGCTCACTTCGGAGCCATGCTTCCAGGGCGTCGCCCCATGTGGGCGCGAAGGCTAAGATTTCGCCGACTGCCCGCGGCTCGTAGCCGCGCTCGCGGAGCCGCGGGAGCGGGCGCCGACCTTCTTGGTCATGATGGGTCAGCTGCCCCATTTCGGCGACGACTTCCGACTGCTCCTGCGCCGCCTCGCTGATAATTGGGTTCAACTTCAACGGGGGCACGCCATGCGCCACACGGAGCGCGTTCAGCTCCGCCGTGTACACCGCCAGCGCCGTCGCGTGCTCTCTTTCGTCAAACCCCGCGGCTCCAAGGCAGTAAACCCAGAGCCATAGCCCAATGAGCCATCCTTTTCGCATATCGCTTGCGCTACTACCCCCATGATAACCTATCACGGGGGGCAGGGCGGTAGGGACTTTTGTCCTGAATTAACTATTTACCTGTGCGTGCAGGGCGCATCATTTTCTCAATCGCGTCGGGGTCGTCTGGAAGCGCGGCAGAGAGGTTCACCACGCCCTTTTCAGTCATCAGATAGTCGTCCTCGATGCGAATGCCGATATTCTCAGTGGGGATGTAGACCCCTGGCTCAATGGTGAACACCATTCCGGGCTGGAGTGGCTTGCCCAGGTCAGGGTCATGCACATCCATGCCCATCATGTGCGATAGCCCATGAACGAAGAAGGCATCTAAGGTGCGTTCCTGCCCGTTTTCATCGCGGGCGCGCAGGGGCGAGCTGCGCAACACCTCCACCACTTTCTGGTGCAGGTCGCGCAGGGTCATGCCAGGCTTGGCGTAGTGCTCCACGGCGCGTTTGGCTTCCAGCACCGCCATATAAAGTTCGCGCTGGCGTTTGGAGAATTTGCCCGAAACGGGATAAGTTCGGGTGATATCCGCGGCGTAGTAGGAATACTCCGCGCCAATATCGATCAGCACCAGCTCGCCCGCCTGCATGCGGCGCTTGTTCGCGTTATAATGCAGAATGCAGCTGTTCGGACCAGAGCCGATAATGCATGGGTACGCCTCCCGTTCTGAGCCGTGTCGGCGGAAGGTCGCCTGCGCAATGGCTTCGAGTTCATACTCGTAAACACCGGGTTTGATGGCACGCGCGAGGTTGCGATGCGCCTCGATGCTTGCCTGAATCGCCCTGCGAATCAGGCGCTGTTCAGCAGGCGACTTGATGAGGCGCAGTTCCGCCATCGCACGCTCGAGAGAGAGGGGTTCCACTTCGGGGCGAATCTGGCGTAGGGTGTCGGTGTAGCCCGTGCGCGCATGGCGGTTCATCAGCACCTTCGGGTGGTGTTGCAGGGCGGTCTCAAGAAACGCCTGCAGTTCCGACATCGGACGCACCGAGCGGATGCCCGTCGCTATCTCCGTCTCTTTATCGGGCTGGAAGGTACGCCCTTCAAAAATCTGGGAGATTCGGGACTGAGGTCTCAAAAACAGAATCTCGCGCTCGCCGGTGGGGCTATCCATCGGCAGCACCACCAGCAGGGCGTTCGGCGCTTCCACGCCCGTCAGGTACATAAAGTGGCTATCCTGTCGGTAGCGCATGCGCGTCGGGGCAGGAGGTTCGCTGGCTAACAGCGCCATCTGATCGGGTTCCAGCAGCTGCGCCAGTCGGGTTCGGCGTTGCGCGTATTCGTTAATCTCGATGCCCCAGAGCGTGCGCGGCTCCGAAACCGCATGCACCGCTCCAAGACACAACACCCAGAGCCAGAAAACACGCCAGCGTCGCATACCTGCGAGTATACCCTGCAGGTGGGTATAATCCTGCATATGGAAGTTTCGCCCCTGAACGCGCTGATTTCGCAGCTGTTCTGGCTCTTCTTTATCTTTATGATGCTGATGCCGATGGTGCGTCAGCGGATGCTGGAATCGGCGCGCCTCAGCATGATTCGACAGATTGAGAAGATGCGCGGCACCCGTGTGATTGTGCTGATTCACCGTCAGGAGGCACTCTCGCTGTTCGGCATCCCTGTGTTCCGGTTTATCAGTGTGGAAGACTCAGAGGAGGTGCTGCGCGCGATTCGGATGACCCCTCCCGATATGCCGATAGACATCATCCTGCACACGCCCGGGGGACTGGTGCTGGCGAGCCAGCAGATTGCCTGTGCGCTGTGCGACCACAAGGCGAAAGTAACGGCGTTCGTGCCGCACTATGCGATGTCAGGGGGCACGCTGATAGCGCTCGCCACCGACGAGATTGTGATGGACCCGCACGCCGTGCTGGGGCCCGTAGATCCGCAGGTAGGGCAGTTCCCTGCCGCCTCTATTCTCAAAGTGGTGGAGCAGAAACCCCTCAGCGAGGTGGACGACCAGACGCTGATTCTGGCAGATATTTCGCGCAAGGCGTTGGCGCAGGCGCTGGAGCTGGTGCGCAATGTGCTGATGGCGAACGGCATGCCTGCAGAGCAAGCCGAGCGAGTCGCCGATCGGCTCACGCAGGGCTATTACACGCATGACTATGCCATTTCCGCCGACGAGGCGCGCGCGATGGGGCTGAATGTCAGCACCCATCTACCGCAGGAGATTTATCAACTGATGGCGCTCTATCCGCAGCCCGTGCAGCGCACGGCGGGTGTGGACTATGTGCCCGTGCCTTACCATCCTGAGCCGACGCCGCCCCAGCCCCAGCGCCCCGTGCGCGGAAGACGGACACGCAATTAAAACTGCCAGTGCAATTGAACGCCTTCTGCGCCCAGCTGTGCCTGATAGGCGGCAAGGAGCGCAGGGGTGTCGTACACCTGATGCGGCTCTTTGCCCTGCTCCAGGCAGAAAGCCAGCAAGACGCCCACCGATTCGCCGATGTTCCACTCCACAGGATGCAGGCGGTAGCAGCCGTTCGTAATGTGGGTGGTGCCGATGTTTTTACAGGCAGGGAGCAGGTTGCGCACCCGCACGGGGATGAGCGCGCCCAGCGGAATCTGAAATGGAAGCGAGTCGATATCCAGATAGGTGTCGCCCCCTGTGGTGGGGTGCAGATCGATTCGGTAGTGTCCGACACCGACCGTATCGGGAAACGGCTCGGCGAGCGTGGCGTTGGGGCGGCAGGCGGCGCTCAGGTGCTGTTCGCAGACCGTGAACCGTGCCCGAACCCGTCGCGCCTCGCGGATGTAAGGCGCTTTCGCCAGCCCGTCGGGTGTGCCCATAATGTCAGGGCGCAGCCGCAAACCGGGATAGCCCACGCCCCCATCAGGGCGCGGCGCCTCTGTTTGCAGCCAGTAGAGCAGACTCAGCGAGAGCTGACGCGCCGACTCCAGATGGGCGCTCGCCTCCGCTTCGGGCACATCCAGAATATTGCCCTCAAAATAATCGTTCTGGGGCCAGTTCACAATCGTAACAGGTTCAGGTGCGAGAGGGGGTTCGTAAAGCGCAGGGTTCACAATCTGCCGATAGGGAAAAAGCGCCACGCCCTGCTCCCCAAACAGGCTCAGCGAGCGCGGCTGGAGCGTGATGGGATGCACATCTGTCCAGCTGAGAAACGGCGCGCGCCAGAAGGGCGGCTGATAGGCGCGCCAGCGCTCGTACTGCGCGGGCTTTTCAATAGTGTGGTCGCCGTTCGGGTCGTAGCCAAGCGCCATGCACCATGTGAACGCCTGCACAGTATGCGGCGCCGGTTCGGGCTTGGCGTGCGGTTCGCCTGTTTCGCGCTGCGACTCCGCGCCCGTGATATACTCCACACCAGCGAGGGGCAGCAGGTCGCCCAGCTCACTGGCGTCCACGAAATAGTCGGCGTAGACAATCAGAGTTTTCCCCGTTTCGGTGTTGAGCAACCGCACCGCGCGCACGAAATCGCCCTCGGTGAGCGCCTCTATAGGCTTGTGGTGGTACAGCACCGTGAGCCAGCCGCCCATCTGGGGATAGGCGAGCATGGCGTTCAGCACGGCGAGTCCCACTTTCGGCTCGTGGCACAGGCGACTCACCCAGCCCCCGCCGGGGTTCAGGAACGGGTCTTCCCGCGCGGCAGGAGTGAGGGGGTAGTAGCGGCGATAGTAATCGCGCACCGCCTCGCGATAGGCGCGGTAGCGTCGGGTACAGCCCTGCTCTTCAATCCAGCGATGTTCGTCGGGGGGCACTGCCTGCGTGGTGAGCTGTCCCCCCAGCCAGTCGGTCGGCTCAGCCAGAATCGCTGGGATACGGTGGCTGGCGAGCGCCATGGCGCAGGCGCATCCACCCACACCACCGCCCACAATCAGCACACGCGTGCGAATCTCGCGCTCCATCGGCTCGGATTGTACCTGACCCACACGCAGGTCTTCAGAAAAAGCAGGTAAACTCCGAAAATAGAAACAGGGCTGTGAGCAATTTTATCATTCGCCTTGAGGAAGGCGTAGGCGGTGTGGCGTATGGGCGCCTGGCCAGCGCTACAGGCGAGCCGCTGCCCCAGGCTCTGACGGCTGGCGAAGGGGACGAATGGGGCATCACCTCACAGGCGCCCGGCGGTGTAGCCGCCCCGTTTCACCTTCCAGAGATAGGGTGTATCTCCATATGGGTCAACAATCAGGGTAAGGGGTTCACTGCGAACCATTCCCCCTTAACTCTCTCCAGTGCGTTCCTGCGGGAGCGCACAGCGCAGTTGACTCAGAGTCTGAAGCAGTACGCCCGAAAGGGTGTGCCTCTAACCAAAGTGCAACGCCATCTGGAAGCGGTGCAATCGGCAACAGATCCCCTTCTGCAGATGAGCCACCTGATCCGGGCCAGTGAAGCGCTCGTGCGCGCCGTTGCTCTCACGCGCCTGCAGCGGCTCAAGGGGCGCCCTGTGTTTCTGTGGGGCGTGCATGTGCATTCCAATCAGCCCGATACCGACCATCTTGCTTCCTTCAACACGCTTGCGCTTCCGCTCGGTTGCGAGGCAGACTGGATTCCGCTCATTCAATATGCCCAGCAGGAGCGCAAGGTGCTTCTCGGCGCCGGGCTGGGTGCAGAAGCGCTTCAAGCCCCGGAGAGACGCCTGCAATCCTGCCTGATGCGCTATCGCGGATGGGTGCGCTACTGGCAGATTCTGGATGACACTCCCGCGCAACTCCAATCGCTGGGAACCGACCACGCCGCTCGAATCGCCATACTGAGGCGGATTCTGCAAACGACACGCGAAATAGACCCCCTATCGGTGCGCCTGCTAGGCGTAGAGCATAGCCTCTACCACCGTAAGAGCGGGCTGTCGTTTTTGCAGGCGTGTGTGGAACTGGAACTGCCCTTCGAGGGCGTCCATCTGACGCTTTACTGGCACGACGGCGACCTGTTCTATTTCGAACATCTGCTGGAGCAGTACGGCGAGCTGGGCAAACCGCTCTATCTGACGCTCAAGCTGCCTCCCGAAACACCGCACGCGGTTTTCTGGCGCGAGAATGTTGCGGAGTGGGTGGATTCTTTCTGCTGGATGGCGATGAGCAAGCCGTTTGTGATAGGGGTGCTGTTCGAAGAGCGCTCTGAAGACCCCCTGTATGGGGATAGCTACGGCGTCGTGCGCTCGTTGATCCAGCGGGGGTATAATCCCCAGCACTATGAATCACTGGAGTGAGATTGCCGAGCGACTGCGCCAGCAGATGGAGGAGAGCCATCAGGCGCGGGAGGCGGGCTTACAATCTTGCAGGCGAGCCGTGCAACTTTGCGCCCGCGCCATCCGAAGCCTTCACCGCCACGAGTTCGATACATGTCGCGAGTTGCTCAGTCAGGCGCACGCCGAAATTCAGCAGGCACGCGCGCGCTTACGTCCCCATCCCGAAGTGTATTACGCAGGGTTCCTGCACGACGCCGAAAAGGAGTATGTGGAAGGCGAGGTGCTTTATGCAATTGTGCTGGGGAATGCGCTCCCCGAACCGGAAGAACTGGAGGTCGGTGTTCCTGCTTATCTGAACGGGATGGCGGAGGCAGCGTCGGAGTGTCGGCGCTATGTGCTGGACTTGTTGCGAGCTGGCGAGATTACTCACGCGGAAACGCTCCTGCGGGTGATGGATGAGATTTACGATGAGCTGATTACCTTTGATTATCCCGATGCGCTAACGGGCGGTTTGCGTCGCTCGTGCGACGCCCTGCGCGCCGTGCTGGAGCGCACCCGCGCCGACCTGACCCTGACCGCAACCCAAAAACAGCTGGAAAACGCGCTCGCCAGCGTCTATCAGGTGGTCAGCGAGCGTTAGGGGATGCCCTTTGGCAGCGGGGCATAGTAGGTTTCGTGGCAGAACTCGCGCTCGGTTTTGCCGTTCCAGTGCTTGATTCGCCAGAGCCGCGTCAGCATGCCGGGGCGTCCGGGTTGGGGTCGGAAACCTCGCACCTCCAGTGGCGCCTGAACCGCGAGCCGCTCACAGACCAGCTCACAGTGGGGCACATGGCGGGCGATCTCCGATTCGGTGGCATACGCCTCCACAACACACACGAGCCAATTCCCCTCTCCTCTTGCCCGAAGGCGCACGGGAAAGGGATAGGGATTGCGTAGACGCAAATCGGCAATCCCCTGCGCTACAGCGGCATCCAGACCGGGCGCCACATATTGCGGTGCGACCGCATGAGGATGGCGCTCCACCACTTCCAGCCCTGCCAGCAGCGCCGCGTTATAGACGCTCGTTGAGGTCTGGCACACGCCACCACCCCACGCAGGCACTAGAATCCCTCCATAGCTCACAGGCGCTCGTTGAAAGCCCTCCGAGCGCACCCACTTGCCCACGCAGGCGTTGAACGACCATGTGGCGTCTGATGGGAGAGTTTGCCCGTCGATGCGCCGCGCTGCCAGCAACGCATTGTGCCGTTGCGCGGGCGTGCGCCCCTCCAGCGAAGTGGTGAAGTTCGCAATCGGACGCCACCGCCGCGCGACTTCGGAACCTGCACACCCATTCAGACATAGCGTGAGCCATACCCCCAGCAGAAGAATGCTTGCCTGCCATGCAGGCACGCCGCGCCCAAAGCCCTCATATTGCCCTCGCACCGCTTCCACAGAGGGTTAGACGATTCGCAGAGGAGATCGTTAGGAATGTTTTCCTACAGCCCCAGCTGCTCCCAGATGGCGTCTATTTTCGCTTTGACTTCAGGACTCATTCGAATCACATCGGGCCATTCGCGGGTGAAGCCTTCCTCCTTCCACTTGGTGGTCGCGTCAAAACCTATTTTGCTGCCGTAGCCCGCATAGGGGCTGGCATGATCCAGCACATCCACGGGTCCTTTCACAATCAGGGTGTCGCGTTCGGGGTCCACATTCGCGCCCCAACGCCACAGCACCTCGCCGAGGTCCTGCACATTCACATCCTCATCGAACACCACGATGAACTTGCTGAACATCAGCTGCCCCAGCCCCCAGAGCGCATTCATCACTTTGAAAGCATGCCCGGGATAGCGCTTGCGGATACTCACGAAGCAGAAGTTGTGAAAAACGCCTTCCACAGGGAGGTTCATGTCCACAATTTCGGGCAGGGTGAGCCGCACCAGCGGTAGAAAGATGCGTTCCACCGCCTTGCCCATCCAGCCATCTTCCATGGGGGGTGCGCCCACAATCGTGGCAGGATATACGGGTTTCTGGCGGTGCGTAATCGCTGTTACATGGAACACAGGGTAATAATCCGCAAGGCTATAGTAGCCTGTGTGGTCGCCGAAGGGACCTTCCAGACACCGTTCGCCGGGGTTGATATAGCCCTCTATCACAATCTCGGCGTTTGCAGGCACGAGGATGTCCACCGTTTTCGCGGGCGCCAGCTCCACGGGTTTTTTGCGCAGGAAGCCAGCAAACATCAGCTCGTCGATCGCGGGGGGTAGAGGCGCAATCGCACTGAAGGTGAGCGCAGGGTCATCGCCCAGCGCCACTGCCACCTGAATTGGCTCGCCGCGCTTCTCGGCATGGTGATAGTGTTCGGCGCCCACCTTGTGAATCTGCCAGTGCATCGCGGTGGTGCGCTTATCCAGCACCTGAATGCGATACATGCCCACATTGCGCTTGCCCGTGTTGGGGTCATGCGTGAACACCAGCGGTAGGGTAATGTAGCGTCCCCCATCCTGGGGCCAGCAGTGCAGGATGGGGAACTCAAACAGGTCTATCTGGTCGCCCGTTTTGACCACCTCTTGTGCGATGCCCTCCTTAACGCGGGTGGGGGGCACTGAGCACGCGACTTGCAGGAGTCTGCCCAGCTGGGGCATCACTTCGGGCAGGGCGCGTAGTTTACCCAGCAAGCCCCCCTCCAGCTGGGGCACTTCTGGCTTGAGCAGCGCCTCTATTTCGCAGGCAATCGTTTTGAAGTCGTCCACGCCAAGCGCCATACTCATGCGCTTGCGGGACCCCATCGTGTTGATGGCAACAGCAATCTCGTAGCCTTTGGGGCGTTCAATCAGCAGGGCGGGACCGCCCGATTTCATCACGCGGTCGGCGACTTCCGTAATCTCCAGATACGGGTCTAACGGGTAGTGGACACGACGCAGTTCGTTTTCCTGTTCCAGCCGTAGCAGAAAGTCCTGAAAGTCGCGATATGCCATAGCGAGCCTCCGTCGCTTCGCGCCCGCTCCCTGAGTTGCCGTCGTGAGGGGGGTTCCCCTTTTAGCGCGGGGAACCCCGTGAGAGGTTGTTAGCGCTTCGAGCGCAGAATCGCCTCGTAGCGTGCGTTCACCACATCCCAGTCAATCGCCTGGATGAACGCCTCGATGTATTTAGCGCGTGCTGTCTGGAAGTCGAGGTAATAGGCATGCTCATAGGTGTCCATCGCGAGGATGGGCGTGGCGTTCCATACGGGGAAGGTGTTCTGGGCGTCGCCGATGTAGTTGAACAGGCTTCCGTCGTCATGGTCGTAAGCGAGCCAGACCCAGCCGCGCGCTGCCATGCCCGTCGCTTTGAGGTCGTCCAGCCAGCGCTCGTAGGAACCGAAATAGCGCGCCAGCGCACTACGCAGTTCGCTGCTCGGCTCCGAACCGCCGCCACCCAGGTTCTCGAAGTAAAGCTCGTGGTTCTTCACCCCGCCCAGCGCGAAGGTGTAGTCCACTTTCAGCGAGCGAATCAGGCTGTAGGTCTGGTTCCCTTTCGCGAAGTCGTCGGCAGTGAGCGCACTGAGCGCTTTGCGAATCTCGTTGGTCTTGTTCACATAGCCCTGATAGAGCTTGTAGTGTTCCTCGTGGGTTTTGCGGGAGATACCGAACTTTTCCGTTTGGAACACTTTTTCAGGCAACGGCTTAGCCACAACCTCCACAACTTGAATCTCAGCCATACGCAAATCCCTCCTGTACGACGGTGTTGCAGTCAGTGCGTGGGGAGCAAACAGCCCAAGCCCAGCGACAGCCGTGGCGGACTTGAGGAACTCCCGACGCGAGAGGCGCTTTGCTGCCATAGTGAGGCTATTATACCTGAACCTGATGGGGAGGTCAGAGGTTGTCCCAGTCGGGTTCTTCGCGGGGGATAAGTTTTGCCGCCTGGCGGGCGCGTTTCAGTTCGGCGCGCTCATAGCTATCCAGTTCGCCTGCCATCTGGTAGGCTTCCTTTGCCTGCTCCTCCTGGTTCAGCAGGTGATAGATGTCCCCCAGCAGGGAGAGGTAGAGCGGTCGGTTCGGATGGAGGCGCAGGGCAGTCTCGATGGAGCGGAGCGCCTGCTCGTACTGCTCGTTCTGAATGCAAAGCAGTCCGTAGCGGAAGTGATAGTAGTCGTCTTCAGGGTTAAGCAGGGTCGCCATTTCCATTTCCTGAATGGCTTCTTCGATGTCGCCCATCTGTTCCAGCAGGTCGGCGAGCCAGAATCGGTAGAAGCCGTTGCTGGGTTCGTGGTTCACAGCGCGGCGTCCTGCTTCCACCGCCTGCGGATATTTCTGGCTCAGCGCCAGCACTTCGGCGTATTTGAACTGCACGAAGGCGTTATCCGCGCCGAACTCGATGGCGCGGCGGAAGTGGGCAATTGCGGCGTCGTAGCGTCCGAATCGGCGATAGATTTCGCCCAGCGCGAAGTAGGGTTCGGGGTCGCGCGGGTTGAGGCGCATTGCCCGCTGGTAGTATGCCAGCGCGCGAGCGGGCTGGTCGGCATAGGCGTAAGCGTCGCCCAGCTGCATATAGTGCGCCGCGTTATTGCCGTCCATCTCGATGGCGCGGCGGTAGTAATGAAACGCCTCCTCGTAGCGCCCCAGCCGCATCAGCTGGTCGCCTCGGCGGCGCGCCTCCTCCGCCGACTGCGGCTCTGGCAGAACCACTTCTGGAGAAGAGTCCCCCGATTCGGGTTCAGGCGTTTTCGGAATGAACGAGAAAGGCTCCTCCATCGCTGGAGGTATTATACCTCACTCTGGGGGGTGTCGTGAGAGGCGAGGCGGGAAAACGAGCCCGCTGTGGAATGGGAGGGCGTTTGTGTCAGACGGCTGAAGCCGTTCCTAGGATACGAAGCCGACCTCCGTCGGCTATTTGAGCCCGCGTAGGCGGGCTTTGTATCTTGGGAACGGGTTCTGCCACCCTGCTCGAGGGCGATTTTTCGAACCCCCTCTACCCCCTTGACTTTCACGGCGCAGCTCAGGTAAAATTTAGCCACGCTAAACATCAAGGAGGTCTACCGTGAACGAGAAGAAGCCATTGCTGGAAGTGCGCAATCTGTGGGTGAAACTGCCCGATGAGGACGAGTTCATCCTGCGTGGGTTTGAGCTGACCATCCACGCGGGTGAGGTGCATGCCCTGATGGGGCCAAACGGCTCCGGGAAGTCCACGCTGGCGAAAGTGCTGGCAGGGCATCCGGGCTACGAGGTTACCGAAGGTGAGGTGCTGTTTAACGGTGAAAACCTGCTGGAGATGGAACCCGACGAACGCGCGCGTGCGGGGGTGTTTCTGGCGTTCCAGTATCCCATGGAAGTGCCTGGCGTTACGATTGCCAACTTCCTGCGGCTGGCGTATCAGCGCCGATTCAACAAAGAGGTCAAATACACCGAATTCTACAAACTTCTGCTTCAGCATCTGAAGCGTCTGGAGATGGACGCTTCGTTCGCCTCACGCCCCGTGAACGAGGGCTTTTCGGGCGGCGAGAAGAAGCGCTTCGAGATTGTGCAGATGTCGCTTCTGGAGCCGACCCTGGCAGTGCTGGATGAGACCGATTCGGGTCTGGATATTGACGCGCTTAAGGTCGTATCGCAGGGTGTGAACGCGATGCGCTCTCCTGAACGCGCTTTCCTGGTGATTACCCACTACCAGCGCATTCTGAACTACATCACGCCCGATTATGTGCATGTGATGGTGGATGGGCGCATCGTGCGCTCTGGCGACGCCCGTCTGGCGCTCGAACTCGAAGAGAAGGGCTACGACTGGGTGCGCAACGAGCTGGCAACGGCGGGCGCCTGAAATCTGGAGGTGAGTTTCTATGGCACAGCACGATATTCTGCGTTTGGATGAAGACTATATCAGCAAGTACGGTTTCTACGACACCATTAAGCCTGTTTTCGCCACGGGCAAGGGTCTCAGTCGCCGCGTGGTGGAGGAAATCTCGTATCAGAAGAACGAGCCGAAGTGGATGCGGGATTTCCGCCTGCGCGCTTATGAGATTTTCCTCACCAAACCCATGCCCAGCTGGGGACCCGACCTGTCCAGTTTGAACTTTGATGAGATTGTCTACTACATCAAGCCGACGGAGCGTCAGGGGCGGACCTGGGATGAAGTGCCCGAAGAGATTAAGCGCACCTTTGATCGGCTGGGCATCCCCGAATGGGAGCGCAAGTTCCTTGCAGGGGTGGGGGCTCAGTATGACTGCCTGACAGCCGATTCGATGGTCTACACCGACTCTGGGTTGGTGCCGATTGCTGAAATTCAACCTGGTCAGTGGGTCTATTCACTTGACCCCGACACGCGCCGCATCATCAAGCAGCGCGTGCGTGCCGTGATGTATAAGGGTAAGCTGCCTGTCTTTGAGGTCAAGGTCGCGGGGCGCACGCTCAAGGCAACCTACAATCACCCCTTCTACGCGATTGTCTACGAGAAGGGCGAGGGCAAGCTGCGCGGTACGATTCGCCCTCAGTGGCGTTATCTGTCGGACCTGCAACCGGGCGACTACATCGCAATTGCCCGCCAAGTTCCTGATGAGGGTAAGCCGTACCGCCTGCCAACTGTCGAGATTTCAGCGACCTACACAAGGCGCAATCAGTCGCGTGAGTTTGAGGTGAACGCTTCCAGCTGGCTCCACACGCGCCAGCAGCGACATTTGCGCCTGCCGGCAGAAACTACGGAACCCCTGATGTGGTTTTTGGGCGCGTATCTGGGCGATGGCTGCCTGCGACGGAAGACGCCCAGCAAACCCTACACCATCGTGGACATCGCCTTTCCTGCGACCCAGCCCGAGCTGCGGGCACAGCTGGCAGATGCGCTCTGCGCGGCGTTCCATTACCGCCTGCGTCCCAGCAGCGATCCCTATCGGGTGCGCATCTACAGTGCGCCGATTGCCCGATTCCTTGAGACGCTGGGGATTACAGGCAATGCTTACACTAAGTCAATCCCCGACTGGGTTTTCAGCTTGCCGCGCAGCCAGCAGCTGGCGCTCCTCGCGGGGTACATCGACGCAGACGGCAGGGTCCGATGTAGCGAGCGCAATAACGATGTGCTACTCACCAGCGTAAACGAATCGCTTCTCAAAGCGATGCATCGACTCGCAATCCTGTGCGGTTTGAGTGTATCGGACATCCACACCTTCACCTCGCGGTCTACCTACAAAGGGCGCACGACGGAGCGCGTCGGCTACCGGTTCCTCATCAGCGGCGACCTGACGCCACTGGCAGAATACTCCGTGAAGGTGCGCAATAACCTCGCCCCGCGCCGCTCCTATCATCAGCATAAGTCGTATCACGGCGTTCCCCTGAATGCCCATGTCAGCGAAGATATCGGGTTTGCACGCATAGAGTCCGTCACTTATGTCGGCGTCGAGGACACCTACGATATTGAGGTGGAAGGCGTGCATAACTTTATCGCTGAGGGCATTATTGTGCATAACTCCGAGGTGATTTACCACCGCCTGCGCGAGGATCTCGAAAAGCAGGGCGTGATTTTTGTGGACACCGACACCGCCGTGCGTGAGTACCCCGACCTTGTGCAGGAGTATTTCGGCACCGTGATTCCGCCCGATGACAACAAGTTCGCGGCGCTCAACTCGGCGGTGTGGTCGGGCGGTTCGTTCGTGTATGTGCCTGCGGGCGTGCGTGTGGAGATCCCACTTCAGGCGTATTTCCGAATCAACGCCAAAAACGCGGGGCAGTTCGAGCGCACCCTGATTATTGCCGAAGAAGGCTCGTTCGTGCATTATGTAGAAGGATGCACTGCCCCGGTATATGCCGAATCTGCGCTGCACAGCGCGGTGGTGGAGATTATCGTCAAACCCGGGGCGCGCGTGCGCTACACTACCATCCAGAATTGGTCGAAGGATGTGTATAACCTCGTGACCAAGCGCGCAGTCGCCTATCGCGACGCCGTGATGGAATGGGTGGATGGCAATTTAGGGTCCAAAACCACGATGAAGTACCCCTCCGTTTATCTGATGGAGCCGGGGGCGCGCGGGGAAATTCTTTCCGTTGCGTTCGCAGGCGATGGACAGCATCAGGACACTGGCGGCAAGGTGATTCACGCTGCGCCGTTCACCAGCAGCCGAATCACCTCCAAGTCCATCTCCAAAGGCACAGGGCGCGCCTCCTATCGCGGGCTGGTGCAGGTGCTGGAAGGCGCTCACCACAGCAAGTGCAATGTGGAGTGCGACGCCCTCCTGCTCGATGAGGAAGCCAAGACCGACACCTACCCCTACATCGAGATTAACGAGAAGGAGGTTACGATTGGGCACGAGGCGCGCGTGAGCAAGGTCAGCGAGGAGCAGCTCTTCTACCTGCAATCGCGCGGGCTGAAGAAGGACGAGGCGCTCACGCTGATTGTGTCGGGTTTCATCGAGCCGCTGGCGAAGCAGTTGCCGATGGAGTATGCTGTGGAGCTGAACCGCCTGATTGAGCTGGAGATGGAAGGCTCGGTAGGCTAAGCGTGCGCTCTGCGGGGTCGCCCGCGCTTCTGGCACGGGCGACCCCGTGCTTGTACCCCTTTTGTCGCAGGAACCCCCGCGTCCACGCCGAACAGAACCTTATGCTCCTTGAGGTTGTGGCGATGGGCGCACTGATGCAATCCGCACCAGCGACCTACAAAGTCGCGCCGTTTCTGCAGGACCGCACGCATTTTTACACAACTGAACACGGCTTGCCCGATAACAGGGTCTACGCCCTCACCGTGTCGGGGGAGTGGGTGTGGACGGGCACACCGCGAGGCTTGGCGCGCGCACCGCTGAACAACCCCGAACGCTGGGAGCGTGTCGTTGAGGCGCCTGTGCGCTGGCTGGTTCCCGACGGACAGGGCGCGGTCTTCTGGGCGAATCCGCAAACGCTGGGACACTCCACACGCGGCGTGTTGTGGCAGGGCGAAGGGGTGATCGGAATCGCTCCCGCACAGGGTGGTGGCGTGTGGGTGCTTACAGAAAGCGCGCTCCACCACTGGCAAGAAGGCATCCAGCGTACGATGCCCGCGCCCGAACGCCGCGCCTTTCGATGGATGCACGAAGACACCCGCGGACGGCTCTACGCCTATGCCGAAGGCGAACTAGAACGCCGATTCTACTGCTGGCAGCACGGCGAATGGCGAATCGTGCCCATCAAAGACCATCGTGGGCGATTTTATGACGACTACTGGCTCTGCGCCGCCAGCGACGCAATCGGGCATCTGTGGATTGGGGGGCGCTCAGGACTGATTCTTAGCGATGGCGAGGGCTGGTATCTCTCACGCGAAGTGTATGGCGAAGCGCCCGCCAACCCGATTGCCGAGTTGATTCCGCCCTACGGCATGATTCGCTGTCTGGCGTTCGCCCCGAACGGCGACCTGTGGGCCGGCACGTCCGAAGGCGCATGCCGACTGCGCGACGGACGCTGGAGCTACTTCTGGGGCAAGCGATGGCTACCTGACAATCGCGTGCATGCGATTGCCCTCGACTCCCAGAACCGCGCATGGATTGCCACCGAAGGCGGTGTCGCCTGCATCGAGTCGGTGTCGATGACCCTGCGCCAGAAAGCGGAACACTACGAGAAACTGATTGCTTTGCGCCACAACCGCAACGGCTTCGTGTTCAGTTGCGTGTGGGAAGACCCCAGCAAGCCTGACGACTGGAAAATTGAGGCAAGCGATAACGATGGGTTGTGGACCGCGCTCTATTGCGCCGCCCAGTGCTTTCAGTACGCCGCCACGAAAGACCCGAACGCCCGCCAGCGCGCCCGCCAGTCGATGCAGGCGCTACTCAAACTGGAGGCGCTCACGGGCATCCCCGGCTTCCCCGCACGGAGCATCATCCATAAGAGCGAAACCCGCTACATTCAGTCGCGCGGCGAGTGGCACGAATCGCCCGTAGACCCGAACTACATCTGGAAAGGCGATACCAGCTCCGACGAGCTGGACGGGCACTACTTCATCTGGGCAATTTACTACGACCTGGTGGCAGACGAGGCAGAAAAAGAGGCGATTCGGGGTGTGGTGCGCCGCGTTACCGACCACCTGATGCAAAACAACTGGCGACTGATCGACAAAGACGGCAAACCCACACGCTGGGCTATCTTCAACCCCGAAGCGATTAACGACGACCCCCTGTGGGAAGAGGAGCGCGGGCTGAACGCGCTCTCGATTCTTTCCCACCTCAAAGTTGCCTACCACATCACCGGTGACGTGAAATATCAGCAGGCTTACGAGTCGCTGATTCAGAAACACCACTACCTGATTAACGCCATCACCCAGAAGATGCTGCCGCCGTTTGAAATCAACCACTCCGACGATGAGCTGGCGTTTCTATGCTACTATCCGTTTCTGCTGTATGAGCAGAACCCAACCTATCGGCGCATGTGGCTGATGAGTCTGGAGCGCAGCTGGCAGATTGAGCGCCCCGAGCGCAGTCCCCTGTTTAACTTTATTTACGGGGCGATTACAGGCAAACCGTGCGATGTGGAAAACGCCGTGCGAACCCTGCAGGAATGGCCCCTTGACCTGCGTCGCTGGGAGTGTCGCAACAGCCATCGGCTGGACATCACGCTGGACGCCCGCCAGGGGCGCTTCGGGGAGTGGCAGTCGGTGGAGGTGTTGCCTTACAGCGAACGCCCCATCATGCGCTGGAACGGCAACCCTTACCGGCTGGATGGAGGCGACCCACTGGGCAGAGAAGAGGACGATGGCACGGCGTTCCTGTTGCCCTACTGGATGGGGATTTATCACAGGATTATTCAGGAGGAGTAAGGGAATACCCGACCTGCCATGTCGGAACACCAGTGGCTCCTATTATTGAGCCTCTTGCCTGATGTCGGGCGCAAAACGATGCGCCATGTGCTGGAGCGCCAGCAGGTGCATCGGCTCAGCCCGCGCGAAGTGCTGGAACTGCCTGTGGAGGCGCTTGCAGGGGAGTATCGTCTGCCGTCGCGGGCAATCCATGCGCTCAAAGCCGAGTTCCCCCACTGGCTGGAGCAAACCGAGCAGCTGGAAGCGTACCTCATGCGTTGTGGCGTGCGCTGGGTGAGCTTTCAACACGCCGCCTACCCCACCGCGCTGGAGGCGATGGACGACCCGCCTGCGCTCCTGTTCGCATACGGCGCGTGGGAACTGCTGAGCCGGTCCACCTTCGCGCTGCTGGCGTCTCACACGGTCTCCAGGCGGGGGCTGGCGGTGCTGGAATCGCTTGCACAGGGGTTTCTGGAGCAGGGCTGGGTTCCGATTGCCAGCGTGAATCAGCCTGCCTATCAGCGGCTGGCGTTGTGCGCGGCGCGCGCGAGCGCGCCGCCGACCGCATCCACGCGACGCGCGGCGCTGTACATTGCTAGAACTTGATGCGCGTGCCGGCCATCAGGAACGACACGTCGTCGAAACCGGTTCCTGGCTGATCGAGTCGGTGCTGCTTGGCACCCGCGTACAGCTCGATCCAGCTCTTCGGCGTGTACACGTAGCCGATGCCGA